>DATJHN010000485.1:0-11926 GCA_035493915.1 Bordetella sp.
CTGCCGGAAGACGTGCGCATTTCTTACGTGGCCTGAGCACTCGCCTCCACATCCGTTGCTTATGTGTTGCAAAACATGTCGGAACGGATTTGCCGCTTCCCCAGGGAACGGCGCGCGAAAGACAGAAATTTTTCGCTGTCCATCCCCCTAAAGGTTTACGAAACCTTGCCGTTACCCAGTCAGCGGCGCGGCAAGCGGCCATCCCGGTGGACGATCCCGCACCCCGCAGGGCGGCGTGGCTGCCCGGTTTGAAGAAGCCTTTCTCTCTTGGGAGCTATCCATGGCTGCAGTGATCAATACCAACTACTTGTCGCTGGTTGCGCAAAACAACCTGAACAAGTCCCAGTCGGACCTCGGTTCGGCCATCGAACGTCTGTCCTCCGGCCTGCGCATCAACAGCGCCAAGGACGACGCGGCCGGCGAAGCGATCGCTAACCGCTTCACCGCCAACGTCAACGGCCTGACCCAGGCTGCCCGTAACGCCAACGACGGCATCTCGATCGCTCAAACGACCGAAGGCGCCCTCGACGAAATCAACAACAACCTGCAACGTATTCGTGAATTGTCGGTGCAAGCCGCCAACGGCACGAACAGCGGCAGCGACCTCGATTCCATCCAGGCTGAAATCACCCAGCGTCTGGACGAAATCACCCGCGTGGCCAACCAGACCCAGTTCAACGGCGTCAAGGTTCTGGCCAGCGACCAAAGCCTGAGCATCCAAGTCGGCGCGAACGACAGCGAAACGATCAACATCGATCTGCACGCCATCAACGCCACGACCCTGGGCCTGAACACCCTGGACATGTCTCACCAGCGCACGCTGACCGACGGCAGCGGTGCTTCGAACTTCACGGCTGTCGCCGCGTCCCTGTCGGGCACGACGTACGCCACGACCACGACGGCCAACATCGGCACGCACCACAGCTTCAACTACACCTCCTTCAGCTTCTCGGCTGACGGCGGCAGCACCGCTGCGTACACCGCGAAGGTTGGTGGCGATGGCAAACTGTACGTCCAGCAAGGCGGCACGACCTTCACGGCCAGCTGGAATTCGACGTCCAACACGATCGAAATCGGCTCTGTCACCAGCTACGGCACCCTGACCACCCTGACGGATTACAACTCCGGCAGCGCGGACGGCCTGGTCGACCTGACCGCCGTTGGCCAGAGCGAATACCAGATCGCCGGCCTGGATCTGACGACCGCCAAGCTGTACCAAGCCACGGGCGGCTCCACGAACTACTACGCCAAGGTCGGCGGTACGTACTACGTGGCCACCTTCAACGGCACGACCGGCGCGGTCAGCCTCGACGTCGCCAGCGGCACCAGCACGATCGCCACGGCCGCCGCGGTCAGCGCGCAAGGCATCACCACGAACGGCGGCACCACCTACACCGGCACGACCACCGTTCACACCGGCACCTCGTTCGCCGTCAGCGTGGACTACAGCGACGTCAACGCCAAGCTGGGCAAGACCGGCGGCACCAACACCCTGGTCCGCTACAAGCCCGACGCGACGGGTACGGGCACCTCGGCAGGCAACACCTCCGGCCTGTACATCCAGCACACCGACACCGACGGCACGGTCAGCTACTACAAGGTGGAAGCGACCAACGGCACGACCGGCAAGCTGACGCTGGACAAGGATCAGACCGTCATGGATCCGCTGGCCGCCATCGACAAGGCCCTGTCGCAAGTCGACGATCTGCGTAGCGCCCTGGGTGCCGTGCAGAACCGCTTCGAATCGACTGTTGCTAACCTGAACAACACGGTTAACAACCTGTCGGCCTCGCGTTCGCGCATCGAAGATGCCGACTACGCGACCGAAGTGTCGAACATGACCCGCGCACAGATCCTGCAACAGGCTGGCACCTCGGTGCTGGCGCAGGCCAACCAAGTGCCGCAAACGGTCCTGTCGCTGCTGCGTTAATCGCACGGCAACGGATGGGTGGGCAACCACCCATCCGCGACATGCAGTACCGCTGAAACCCCTGGCTCACGCCAGGGGTTTTTTTCTTTTGCCGCCGGGCAGCCCCGCGGCGTATGGGCTTTTTCCGACAGGGATTTCTTCTCCGCGAAAAGCCGCTATTTTTCGCCGCTGACCAACGAATTTGCCGTTTCAGCCTGCATTTAGACTCGCAATAGTCATTTTCCGCACCCATATCCGCAATCCGTCGCCATGGCAAAATCGCACCGCCCTTCCCCACCCGTCCGCCGCCCCGGCCCCGGGGTTGCGTCTGTCGCCCGGCCCGCCCTGACCGTGGAACAGGCTCGCGCCCGCACCGAGCAGTCCCCCGACGACGCCAAGGCGTGGTGGCAACTCGGCATCCTGTTGTCCAAGGCCAAGGAGCTGGAAGGCGCCCGGCATGCGGCGGAAAAGGTGGTGGAACTGGATCCGCAAGATCCCCAGGGCTGGGTATTGCTGGCCCAGGTGGAGACTCAGTGCAGCAACGATCCGATCGCCCGCAAGCATTTCGAGCATGCCCTGTCGCTGGATGACAAGCTTGCCGGCGCCCATCATGGGCTGGCCGATCTCTGCTGGCGCCAGAACAACTGCCATGAGGGCATGCGGCACATCGAACGGTCGCTGGAACTCAACCCGAAATCGCTTAACGCCATCTGGACCAAGGCGCAATTGCTGGTCGGCACATTCAGGTTCGAGGAAGCGATCGTCCTGCAGGAACAGTTGATGAAACTGGATCCCCCGGGCAGGTACTCGCATATGACCAACCTGGCCAGCACCAAGCGCGACCTGGGCCTGATCCATGAATCCGAGCAGCTCTACCGCGAAGCGATAAAGATTTCCCCGAGCTACAACGCGTCCGCCTTCTCGAACTGGCTGACCATGCTGCACTACCTGCCGGAAAAGAGCGCGGAAGAAATCCTGGATGCGTGCAAGCAGTGGGCCACGTATTACCCGCCGAACAAGGAGGTGTCGCGCCCCAGGCCGGCCGACCTCTCACCGGGCCGCAAGCTGCGTATCGGCATGTTTTCCGATGGATTCCGCCAGCATCCGGTGGGCGCGATGACCGCGACCGCATTGGAACAGCTGGGCAAGCACGGCATCGAGCTATATCTGTACACCACGACGGCCACCGTCGATCATGTCACCAAGCGCCTGCAGGCCGTGGCCGCTCGCTGGACGCCCATCATGCAAACCGGCGATGACGCGCTGGCGCAGATGTTCCGTGACGATGGCATCGACATCCTGATCGACCTGGCGGGCTACAACGCCGGGACGCACATGCGGACCATGACGCTGGAGCCGGCGCCCATCCTGATGAAATGGGTGGGCGGCCTGATCAACACGACCGGCCTGGAAACCATCGACTATCTGCTCACCGATAGTGTGGAATCACCGCCGGGCAGCGATCACATGTATACCGAAAAGCTGATCCGCATGCCCGACGACTACATCTGCTACATGCCGCCGCCCAAGCTGCCCGCGGTCGGCGAGCTACCGGCACGCAAGAACGGCTATGTCACCTTCGGCTGCTTCAACAACCCGACCAAGATCAACGACGTCATCCTGGCTCACTGGGGCGAGCTGATGCGGGCGGTGCCGGATTCGCACCTGTTCCTGAAAGGGGCCGGGTACGGCACGGAATCCATGCGCAAGCGCATCGAGGGCATCATGGCCGGCCACGGCATTTCGGCCGACCGCATACGCCTGGAGGGCCAGTCCCCCCACTACAAACTGTTCGAATGCTACAACGACGTCGATGTGGCACTGGACCCCTGGCCCTACTCCGGCGGCCTGACCACCTGCGAAGCGCTGATGATGGGCGTGCCCGTGGTCACGCTGCCCGGACCGACCTTCGCCGGGCGCCACTCCGCCACCCACCTGGCCAACGTGGGCATGCCCGAACTGGTGGTCAACGACTGGGATGAATACCGGACGCGTGTAATCGGCCTGATCAGCAATCTGGATACCCTGGCCACCATACGCCGGCATCTTCGCCAGATCCTGCTGGAGTCGCCGGTCTGCAACGCGCCGCGCTTCGCGGGCCACCTGGCCACGGCATTCCGGGCCATATGGCAGCGTTATTGCTCCGGCAAGGCCCCTGCCGCGCTTGCCTTTACCGCCGAAGGCAAACCGTGGTTCGAGGACGAAGACAGCCCCATGGACGTGGTGGCGCCCGACCCCGATGCCTTGCCGGCCGCGCCCAAGAAAAGCCAGAACTTCAATTTCGACATCAAGGGCAAGATCGTTGCGCTGGACCACGGCGCGACGATGTTCAACACGCCCATTTTCCAGGTGCCGAATCGCACGAAAGCCCTGTCCATCGTCGTCTTCGACCCCGCCAGCCGGGTGAGCGACGCCGCACGGCTCAAGTACGAGAAGGCCCTGCACCACCATCAGGGCCACATGGCCCTGGGCGACGGCGAGCCCGGCGTGCTGTACAACTGCCTGGCATCGGAGCTGAGCGGCACGCTGGAGCCGCTGGCGCCGGGCAAGCAACAGCCCTTCATGCAGCAGCCCGCCAGCCTGCTGGCCAAGCTGCCCATCGCCACCATCCGGCTGGATCGCATCGACGGCCTGGATACGCTGGATTGGCTGGTCCTGAACGAGACCCACGACAACAAGAAAATCCTGCAGGGCGCCGAAGGGCTGTTGCCGAACATCCTGTTCGTGCATATCCGGATCATGTTCGTCGACGTCTTCAAGAAGCAGTCCGACCTGGGCAGCATCACCAAGCTGCTGGCCAAATATGGATTCCGCCTGCTACGGCTGGATAACCAGCGCATGGGCAGCCAGTTCTCCGATCCGAACCTGCGCAAGGCGTACGCCAAAGTCCACTCGCAGGTGCTGAGCTATGACGCCCTTTTCGTGCCGGACGACCAGCGCCTGAAGGCATTGGATGACAAGCAGCGCATGAAGCTGGCCTTCATCCTGCATACGGCCTACCGGTCGCCGGACATGGCGCATCGCGTGCTGCAGGCCGGCAACGAAGAGGCCGCGCAAAGCTATCTGGAAACACAGATGCCCAAGCGTCCGCCCGCGCCCACGCCGGCCAGCGAGTCCGAGACGCCAGCCGACACAGAAGCGGAAGCCGAACCCATCGCCATGCCCGCCCTGGTGAAAGGCAAGGACGCCGAATACAAGACATGCATAGGCGTGCCGGTCTACAACGAAGACAAGTACCTGGAAAAGACCATTCTGTCGTTGAAAAAGCAGAATGCCGATTCGGTCAAGTACATCATTTCGGACAACGCTTCCACCGACAAGAGCGCTGAAATACTGAAGGACCTGACCGCCGGCGACGAACGCTTCGAGGTCGTGCATCAGACCGAGAATATCGGCGCACTGAAGAACTGGAAATTCCTGTTCGAAGAGACCAGCTCCGAATACTTCATGTGGCTGGGCGGCCATGACTATCTTTCCGACGGCTACCTTGAAAAAGCCGTCGAGGCCCTCTCAGGCTCGCCCGATACCGCGATGGTGTGCGGAATGCCCTATTCCGTCATGGACGAGCGCGTCGGCCCTGTCGCGGCCGCGGTGTATGACTTCTCCGACAACTCGCAACGTGTCCGCTATATGGAGTCGGTGGCAAAACTCGCCAACTGCACCATCCTGCACTCGCTGTTCCGGCGCTCCTCGCTGGATGGGTTCGAGATAAAGGGCACCATCTCCTGGGACCACGTCCTGATCAGCCGCCTGCTATGGGCAGGGAAGCTGCTGTATGCCCCCGACGCGACGTACTACCGCCGTTACTTCAGCCAGCGGGCTTCCAGCACGGAACAACGCATGACGGGCCGGAACAAGGTATTGCCGCGCGCGGATTTCTACGACTACTACGCCGAGGACTTCACCAAGCTGGCTTCGTCCACGCTACCGGCGGACGAGGTCGGAAAGCTGAAGACCGAAATCCTGCGAATTCTGAAACAGCGCTTCGGGAAATAGGCTTATGAAAGCGGTTATTCTGGCCGGCGGCCTGGGGACCCGGATCTCGGAAGAGACCCACCTGCGACCCAAGCCCATGATCGAAATCGGTGGTCGCCCGATCCTGTGGCACATCATGAAGATCTATTCCGCCCACGGCGTGAACGACTTCGTGATCTGCTGCGGCTACAAGGGCTACATGATCAAGGAGTATTTCGCCAACTACTTCCTGCACATGTCGGACATCACCTTCGACATGGCCAAGAACGACATGATCGTCCACCAGCGCAAGGCGGAGCCCTGGCGCGTCACCCTGGTGGACACCGGCGAGAACACCATGACCGGCGGACGCCTGAAGCGCGTCGCCGACTATGTCAAGGACGAAGAGGCGTTCTGCTTTACGTATGGAGACGGAGTCGCCGACGTCGATATCTCGTCGCTGATCAAGTTCCATCGCGAGCATGGACGCCCCGCCACCGTGACGGCGGTGCGGCCGCCCGGCCGCTACGGCGCGCTGATGCTGAACAACGCGCAGGTCGCGGGTTTCCAGGAAAAACCGCCTGGAGATGGCGGCATGATCAATGGCGGATTTTTCGTGCTGTCGCCGAAGACGCTTTCCTTGATCGACGATGACGACAGTCCGTGGGAATTGAAGCCCCTGGAGCAGTTGGCCAGGCAGGGTGACCTGATGGCCTACGAGCACCATGGCTTCTGGCAACCCATGGATACGCTGCGCGAGAAGAACCTGCTGGAAGATTTGTGGGCGCGCAACGCGGCACCCTGGAAGCTATGGTAATGCCGATTCCCTCCCCCGTCTTCTGGCGGGGCCGCCGTGTGCTGTTGACCGGACATACCGGTTTCAAGGGCGCGTGGCTGGCGATATGGCTGCAGCGTCTCGGCGCGTCGGTATGCGGGATCTCGCTGCCGCCGCCTACCGATCCGAGCCTGTTCGAACTGGCCGATATCGATGGCCTGGCCGAGAGCCATCTATGCGACGTTCGCGAGATGTCGCTGGTGGATGGCATCGTCCGCGATTTCCAACCGGAAATCGTGCTGCACCTGGCGGCGCAGCCATTGGTCAGGGCCAGCTATGACGACCCGGTGCTGACCTTCGGCAGCAACGTCATGGGCACCGTGCATGTACTGGAAGCGGCGCGCCGCGCCGGATCTGTACGCGCGATCGTCGCCGTGACCACCGACAAGGTCTATCGGGACCAGCAGACGTTTTTCCCGTATCGCGAATCGGATACGCTGGGCGGCCATGATCCCTACAGCGCCAGCAAGGCGGCTGCCGAGATTGTCGTTTCCAGCTACCGGGACTCTTTTTTACGGTCCGCGGGGATTCCGCTGGCCAGCGTACGCGCGGGCAACGTTATCGGCGGCGGCGATTGGGCGCGAGACCGCCTGATCCCCGACGCGGTGCGCGCCTGGCAGGCCGGTCAGGTGCTGCAGGTTCGCAATCCGGCCGCGGTGCGCCCATGGCAGCACGTGCTGGAACCGCTGAACGCCTATCTGTGCCTGGCCGAACAGCTCTGGAACCAGCCCACGCTGGCCGATGCGTACAACATCGGCCCGGCCGGTCACGACGTGATGGACGTCCGGTCCCTGGTCGATCTGGCACGCTCCGTATATGGCAAAGGCGCCGTCGAATACGGCAAGGCGGACGCGCATGCGCCCCACGAAACGCACTACCTGTCGCTGGAGACCGCCAAGGCCCGCCACATCCTGGGCATCGAGCCGCGCTGGTCCGCCGCCGAAGCCGTGCGCCTGACCATGGAGTGGTATCGCCAGCAGAAAGAAGGCGCGGACGCCCGTAATCTGTGCCACGCCCATATCGATTCATACGAGCGTACAGCATGAGCCAAATCGAGATAAAGCCGTGCGCCCTGCCCGGGCTGTTCACGGTCCACCGCAAGGCTCACGCCGACGACCGGGGCTACTTCGAACGCCTGTTCTGCGCCGAAACCCTGGAAGCCGCCGGCTGGCACGGCCCCATCGTCCACGTCAACCGCAGCCTGACCCGCCATCCCGGCACCGTGCGCGGCATGCACATGCAGCTGGCGCCGCACACCGAGATGAAATTGGTAATGTGCACGCGCGGCGAGCTGTTGGATGTGGCGGTCGATATGCGCAAGGGGTCGCCCACATTCCTGCAATGGCATGCGGAGAAGCTGTCCGCCGACAACGGTGTCGCGCTGCTGGTTCCGGAAGGCTACGCCCATGGTTTCCAGGCCCTGGTGCCCGACGTCGAGCTTGTGTACTGCAACACGCGCGCCTACGCGCCGGGCGCCGAGGCCGGCCTTCATCCCCTGGATCCCCGGGTCGGCATCGAGTGGGCCCTGCCTGTAGGCAACATGTCGCCCAAGGACGCGGAACGTGCCTTCCTGGATGAGAGCTTCATGGGATTCGACATCCCCATGAAGACCGCGCGATGAAGGTCCTGCTTACCGGTGCCAATGGCTTCATCGGCCGCCACGTGCTGGGCACCCTGGTCGATCATGGGGTGGATGTCGTCGCGGTCGGCCGCAAGCGGCCCGATACCGCCGATGCGGTTCCGTTCATCGAAGCGGATCTTCTGGCCACCGGGGACCATGCCCGCATCGTCGAAGCAGCGCAAGCCACTCACTTGCTGCATCTGGCCTGGTACGTGGAGCACGGCAAGTTCTGGAACTCCCCGCTCAATGAGACCTGGCGGGATGCCACCGCGGCGCTGGTCGAGGCATTCTGCCGAAACGGCGGAAGGCACGTCGTCGCCGCCGGCACCTGCTACGAATACCGTCACGACGACACGCGATGCGATGAGGCGCTTACGCCCATCGAACCCGCGACGCCCTATGGCGAGGCCAAACGGGATACCCTGCTGCGCCTCCAGGCTATTTGTGAATCACATGGAGTGGCATGGGCCTGGGGCCGGATTTTCCTGCTGTACGGCCAGGGCGAAGGCCAGAAGCGGCTTATCCCGGCGCTGGTCGATGCCTTGAGCGGGCGTATCACGCCCTTTGGCGTCCATCACAGCGCTCGCCGCGATTTCATGCACGTCTCGGACGTCGCCGCCGGGTTTCACGCGCTGCTCTCCGGCCAGGCCCAGGGCTGCTACAACCTGAGCTCCGGTCGCGCCATGGCAATCGAAACCATCGTAGGCGAGATTGCCGGCTTGCTGGATGTCAGTCCCGCCCCCGTACTGGACTTGACGCCCACGGGCGCGAGGGGGCCGGAGATTATCGTCGGGAACAACGAACGGCTGACCGGGCTCGGATGGCGGCAAGCGCTCTCGTTGCGTGAAGGTCTGCAGAGAACACTCAAATGCATATAGAGAGCTGCCCGATCTGCGGCACTCCGGCCGCCGCGCCATTCGTTCATCGGCTCGACGTGCCATGCCATCAGCACATAGTCTGCGCGAGCCCGGAAGATGCACGCCGCGCCAACCGGGGCACGCTCGATATGGCGGCGTGCGCATCCTGCGGTTTCGTCTTCAACCGCAGCTTCGATCCCGCCAGATTGTCGTACGGCCAAAGCTACGACAACGCGCAATCCCACTCCGCCCATTTCGATGCCTATCTGGATGGCCTGGCGGATATGCTCGTGCGTGAAAAGCAGGTGCGCGACTGCACGATCGTCGAGGTGGGTTGCGGCAAGGGCGAGTTCCTGCGCAAGCTGGTGAACGATCCCGCCACGGGCAACCGCGGTATAGGTTTCGATCCCAGCTACGTCGGCCCCGAGACCGAACTGGGTGGCCGGCTGACCTTCCGCAAATCGTATTACGACGCTTCCTGCGCCGCGGTTCCAGCCGACGTCGTAATCTGCCGGCACGTCATCGAGCATATCCAGACACCGCTGGATATGCTGCGGTCCGTCCGCGCCGCGTTGTCGCAAGCGCCCAATGCGCGGGTCTTCTTTGAAACCCCCGCCGTCGAATGGATACTGCGCGGGCAGGTGATCTGGGACTTCTTCTACGAGCATTGCTCGCTATTCTCGCAAGAGTCCATACGAACCGCGTTCCAGCGGGCCGGCTTCAAGGTCGAAGATGTGCACTACATATTCGGCGAGCAGTATTTGTGGGTTGAAGCGACCCTGGCCGATCCCGATGCCGCCGGCGCCATCCCCGCCGCCGACCCTTCGGCGCTGCTAAGCTTGACGCAGTCCTATGCCGAAGCGGAAGCGCGGCTTATCGGCCATCTGAAAACGCGGCTCGACGAGGAACGCTCGCACGCGAAAATCGCCGTCTGGGGCGCCGGCGCCAAAGGGGTGACGCTGGCTAATCTGCTGGACCCCGAAGGCACGCGGATCGATTGCCTGATCGACCTCAACCCCAACAAGCAGGGCCATTTCGTGCCCGGCACCGGCCATCCCATCGTCAGCCCGGAGCAAGCCTCCCGGCGCGGCGTAACGATGGCCGTCCTTATGAACCCCAACTACAGAAATGAAAATCTGAAGCTCCTCGCGGAACAGAACATCCGCATGGAGCTTGTGGACTGGAGCAAACAATGAAGCTGCTGATAGATACCGACGCCAAGCTGCTTACCGTTACCGACGGCAGCGAAACGCGCTCCCTGGACCTGTATTCGAAAGAAGCATTCGAAGCCATCTCCCGCCAATGGGTCCGCGTGGGCTGGGATCAGAAATACCACTACACGTTCAGCTGGATGGGCCGTCCGGTGATCCAGTTGCCGGAAGATATGGTCCGGATGCAGGAAGTCATCACCAAACTGCAGCCTGATGTAATCATCGAGACCGGTGTCGCACACGGTGGCTCCCTGGTGTTCTACGCCTCGCTTTGCAAGGCGATGGGGCGCGGCCGGATTGTCGGCATCGACATCGAGATCCGGCCGCACAACCGTGCCGCGATAGAGGCTCATCCCTTGATGCCTTACATCACCCTGGTGGAAGGCAGCTCGACCGCGCCCGAAACCATCAGCCACGTGGAATCCCTGGTAAAGCCGGGCGAAACCGTGCTCGTCATTCTGGATTCCAACCATACCTACGAGCACGTGCTGCGCGAGCTGGAGCTCTATTCGAAATTCGTCACGCCGGGATCCTACATCGTGGCGACGGACGGCATCATGTACGACCTGGCGGACGTTCCTCGTGGCACGGCGACCTGGACCACGGACAACCCGACAGACGCGGCACGCGACTTCGTGGCGAAGCACGCGGAATTCAAGGTAACGACGCCGCCGTGGCTGTTCAACGAAAGCGAGCTGGACCAGAACATCACGCACTGGCCCGGCGCCTGGGTCAAGCGCGCTTGAGCCCAAAGGGCCGAGCCGAATGAAAAAGCGGCCACCAGGGCCGCTTTTTCATTGCCGCGCGTCGCCGCGCCGCCTTACTTCTTCTTCACCGGCGGCAAATCCGTGCAGGTGCCTTCGGCGACTTCCGCCGCCATCCCCACCGATTCACCCAGCGTGGGATGCGGGTGGATGGTCTTGGCGATATCCACCACGTCCGCGCCCATCTCGACCGCCAAAGCCAGTTCGCTGATCAGGTCGCCGGCATGCGTGCCCACGATGCCGCCACCCAGGATGCGATGGCTTTCGGCGTCGAAGATCAGCTTGGTGAAGCCTTCGTCGCGGCCGTTGGCGATGGCGCGGCCGGAAGCCGCCCACGGGAACACGCCCTTCTGGATGTTGATGCCCTGCTTCTTGGCCTCGTCTTCCGTCAGGCCCACCCACGCCACTTCCGGGTCCGTGTAGGCAACCGAAGGAATCACGCGCGCGTCGAAGAATGCCTTCTCGCCAGCCGCCGCTTCCGCCGCCACATGGCCTTCATGCACGGCCTTGTGCGCCAGCATCGGGTTGCCGATGATGTCGCCGATGGCGAAGATGTGCGGCACGTTCGTGCGCATCTGCTTGTCGACCGGAATAAAGCCGCGGTCGGTCACGGCGATGCCCGCCTTGTCGGCGCCGATCTTCTTGCCGTTGGGCGAACGGCCCACCGCTTGCAGCACCAGGTCGTAGCGCTGCGGTTCCTTCGGGGCGCCCTCGCCCTCGAAGGTCACGTAGATGCCGTCCTTGCGGGCTTCGGCGGCCACCGTCTTGGTCTTCA
>DATJHN010000486.1:0-5023 GCA_035493915.1 Bordetella sp.
CGCGCCGAAGCCCCATTGCGCCTGCAATTGCGCGCCCAGCGGCGCACCGATCGCCAGCGCCCCATAGGTGCTGATGCCGTTCCAGGAAATCACTTTCGCCGTGTGCGCGGCGCCCACGCGGCCGATCCCCCAGGTAATGCAGCCCGTGCCGACCCAGCTTTCACCAAAGCCAAGCACCAGGCGGCCCACCATCAGCGCGGCCAGGCTCAGCGCGGGAGTATGCGACCAGGCATTGGCCAGCAGCAGGAATACGCCGCTGGCCGCGCAGGCCGCCAGCCCGATCATCACGGTCTGCTTGGGGCCCACGGTATCGGCCATGCGCCCGGCATGGGACCGGCTGAGCAGCGTCGCCAGATACTGGACGCTGATCACCATTCCCGCAAGCACGGATCCATAGCCCAGATCGCCATGGACGTAGCCCGGCAGCACCGCCATCGGCAACCCGATGACCAGATAGCACAGGAAGGTGAAAAAAACGATGGAAACGACTTGCAACGTGACCGACGAGCCGCGAGGCTCCCGGTCACCCGGAATGGATGGGCGTGACATGGAATTCATTACTAGGGGTTTTCCCTAGTTTATATCAGACGCCCGGAAACCGGTTGCGGCGCAGCACGAAATTTCATAGTGTGGCGCGCCGGATCGTTGGAAACGCGCCCATGACGGCCCTGGTTACGCGTCGACGTCCAGGGCGGCGTCCAGCGCCGCATCCTGGATCACCGGCACCGGCCCCCCCGCGTCGCATCCTGCACCACCAGGAAAGAGCCAAGCGGCTCGATCAGACCTCGACGCCACGCGACGCCAGATAGTCTTCATACGCGCCCCGATAATCGATGATTTCGCCATCGGGCAGGATTTCGATAATGCGCGTTGCCAGCCCGGACACGAATTCGCGGTCATGGGACACGAAGAACAGCGTGCCCTGGAATTTCTCCAGCGCGAACTGCAGCGATTCGATCGATTCCATATCCAGGTGATTGGTGGGCTCGTCCATCAGCAGCACGTTGTGCCGGCCCAGCATCAGGCGACCGAAAGTCATGCGGTTCTTTTCGCCGCCGGACAACACATTGGGCGCCTTGGGCAGGTCCTCCGCCGAAAACAGCAACCGTCCCAGCGCCGAACGCACGGACTGGTCGTCGTCGCCCGCCTGGCGGTAATCGTCCATCCAGTCGAACAGATTGATGTCGGTCTGCAGGAACTGGTCCGACACGTCCTGCGCCATGTAGCCGGCATCGGCGTTGTCCGACCATTTGATCGAACCGGAATCCGGCGTCAGATCGCCGGCCAGCATGCGCAGCAGCGTCGTCTTGCCTACCCCGTTCGCGCCGACGATGGCGATTTTTTCCCCCGCCTCGACCATCGCGGAAAAGTCGCGGATCACCGGCGCGTCATACGACTTCGACAGTTTTTCGACGGTCACCGCCAGGCGGTGCATGACCTTGTTCTGCTCGAAGCGGATATACGGATTCTGGCGCGAGGATGGTTTGACCTCTACCTGGTCCGCCTTGATGCGATCGATCTGCTTCATGCGCGAGGTGGCCTGCCGCGCCTTCGATTTGTTGGCGGAGAAGCGGCGCACGAAATCCTGCAGCTCGGCGATGCGTTCCTTGGCCTTGCTGTTGTTGGCCGACAAGCGTTCGCGCGCCTGGGTCGACGCCAGCATGTAGTCGTCGTAATTACCGGGATAAATACGGATCTCGCGATAATCCAGGTCGGCCATGTGCGTGCAGACCTGGTTCAGGAAGTGCCGATCGTGGCTGATGATGATCATCGTGCTCTGGTAGCCGTTCAGAACGTCTTCCAGCCAGCGGATCGTATTGATATCCAGGTTGTTGGTTGGTTCGTCCAGCAGCAGCACGTCCGGATTGGAAAACAGTGCTTGCGCGAGCAGCACGCGCAGTTTCCAGCCCGGGGCGATTTCGCGCATGGGCTGGTTGTGCTGTTCGACCCCGATGCCGAGTCCCAGCAGAAGCTCGCCCGCGCGCGCCTCGGCCGTATAGCCGTCGTATTCGGCGAACTTGGCCTCCAGGTCGGCGGCGCGCATGTAGTCCTCTTCGGACGCGTCGGCGTTGGCATAGATGGCGTCGCGCTCGGACATCGCGGACCACATGTCGACGTGGCCCATCATGACCACGTCCAGCACGCGAATGTCCTCGAAGGCAAACTGGTCCTGGCGCAGCTTACCCATCCGCATGCCTGGTTCCAGCGAAACGCTGCCGGCCGTCGGCTCCAGGTCGCCACCGACGATTTTCATAAAGGTGGACTTGCCGGATCCGTTGGCCCCGATCAGTCCATACCGGTTGCCGCCCCCGAATTTGACGCTGACGTTCTCGAAAAGCGGCTTCGGGCCGAACTGGATGGTGAGATTGGCTGTGGATATCACGTTGAGTCGAAAAAAGCGGGTTTGAAGAAAGCAGGATGAGACGGGTCGCCGCGCGCAAGGCGCCGAAGCGAAACCATTCAGTTTACCCGTTACGGGATGAACGGACATTTCGGCACCATATTGCCACCCTGCGATGACGGCGTGATGGCGCGGCGCCCCGGGTGGCTGGCGGTTGGCTACTGACGGCTGGCGCTCTGGTAATCCGGCGACCGGAGGCATAGCCACATCGAGACACAGCAGATTACGACGGATGGCTTAATCCCCGAGTTGCGCTGATTGTCAAGCTTCCGCAACAAGGATGTAATGCGAGCGAGAGCGCGACGGATCGGGTCCATGCATACCTTGTCCGTCCGGCCGGCACCGCCTGATGCGAGGCCGAACCCAAGCGCCCATCCCCGGCCAGTTGGCCGGGTTGCCGCCGCGCGGGGCTGGCAGGCATCGACGAGGGACACATCATGCTGCAAACGCTGGAAATCGAACACAAGCCCCAAGCCGCGGTGGTCTGGCTTTCCCGGTCCGACGTGCGCAACGCGTTGGATGCGCAGATGGTCCAGGAATTGCGCGAGACCTATGCGTATCTGAGCGAAGACAGCCAGGTCCGGGCCATCGTATTGGCCGCTCGGGGCATCGCGTTTTGCACCGGCGCGGATGAAAACTGGATACGTGAAAGCGCGCAAGCCGGCGAGGCAGCCATCCGCGCCGACGCCATGGCCTGCGCGGCCATGCTGGAGACGATCTACCGCTGCCCCAAGCCCACCATCGTGCGGCTGCACGGAGCGTGCGCCGGCCTGGGCATGGGACTGGCCGCCGCCTGCGATATCGCGATCGCCTCGTCCCAGGCGACGTTCGCCCTGCCGGAAACACGCCTGGGGCTGATTCCCTCCATCATCGCCCCCTACGTGCTGCGCGCGATGAGTCCGCGGGACGCGACGCGCTGGTTCCTTACGGGAGAAACCTTCAGCGCCGCCGAAGCCTGGCGCATAGGCTTTGTGCACGGCCTGTCCGAACCGGATTCGCTGGATATGCGCATCGCCGCCTTGGTCGATACCTTCATGCTGACCACGTCCGAAGCCATCGCGGCGACGAAAACGCTGGTGCATGACGCCCCGAACCGCGTCCGCAAGACCGACGATGGCGAAGACATCGCCGACCGCGGCATCCTGGCCGTGCCTGCGAATCCGGCCGCGGACGCCGATGGCGGCCTGGGTGGCCGTGGGCCATCATGGGTCACCGGGATGCTGGGCGCCTGAAGTTCGCTACACGCCGGGATCCGGCTCTTCCGGCCGTACCCGTGCGCGTTCCAGATTGGCGCGGTAGCGGTCCAGCGCATTGAACAACAGCGGATTGACCAGAATCGTCAGGATGGCGCCGGCCAGCACCAGGTCCTGTCCCGCCTTGGGCAGAATCTCCTGCGTCACGCCCAGTCCGGCCAGGATGAAGGAAAACTCGCCGATCTGCGCCAGGCTGGCGGAAATGGTCAACGCCGTCAGCTTGGGATGGCGGAACGCCCGCACGATCAGGTAAGAGGCAATCGACTTGCCCACCAGGATGATCAGGAAGGTGCCAAGGACGCCCCACGGATCGCGCAGGAGCACCATCGGATCGAACAGCATCCCTACCGAAACGAAGAACAGCACTGAAAAGGCATCGCGCAAGGGCAACGATTCATCCGCGGCGCGCTGGCTGAATTCCGACTCCGCCATCACCATGCCGGCAAAGAAGGCCCCCAGCGCGAACGACACGCCGAACAGCGCCGTCGCCCCGTAGGCGATACCCAGTGCGCATGCCAGCACGCCCAGGCGGAAGAGTTCGCGGTTGCCGGTATATACGACGCGTTCAAGCAGCCAAGGAATGACGCGCCGGCCTATCACCAGCATGATGGCGACAAAGGCCGCCACCTTGATGGCGGTCAGGCCCAATATCACCCACAACGATGCGCCGCCGCCCTCCTCCCGTCCCCCCAGCGCGCCGGACAAGGCGGGAATCAGCACCAGCGCCGCCACCATGGCCAGGTCTTCCACAATGAGCCAGCCGATCGCGATGCGGCCTTCGCTGGTGTCGACCAGATTGCTGTCTTCCATGGCCTTGATCAGGACCACGGTGCTGGCCACCGACAGGGCCAGGCCGAACAACAGGCCGGCGCCCATGGTCCATCCCATCATCCACGACATGCCCAGGCCCATCGCCGTGGCGACGACGATCTGCACGATGGCCCCGGGTACGGCGATGCTCTTGACCGACAGCAGATCGCGCAGCGAAAAATGCAGGCCCACGCCGAACATGAGCAGGATGACACCCAGTTCGGCCAGTTCGTTGGCCAGGTGGCTATCGGCGGTGAAGCCGGGCGTGTAGGGCCCGCACACGATGCCGGCGCACAGATAGCCGATCAGCGGAGGCAACTTCAGGCGAACCGCGATACCCGCAAGAATGAAGGCCAATACCAGACCGCCCACGATCGTCGTAATGAGCGGTGTGGAATGAGGCATGCGTGCTCCAGGAGATTCGGGGTGCGGGCGCCGCGCGGCGCCAATCTGAATATTTTCTGAACGAAAATCAACCCTCGGAGGATATCACGGCCTTCTGGCCGGCCGTGCCGCTTCAGTCGCCGTCGTGATCGTGGTCGTGATCGTCCAGCACCAG
>DATJHN010000487.1:0-12900 GCA_035493915.1 Bordetella sp.
CCGATCTCCTGCTGCGCCCGCTGCACGAACAGCTCGTTGCGCTGCGGCGCGTATTGGTTCTGGATCTGCTGCGCGTTGTCCACCAACAACTGGTTGACCGGGTAGAAGCTGGAAACCTGCGTGCCGCTCATTTGAATGGTCCATATGCGCCAGGACCAGCGGCAGCGAATGCGCCTTGCTGGTAGAGCGCGTTATTCGACACATCCGTCTGGCTAACTCCACCCCCTAGCCAGTCCTGAAAGCCCTTATTGTTGAGCAGCATGTTAGCAGAGCCACCTAGCGCCGATGCCGTATTCCCATATATCGAGGACTGTGCGTTGGCGCCTTTGAGCGCCGCATCCGCCGCGTTCCCTGCGTTCGCCGCACCACCTGCCGCCGCCGTCTCACCGAGTTTTGTCATATCCATAAGTCTAGCGTAATAGTTAGAAAAGTCGGTATTCGCCAAGCCCTGCCCGAACTGCTGCTCGGCCTGCAGCGTGGCGCCTGACCGCAGCATCCCCTTGGCCGCAGCGCCCGCATCCACCGCCCGTAGGCCCTGGTCCAGTTGCCACTGATACCCCGGCGACTGCTGGAAGTTGGCCATCGCCGCATCGGCCGCCGGCTGGCCCTGCAACCCCAGCAACGCCTGCTGCGCCTGGAGCGGCGCCAGGCCCGCCTCGCGATACGGCCCGAGGTCATTGCGCTGCATCAGGAACTGCTGCTGCGCCTGCTTCTGCGCCTTGTCAGCAGCGTTCGACTGCATGACGCCGCCCAGAAGACCGGCACCCGCTGATACTGCTGCCCCCGCGACGGCCCACGGCATTCGCTAGTCCTCCAGATCGAGATGTGCGTATTCCGCCACCGCAGGCTCCTCGCCCTCGATGTGGTCGGCGTTGTGGATGCAAGCGAGCATGCAGTCCGGCTCCATAGTGAGGAACTGATGCAGCGCGTTCGCCGGTATGCGGATCATCGCCCCAGCACGGAATGTACCGAGTAGTTCATCGCCACGCCACGCTCGCACCTTCCCGCGTATCACCAGCGTCAGATGGTCGAACTCGTGTGCGTGCTGGGGCAGCAGCGTGCCGGCGTCCTGCACCGTCCACGTCTTCACGAACAGGCCGGCGTAGATCGCGCACTCGACCTGTTCCGGCTGGTGCTCCGCGCGTTTCATCACTCCACCCGCATCGACACGATGAGCGTCACCCTGTCCGTCTCGCCCTCATTCACTGTCGAGTGGACTTCCAGGTTATCGAACAGCCACGCGTCACCAACCTTCATCACCACCCGTTCATTGCCGCATGTGCTGTAGCACTGAGGGTTGGTGGCGAGCGGCAGATATGCCTTGGTGCGGTAGAACTCAGGATGCCACCGGCCCCGGTCGTCGTGCGGCGCCACCTGTTGCCCACCTGGCACACGCGTGATGAGCACACCACCGAGTTCCACCGCCTCGACCCGCGCCATCAGCCCGAACACGATTGGCCGCAGATGCGGCAGCGCGTGCCATGCCGGATACCAGACGCAGCGAAACTCCTCGAGGAATGCTTCACGGGAAACAAGCTCGGCAGGGTCACGAAACCTAACCCAAATATCGCTGGTGCCCTCGAACGAGCCTGCGCCGCCTGTGCGCGCCCTATGCTGGTCCCAGAGTTCCGGCTGCCGGTAGAGATCGAGCATCAGCGGTAGCGTCTCGATGCCAGCGGCTATCTGCTGGAAATACCGCATCAGCGCATGCGCCGCGCGCTAATAACCCCGCCGGCCGAGGCAGCACCGGCCGTGAACCGCGCCAACCCGCCAAGATACACATTCGTCGCCACGCTCACCGAGAACCGCACCGGCCCCGCCATCAGTTGCGTGTTGGTAGCCAGCAGCGTCGTGCCGCCCACCAGGACGATCACCGACGCCCCCGGCGTGTGAACCGTCGCCGAGGTAAGCCCCACCCAGCAGCGCGCCTCCAGCACGCCCAGGGACGTGCCGAACTGCGCCTGTCCCGATACATCCCAATCACCCGGCGTCAGCACCATCGCCACGATATCGGCCGGCACATTGGACGACAGCCCGACCGCCCCGGACGCTGCCGTGAGATACTCGCCGATCTGTCCGGCCGTCGCGTCCGACCCATCCACCACGCCGCGCTTCGCCGCCTGTCGCGTCAGTTCGTCCGCCACATTCTGGAAATAGCCGGACCACGCCTGCGAGTGCTGCCCGCCAGCCTCCTGCAGCGGCGGATCGTTGGCAGGCGGTTGCAGCCGTGGCCGTGCGTCCGACATCAGTGCAGCCCACCGACAATGTCCGCATCCACGCCGTAAATGACCGTATGCCCCTGCATCACCAGCCGGAATGTGCGCTGGCGGAAGCTGCCAAGCCGCGTCGTCACCACCCGCTTGCGATAGTGCCCCGCACTGTCCGCCGCCATCACCCGGCCAGGCACCCAGGTGTAGCCGCCATCATCCGACCATTCGAGTTGCACGCTGGACGGATTGCGCGGCTGGCCTAGCTCCATCTCCACTTCCAGCCGGGAGCAGAACGCGCGCGACGTGCCGGCCCAGAGCGGCGGCAACTGCACCAGCCGGGTCTGCAGCACCCCGTCATCGGTTTCCAGGAACGGGATCGGCGTTAGCAGCCGCCCGCTGTTGGACGCACCGAACAACGGCCCGTCGCCATACTGCGCGATGCTGACCGGCAGCCATGCACTGTTCGCCGCAGAACTGCGCTCGTGCCACACTCTGGTTGCCACGTCGTAAACCAGGGTGGTCGTGGCGTAGGTCACGACGTAGAAGCTATGCCCGCCCTGCACATAGGCCAGGCCGCACACCGCGTTCGGTGCCGCGATCCGGCGCAATGCCTCCTCGATGGAGTGCGTGCTGATCCGCTCGGCCTTGTAGCCGACAGAACGGAACACCGTGCCGTTGCGGGCCACCCAGAACATCGAGCCATCGAGGATAGCGCACGTCTTGATGCTGTCGGTGCCGTAGGGAATGACGCCACCCGGCAGGCGGCGGAACGGGAAAAACGACGTGCCAGGCGTTAGCTCCAACCCGGACGAGCCGGCGTTATACCAAATCTCCGTCGCCATATCGCCCATGAACCACAGCTCGCCCTTGAGCGTCAGCACCCGCCGCGCGACATTCGGCACTGCGTCGGTGAACGCGAAGTCGAGCGCATCAAAGTCGTTCGGGTCGAGCAACCGGGAGCAGAAGAAGTTGCCGTCGATGTCGTTCGAGGTAAACACCCAGTAGCCGTCGAGATAGGTCACCGAGTTAGCACCAGGAAAGTCGCCGCCGATCTGGTTCAACAGCCCGGTATGCGTGCAGGTGAATGCGTTCGGCGGAATGCACACCACGCAGCCGGTGATCCCCGAGGCAATCGTCGGCATCAGGTTCTGCGCATAGTCCGCGCCGGACGGTGTGCCGACCTCGCCCAGATCCTCCACCACGAAATCCGGTGAAGGGAACGGCCGCGTGGCCCGGTAGAAGTGCGTGCCGGACACCGCGTAGAGAATGCCGGGCTGGTCGGAGTTGATCGCCGTCACCGGACCGTCAGCGAACGTGATGCCGTAGGGATGCAGGCCCGCCGTGGCGACCAGGGCGGCGGCGGTGCGGCTGTCGTCGGGTGCGGCTTCGGCGTAGAGGTTGAGCAGCCTTTTCTGTGTCAGCGGCGGGCTAAGATATTCGTAGCTTTCGAGCGGCAGCGGGATGCGCTTCATCCCCGGCTTGGGTGCCAGGGCGGTCTTCAGTGCGGCGAGGGTCTCACTCATAGGCGCCCTCGACCTGAGCGTCGCCCCGGAGCCTTGCCCGCAGATCCTCGATCTGCTGCTTCAGTTGGGCGATTTCGGCATGGGCAAAAGCCAGCGCGTTCAGCGCGGAATCCCGCTGCTGGGCGATGGCGCTGCGCACCAGATCCTCATTGTTGCTAGGCATCAGTTTGGCACCAGAACCATACGGGTGCCGGGACTGCCGCTGTTAGGGGCGCCCGCCGTGATCTCGCGCAGCCCCACGCCAGTGACATAGACCAGAACGGTCGGGATTGTCCCGGTGCCGAGCGACAGCGCCGTAGAGCCGGTTATACCGACCACGGTCAGGCCATTGTTGCCGAAATGGATAGTCGGGCCATTGATCGGACTATCGTTAACCAGTCCGCCGCCGTTGCCACTGCCCCAGTTGATGGCGGACTGTGTGCCGACCGGCAGGGCGATGGCGGCGCCGCCGAATATAGCGGTGCGGAAGTCGATGCCGACCGACACCTCGCCAGCGCCAGCGGCGGCGCGGATGTACGCCTGCCGCACACCGTTCATGCCGCTGATGTGGTCGTCACCGAACAGGATGCCGTCACGGTAGCCTTGCCCACCGGGCTGCCGGGCGATGTAGATCGCCGCGCTGAGATCAATGCCGTCGCCTATGGAAGTCGACACGTCAACCACATTAATGCCAGCCTTGCGTGCGACCGCCACGATCGTATCGGTGTTCGCCTCGAAGGAGCAGATGGAGGCGGTTATAGCGGCCCCCGCAGTCGCTTTGGCGTAGGTATTGCCACCAAACACCGAGCCTGAGCCGCTTTCCAGAAACGCGAAGAAACAACCCCCGCAGTTCATTTCTGGTGGCGTTGCCCCATTGACGAAAAGCTGCGCTGTGAACGCCTGTCTATGGCCAACGGCGCCAGCCAGGCGATGGTGGAACACCACCAGCGCATCGTAGAAGTCAGTGCCGGTATTCAGCGTCTCGCTGACGTTGAACAGCACCGCCGGGTCGGAGGCGGTGACGGTGCCGATCGCACCGAGCTGCTTGATAGCGGCGCCAATCGTCGGGGCCGCGCAGACCGGCACCATGCAGGCCGAGACCTCGCTGCAGTAGGTGCGCAACGCGGTCGCCGCGAAAAGCCCGCTGCCGGCACGCTCGCCGACCACGTAACTGCTGTCGTTAATCGCGCCGAGGTTGGGCATCTCAACAATACGAATGCCAGTGTCACTCATTGTCTGTCCCTTCAGCTCGGCCGAATGTAGTCAGCTTCGATCCCGTGCGTGCTCATGCGAGGAGGTGCTCGTCGAGATCCGTATGGACCGGTTCGTAAGTGTCGGCCAGCAGATGCGGCATGGTCCCCGCGCTGTTGAACGGCGTCCCGATCTGCCGCACCACGATGCGTCCGGTTGCCAGCACTTCGACGCCCTCATCGTCGTAGTTGAGCTGAACGGCCCAGCCACATCGGCGTGGCCACGATGCCATGGTGCCGGATCGGAAGAAGAAGTCGAACCCGCCGACCACGCCGCTCGGATGGGTGCCCACCACACTATGCAGCAGTTGCCCGCAGCGTGGCAGCATCATCCCGTAGTCGTCGTGCCATCCGTGCAGATCGGCCCACACGGAGAACACCGCAGACGGCCCGCCGATGCCATCGCTCAGTTCGATCCCCTGCGCGCACGGGTTGTCCGAGTCCACAACGGTGACGCGTAGGAACAGGCTGTCGGCAGATGCCAACACCATGTCGCGCCGCGGGATGTGCAACAGCGTCGTGCGCGTGTAGGGCACGGTGATCGCAACCGATGGCATTGGGTATGTCCCTTTAGCTTGGCCTGATGAAACGAGCCTCGATATAGGCGACGCGGGTTGCCAGGGCATCGAGTTGCCGTTTGGTCACGGCGTGCATGGTGGCGCTGCCGTCGCGCACCAGCGTGATGTCGCTCGTGGCACCCATCGTGATGCCGCTGGCATTGACAGTGACCCTGTCGGCCGCCGCCACCACGAACACCTGACTGCCCCCGGAAGCCACCACGAGGTTCAGTCGGCCGCCGGTTATACCGAAGCCGTATCCGGCAGTATGAAGCAGCAGATGCTTTGAAAGGTCGCTGTTTGTACCACCAAGCACGGCCCCGAAGCTGATGCCGCTGGACATGGTGCCACCGGACAGGGGCAGGAAACCGCCTGGCCCGGCGATCGGCAGGATCGAGGTCGCTAGCCCGCCCGTGTTGCCCTTGCCGTAATAGAGGACGTTATCCTGCTCATTGAAGGCGATCTCGGCCGACGCCAAGGATGCTGGCGCTCCCGCAGCGCCGCCGGCAAACCGACGTTTGACGCGAAGAATGTCGGGCATCGGTCAGAACGTCCTAAAAAGTGCCCATGTCAAAGGTAATGCCGTCGATCGTGCCGCCAGTGATCGCGACTGCGGATGCGTTCTGGGTGCTCATTGTGCCCAACCCGGTCACATCGGTGTTTGGAATGGTGGCGTTGCTGGTGAACGCCGATGTGCCGTTGCCCTTGAGATAGCCGGTCAATGTGACGGCACCCGTGCCGCCCCTGGCCACTGTGATCGTGGTGGCGGCCCAGGTACCTGTGGCGATCGTGCCAAGCGTGGTGATAGACGATTGCCCGATGTAACTGGTGTCAATGTCGATGCTATCAGCCAGCACGTTAATGCGTCCGGCCGTTCCGATCACATCGAACGTATTGCCGACACGAACAAGGCCCGCGCCGGCACTAACCTGAGCTTGCTGGCTGAACTGGACCCAGGTGATTGGCGTCGTGCCGAGTGTGCCGCCGATAGGCGAGTTGCAGACCCACGCGCTGGAACTGTTGACCGTGCCGTTGCTGACGAACACATACGCCTGCGGCACCTCAGCCCAGGTGTCCATATCCGTAGCGCGCGTTGTCCAGGCGGTCGCGGAGGCCAGCCATATGCCATTGTTCTGTGCCAGCGTCTGGTCCTTGACCAGCACGCGATCGCCGGCAATTGGCGTATATCCGTCGATGGCGAACAGACCGGACAACGTGATGTTCGCCGTGGTGGCGCAGACCACCGCGCCCTTTGAAGACAGGCCCTGCGAGTTCTGGTCGACGTAGAGCTTGGTCGCAGCGTCGGTGTTATTTGTCGGCGCCCCCAGGTTGATGATTTGCTGGCTGTTCAGCGACACCGCAGCGGTTGGCGCGGTGAACTGGTCGAGCCGCGTCTGTCGCACAAACGCGGTTGTCGCCAGTGTCGTGTTATTCGTGCCGTTGGCCTGTGTGATGCCGACAGCACCGGTCGGCAAGGACGGCGCCCCGGTGAAGACCGGCGAGGCCAGCGGGGCATAAGGCAGCAACAACGCGGTGAAACCGGCGCCACTGACGGTGCCCGACGCGGTCAGGGATGTGAATGCACCGCTGTTTGCCGTCGTGCCACCCATTGCCGGAGGCGTGGCGAACAGATTGGTGAACCCTGCGCCGCTGACGGTGCTGGAGGCAGACAGCGCGGTGAATGCGCCGCTGGCCGCGACCGTGCCGCCGATCGGCGGTGGGCTGGCGAATAGGTTATTGATGCCGGAACCAGAAACCAGCCCGGTGATCGACAGGGTGGTGAAACTGCCGGCAGCCGCTGCCGTGCCACCGATCGCAGGCGGCGAAGCAAGATATGCGTTGAACCCAGCGCCCGACACTGCGCCTGTTGCTGACAGTGTGGTGAATGCGCCGGTTGAGGCCGTCGTGGAGCCGATGGGGGGCGGTGCAGCGAACAGGGCAGTAAACCCTGCACCGGACACGGTGGATGATGCGGCCAGTGTGGTGAAGCTGCCGGTGCTGCCGCTGATTGGACTGGCGGTGATACCGGTCGAGGTCAGCGCCGCAAGCGTGGTGGCGCCCGACGCGGTCAACGTGGTGAACGCGCCCGTCGATGGCGTGGTGCTGCCGATCGGCCCAGGTGCCGCGAAGCTGCCGGTCAACCCGGTGCCGGTTATCGTGCCGTTGATTGTGATGGTGCCGGTGAATGTCGGACTGGCTGTCGGGGCGCGCGTGCTGTCCGTCAAATGGACGTGGTCGGAGCGGCTCCATGTCGTGTTCGTGCCGTAGAGTGCCGGCGTCGCATTCGGCAACGGCAGCGTGCCACTACTCGCCCCTAATCCGTTACCACCGACACCGACGATGACCGATGCGGTGCCACCTCCGCCGCCGGTTCCCTCGCCGTAGTAGAGGACGTGATCGACCTCGTTATATGCCAATTCGGCGTTCGCCAGCGATCCAGGTGCGCCTGCAAGGCCGGTAACACGGCGTCGGATGCGTAGTACGTCAGCCATTAAAACGAACCCCCATCAACCACGTCGTCGTGGTGCGCGATCACCGGCTGCCATGTCGCCAGTTGCCGGCCGTATGCCGGACCATCTAGCGGCGCCTCGGGTAGTCCCGGCCCGCCACCACCACCGCCACCCTCGCCGCCAATAGCGCTGATGATGCCGAGATCGTTGATAAGTACTGACGAGCCGTCGACGCGGACGCCGCCAAGGATGGTCGTGCTGGCCGTGGGAAGCACGTAGAACGGCCCCGGCGGTCCTGCTGGGCCAGGGGGACCAGGCACATTGGACACGCCGTCCTGGCCGTCCTCACCGGGTGGTCCAGGCGGACCAGGGGGGCCGGGTGGCCCCTGCCAGTCCGACCCGTCGACCGGGTCGCACGGTATGTCTGGCGGCAGGGGATGGCCGATGAAGTCGGGGCCGCCAGGGATGCTGACAGGATGCCCTGGATCACCAACCAGAGGCGGCACTGTGCCACCCACAAAATCGGGGCCGCCTGGAACAGGAGGAACCGCGTCATCATCGCGGCAGACGGGAGGTGGCACGAACGGCACTGTGCCGCCAATGAATGTCGGGCCGCCTGGCACGGTGGGCGTGGTGACCGGCTGGCTGAAGTCCGGATCGCCCGGCTTGGGTGTGGAACCATTGCCGACGAATGCCGGGCCGCCGGGGATCGTCGCCACGTCAGCAGCCCGCTTCGTGCAGCGGCGTCACGTTGTCTGGCATGTCGGCATCCCGGTCTGCGGCCATGCACTGGCTGTGAATGTCGCGGATCAGCGGCTCGGTCATGCGATACGGAACCGGCGCCTCGCTCAGTATCGCAAGCACGCTGTTCCACCGCTCGGCCGTCAGGACGACCGAGATAGGCGCATTCGGCTGAAGCATGGGAGCCTCTCAGGTTGCGACGAACACCACGGTGGCAGTGGTGACTGATGGCGGGGTTGGCGCTGATGTCGTGTCGTTGAGGATGCTGTCGCGCGCTACGAACTGCCGCGCCGCGTCCTCGTTCACGATCAGCGGAACCGGGCCGCGTATGGGGTATTGCCTAGACAAGATCGGGGTCCAGCCAGACATTGGCGAAACCGCTGCCGCCAAGACCGGCCATCCGAGGCGTGATGTAAACCGGACCCTTTTGCTGCGGCGTGAATGTGAGCGACAACGCGAACCGCATCATGCAGCGGAACGTGCAGTTGCCGTCGATAATGGTATTGGTGCCATCGACTGCCGTCGCATAACCGGCCGGCTCGCCCGACACCTGCGACGTTTCGCTCAGCGAGTCCGTCTTGATAAACAGGCGACCGTCATTAGAACCCACGCGCACGATCTCGTTCTGGGCGTATGTGCTGTTCTGGGCGCGCGTGCGCTGCGCGTCCCACGCGGAACCGTCTGCTGTGAGCGTGCTTCCCGTCGCGCTGTTGTTCGCCTTGGTGTTGTTCGCCAGCGCCATGAGGTTGGAGCCGCTATCGTTGTGGTAGCTGATCTCCAGCCAAATCTGATCATTGTTCGGCAACGCGGTTACATTGGCGATCCCGTAGACGGTCACCGTGACAGGCGAGCCAACGCTATCGACCCACTTAGTGAATTGCAGCCCCTGATACGGGCGAATGAACAGTGCCTGGAGCGTTAGCAAGTATGCACGCGAGAACGAGCGTGTGCCGTCGTTAGCGCCGGTCCTGCGATACGCGGTGTAGTCGGCGGTCTCCGACCCTTCCAGCGCGTAGCGCTCGTTGCGCGGCAACCCAGCTTGCCCGCAACCGATCAGCAGCACCTCGGCTGAGGGGCTGGTGATGGTCTGCGTGATCGTCCCAGCCCCCGGCTTGCAGCCATACATCGCAAAACGGTACTGGTGATTGCTGGCGGTGAAGAACGTCCGACCCGCTATCATCGCGGTGAAGTCGAGCGCCTCCATCGTGCAGGTGAACGGCTGCGAGTAGGTGGTGAACAGGATGGTCGGAGCCACATTGGCGAACGGGGCTGCGGTATTCCTCCACTCGATCTGCCCCTGCGCCATCGCGGCGGATTGCGCAGCGTGACCGAAATGCATCATCGTGTTGTTCAGCACGATCCGGCAGCCGAGGCCGTTGCCGGTCTGACCGATCGTCATCCTGTTTGACCCAGAAGAGCCGGTATTCGCCACGCCGACCGTGCAACTATCGTAAAACTGGTACGCGCCCTGCGCGTTTGACGCTCCGATGCCGAGGCCGCCGATGCCAGTGCTGACACTAAAACCGGCCAGGAACGTCACCCCGTAGATATACGCCGACCCCGCAATGGTCATGCCGAAATTGGTGCCGGTCACCCGGATCACGGCAGTTGATTGCCACGCAGTTGTCGGGTGCGGCGAACCGCGGGTGACGCACAGCACCAGCGTTGGATTAGCCGGGAACGAGGGGAACGTAATCGTCATAGCCGCCGTCGAAAAGTTCTCAACGTGGTCGTGCGCCACATAGATCGTGTCGCCGGCACTCGACGCTGTCGCCGCAGCGGATAGCGTGTTGAACGCAGCAGCCCACGACAGCCCGCCGGCTGGTGTCGCTGTGTTATCTACATACCATGGTCCGGCCACTAGCGGTTACCCACCAGGGTCAGGAACACGCCAGCCAGCCCGGCGTCAGGACTGACGGGGCCAATGACGCGGATGAAGTCGCCCGCCGCGATGCTCTTGCTGGTGCCGCCTGTCGTAGCCAGCGCACCGACATGCCCACTGGCACTAAACGTCAGCGTGCCGATCGCGGTGTAGTTCGCCGTGTTGGTCGGGTCGGATGCCGCCACACACTGCCCCACGGTCAGCACGGTCGATGCCGTGGCATTGACCAGCGAGCCGCATCGCGACGAACCGCCCGACACTGTGGCGCCAAAGTTCGCGGGGAACACGATCGCGCTGCCGACCTGATGCAGGAGCAGAACCTGCGACGCTGTCAGCACGCCACCGACGTAGGCGGCCAGCGTGTAGGGCGCCCGGTTGTCGTCCACGTATTGCTTGTGTGTCGCCTGCGTGGCGCCAGAGGGCGTAGTGGATGGCAGATAGAGAGGCCCCTGCAATGTGCCGCCTTCTATCGGCAGATACTGCTCACTCCCCGGCGGCAGGAAGCAGACAACCACATTCTGCCCACCGGCAAACGGCATACCCTGATAGCCACCGGCACCCGTCATCGTCACCGGAATTGTCATCCACCCGGTGTTATCGACGATCGGTCCCGTCGTCAGAAAACGGCATATCTTACTGCTGTCGCCCTTTAGCTGGATGACGATTTTAACGCCGTCCACCTGCGCTCGGAAAAAGTGCGCCCAGTCCGTCGAGTCCGATGCCTTGTTGCTGATGTAGAGCGCGGTCGCATCATACATCTGGGTGGTGTTCCAGCGAACGGAGCCATTCCCAGGATTGGCCGCAGTCGTCGTTGTGCTGGAATTGTAGGGGATCACCGTGATGCCGGTGGCGGCAATCGCCGCAACGCCCTGATCGACATACAGCTTGGTCGAGGCGTGCAAGTCCAGCGATGGCGACCCGGCCAGCGTGGTCGTGCCGGTGAATGTGGCGTTGTTGATCGGCGCATACGGCACCAGCGCGGCGGTAACCTGCGCGGCGTTCTGATAGCCCGCCGGGTTAGTCGCGTTATATGGCGTATACGTCAGCGCATCGGTCACGTCCTTGGACGACAGCGTGACCGGGCCGGATCGCGTGTTGAACGTGACGACGCCGCTGTTGAGCAGGTTGCCGGCAGAGAGCAGCAGCCCGGTGCCGATCGTGCTGACCGTGCCGGCGTTCCACTGGACGGACAACGAGCCAACGGTGGTGATAGGCCCGCCGGTTATACCGGGGCCAACGGTGTCGATCTTCAACACCGTCCCAGAGCCGCCTGTGGTCGAGCTGATGACCCCGGTGCCATCGATGACGATAGACCCGCCGTCCACCTTGACACCGCCCAGCGTGGTCGTGGACGCCACCGGCAGCGTGTAGTCACTGCCACCGCCTGAGGCGGTGCTCGACAGTATGCCATCAGTCAGGTCGAGGCCGGCGCCCAGGTAGTTGGTGGTCCCGGCGTTCCACTGCACGGTGAGCACGCCAGCATTGACGATCGGCCCGCCCTCGATGCCAGGGCCAACGGTGTCGATCTGCGTGACGGTGCCACTACCCTCGCCGGTCGCGTCCTCTCCAGGCGGCCCCTGCGGACCTGGTGGTCCTGGTGGACCCGGCGGCCCAACCCACTCCTCGGGGTTTGGTGGGCCTTCCGACGTGACATAGTCGGAGTATTTGAGCTGATATCCCACGGCTAAAAGTAGCTCCCGACCATGGTTTCACCGGACGCGGGCAGTGCGACATAACGGAATATGCTAACCTCGGCCTGCCGCGCCTCCTGCGGGTTGCTCTGCCCGCCGAACAACGGAGCGAGCCGCTGCGCCGCCATCAGCACCATGGCGTCGGCCACCGGCTCCGGTATGTCGAGCGAGGTCCACCGGGCAATGCCACGGCTGACTAGGTCGTCATGGATCGCCTGCACCGCCTGCTGCGCGTTGTCATCGGACGACAGCACCATGACGCCGGCCCGCACCCGGCCCTCCAGCAGCTTCACCACCGCCGGGTCCGCCGTCTTGCCGAACGCGGATGCACCGAATGCCGCCGTCAATTTGACGTACTCTTCTGCAAACGCCCTCGGGATCGCGTCAAGCACCCAGAACACACTGCCCTGCGCGTCCAGCGCCGCATGGACAGAGGCGACGCGGTCCTCCATCAGCGCCTGATCCGATGGCAGAGGCGTCTCATCCGAGGCGATCACACCCAGTTCCACCAGCGCCTGCGTGGCGATCGTGGCCGGCGTCAGCGTCTCGGTGAGCGTGGGGCTGTCGTCCACCGGCACCACGCGGACACCCAGGCGCCGGAGCGCCTGCTGTGCCAC
>DATJHN010000488.1:0-5050 GCA_035493915.1 Bordetella sp.
TTGGCGGTGCGCCGGGGATCAGTCGGCGCGGTAGTTCGGCGCTTCCTTGGTGATCTGCACGTCATGGACATGCGATTCGCGGAAGCCCGCCGACGTGATCTGCACGAACTGGGTCTTGGTGCGCATGTCGTCAATGGTGGCACAACCGCAATAACCCATGGAAGCGCGCACGCCGCCGGCCAGCTGATAAATGATGGCCAGGACACTGCCCTTGTATGGGACGCGGCCTTCGATGCCTTCGGGGACCAGCTTGTCGGCATTATTGGCCGGGTCCTGGAAGTAGCGGTCGGCCGATCCATCGGCCATCGCGCCCAGGCTGCCCATGCCACGGTACGACTTGTACGAACGGCCCTGGAACAGGACGACTTCGCCGGGAGCTTCTTCCGTGCCGGCGAACATGCCGCCCATCATGCAGGCGAATGCGCCGGCCGCCAGGGCCTTGGCGACATCGCCCGAATAACGGATGCCGCCGTCGGCGATAAGGGGAACGCCCGTGCCTTCCAGCGCCTTGGCAACGTCGGAAATGGCGGTGATCTGCGGCACACCGACGCCGGCGACGACGCGGGTGGTGCAGATGGAGCCGGGACCGATGCCCACCTTGACGCCGTCGGCGCCGTGTTCCAACAGGGCGCGGGCGGCTTCGGCAGTGGCGATATTGCCGCCGATGACGTCGACCTTGGGATAATTCTTCTTGACCCAGCGCACGCCTTCCAGCACGCCGGACGAATGGCCGTGCGCGGTATCGACGACGATGACGTCCACACCCGCGGCGACCAGCTTTTCAACTCGCTCTTCCGTGCCGGCGCCGACGCCGACCGCGGCGCCGACGCGCAGCTGGCCATGGGCATCCTTGTTGGCCTGGGGATGGGCAGTGTTCTTGACGATGTCCTTGACGGTGGCAAGACCACGCAGTTCGAAGGCGTCGTTGACGATCAGCACGCGTTCCAGACGGTGCTTGTGCATCAGGTGCTGGGCTTCGTCCAGCGTGGCGCCTTCGCGCATCGTGACCAGGCGTTCCCGCGGGGTCATGATGGTGCGCAGGGGCTCATCCAGGCGGGCTTCGAAACGCAGGTCGCGGTTGGTGACGATGCCGACCACCTTGCGGCCTTCGACCACCGGCAGGCCGGAGATGCCATGCTGGCGCTGCAGCGCGATGGCGTCGCGCACCTTCATCTGCGGCGTGACGGTGATCGGGTCGATCACGATGCCGAATTCATGCCGTTTGACGCGGGCGACTTCCCGGGCCTGCTCATCCGCGGACAGATTCTTGTGAATAATGCCGATCCCGCCTTCCTGGGCCATGGCGATAGCCAGGCTCGATTCGGTCACGGTGTCCATGGCGGCGGACACGAGCGGAATGTTCAGGGTGATGTTGCGGGTGAGGCGGGTGGCCAGCGAGGTGTCGCGAGGCAGCACCTGGGAGAACGCGGGCACCAACAGAACGTCGTCGAAGGTGAGCGCGGTTTGGATGAGACGCATGGGAAACTCCGGGCGCAAAGCAAGATTATACGCGTTTCACCGGGATTTCCTAGGGGATAACCCAATAGCATGCACCGGTATGCCGATATATGCAACAGGGCGGCCGCCAAGTAGCGAGCCGCCCTTCAAAACCGCCGGAAACGCCAGGCGGGGGAGCCCCCTTGCCCCGGCGCCGCCGCAGCCTTTTACTTGCCGCCCTTGGCCGCCATCACCTCGTCGGCAATCTGGCGCGGCACTTCGGCGTACTGCTTGAACTCCATGGTGTAGGTCGCGCGCCCCTGCGTGAGCGAACGCAAGGACGTGGAATAGCCGAACATCTCCGACAGCGGTACCTCGGCGCGCACCAGCTTGCCGCCGCCGCCCGCGATGTCGTCCATGCCCTGGACCATGCCGCGGCGCGACGACAGGTCGCCCATGACATTACCCATGAAGTCCTCGGGGGTTTCGACTTCGACGTGCATCATGGGCTCCAGCAGCACCGGCTTGGCACGCCGCATGGCCTCCTTGAAGGCCATGGAGCCCGCCATGCGGAAGGCGTTTTCGTTGGAGTCCACGTCGTGGTACGAACCGAAGGTCAGCGTGACCTTGACGTCGACGACGGGATAGCCGGCCAGGATGCCCGACTTCAGGGTGTCCTGGATACCCTTGTCGACGGCCGGGATGTATTCGCGTGGAATCACCCCACCCTTGATAGCGTCGACGAATGCGTAGCCCTTGCCCTGCTCGTTCGGTTCCAGCGTAATGACGGCATGGCCGTACTGGCCGCGGCCGCCGGACTGCTTGACGAACTTGCCTTCGACGTCCGCGGCGGTAGCGCGCACGGTTTCACGATACGCGACCTGCGGCTTGCCGACCGTGGCCTCCACGCCGAACTCGCGCTTCATGCGATCGACCAGGATTTCCAGGTGCAGTTCGCCCATGCCGGAAATAATGGTCTGGCCCGATTCCTCGTCGGTATGGACGCGGAACGACGGGTCTTCCTGCGCCAGGCGGTTCAGCGCGACGCCCATCTTTTCCTGGTCGACTTGCGTCTTGGGTTCGACCGCCTGCGAAATGACGGGCTCGGGGAAGATCATCTTTTCCAGGATGATGGCCTGCGACAGGTCGCACAGCGTGTCGCCCGTGGTGACGTCCTTCAGGCCCACCGCGGCGGCGATATCGCCCGCGCGCACTTCCTTGATTTCCTTGCGCTCGTTGGCGTGCATCTGCAGCAGGCGGCCCAGGCGTTCCTTCTTGTCCTTGCTGGAGACCAGCACGGTATCGCCGGAATTGATGACGCCGGAGTAGACGCGGAAGAAGACCAGTTGGCCGACGAAGGGATCGGTCATGATCTTGAAGGCCAGCGCCGAGAACTTTTCGTCGTCGGCGGGATGGCGTTCGATTTCCTTGTCATGAGCGTCGTGCCCCTTGATGGCGGGCACGTCCACCGGCGACGGCAGATAGTCGATCACGGCATCCAGCATGGCCTGCACGCCCTTGTTCTTGAAGGCGCTACCGCACAGCATGGGCACGATTTCGTTGGCGATGGTGCGCGCGCGCAGCCCCTGCTTGATTTCGGCTTCCGTCAGGGTTTCGCCGCCCAGGTATTTGTCCAGCAGCGCTTCATTGGCTTCGGCGGCGGCCTCGACCATCTTGTCGTGCCACTCCTGGGCCAGTTCGCGCAGCTCGGCCGGGATTTCGGCGTACTGGAACTTGACGCCCTGGCTCTCATCGTCCCAGATGATGGCCCGCATCTTCACCAGGTCGATCACGCCATGGAACTGGTCCTCGGCGCCGACGGGAATCTGCACTGGCACGGCCACGCCTTTCAGGCGTTCGCCGATCTGCCGCTGCACGCGGAAAAAGTCCGCGCCGACACGATCCATCTTGTTGACGAAAGCAATGCGCGGCACCTTGTATTTATTGGCCTGGCGCCAGACGGTTTCGGACTGCGGCTGCACGCCGCCCACGGAGTCATAGACCATGCAGGCGCCGTCGAGCACACGCATGGAGCGTTCGACTTCGATGGTGAAGTCGACGTGTCCCGGGGTGTCGATGATGTTGATGCGGTGTTCGGGATAGTTGCCCGCCATCCCACGCCAGAAAGCCGTGGTGGCGGCCGACGTGATGGTGATGCCGCGTTCCTGTTCCTGCTCCATCCAGTCCATGGTGGCGGCGCCGTCATGCACCTCGCCAATTTTGTGATTCACCCCGGTATAGAAAAGAATGCGCTCGGTGGTCGTCGTCTTGCCAGCGTCGATGTGCGCGCTGATACCGATGTTGCGGTAATTTTCGATAGGGGTCTTGCGAGGCACGATATTCTCCAAGGATAGGGCCGTCCGGCGATGCGCATTGGACGGGCTTCCGCGTTGCGCGACCGGGTCGCGCGCGCGGAACTCCGCCCGCTATCTTCACCCTGCCCTGGGGAAAGCGCAAGGGACGGAGAGGCCAAGTAAGTAGGGGCGCGACGCGTGATTTCAAGATTACGTCCCCGATTTCGCGGGAATGGCGCCGCGGACTATCCCCGCGTCTCATGCAAGTAGAATGACGCCGTCCCGGGCTTGCGATGCCGGGCCTGTTTCCCCGCCCCGCCATGCCCAACACCCACGAAATACGCCCCGGCCAGTCCATCGAGCTGCTGAAGGAACTGCACATCCTGACGCGAGACGGCAAGATGAACCAGGACAGCCGCCGCAAGCTCAAGCAGGTCTACCACCTGTTCCAGTTCATCGAGCCGCTTCTCAAGAGCCTGAAGGAAGACGGCCGCGATATCTCGCTGGTCGATCACGGCGCGGGCAAGTCCTATCTCGGTTTCATCCTCTACGACCTGTTCTTCAAGGACCTGGCCGACGGTTCGCATATCTATGGCATCGAAACGCGCGAACAACTCGTCCTGCATACGCGTGAACTGGCGCAGCGGCTGGGCTTCGCGCGCGGCATGTCCTTCTTGAATCTGTCCGTGGCGGACGCGACCGAGTCGACCGAACTGCCTGCCACGATCGATATCGTGACCGCCCTGCACGCCTGCGACACGGCAACGGACGACGCGATCCGTTTCGCGCTGCGCAAACAGGCGCGCTACATCGTGGTGGTGCCCTGCTGCCAGGCGGAAGTCGCCGCGGCGCTGCGGCGGAACAAACAGCAGGCCCTGAGCGATCCTCTGTCGGAGATCTGGCGCCACCCGCTGCACACCCGCGAATTCGGCAGCCAGGTCACCAACGTGCTGCGCTGCCTGCAATTGGAAGCGCACGGCTACCAGGTCAGCGTAACGGAGCTGGTCGGCTGGGAACATTCGATGAAGAACGAGCTCATCATCGCCCAGCACAAAAATCAGCCGCAGCGTCGTGCGACAGAGCGCTTGAACGCCATGCTGGATCGCATCGGACTGCAGGAACTGAAGACCCGATTCTTCGCGCCGGCGGACTGACGGCGCGCCGGTGGGACAGCATTCCGGCCCATCGAACCAGCGCCCTGCCCGTCCGCGTGCGCAACGGCCGGGCTACTGCCCCCGCATCAGCTTCAGCCACCCTTCCCATCCCAGGCGCCGCATGGTTTCCTGATTGCGCTCGTAGATCTCGTCCGGATCAGGATA
>DATJHN010000489.1:0-4272 GCA_035493915.1 Bordetella sp.
ACATCCAGGTTTTCCTGACTTGGGAGCTTGCCATCGAAAGCGCCGATGTGGCGCGGGCACTCCAGATCGAGTTCGACGTCGAGCCGTCGACGGCGTTACAGCAGGAAGAGGAGCAACTCCTGCTGAACGGCGAACCGGCTATGGTGTGTCCGCAATCCGGGCGTTGGCACCGCATGGATTAACCGAGCGTCAGGGACCGGGAAATGAGCCCGGTCCCCACGAAATCAACGCATCGTAATAGTCGTATTCACAGTACGCCCATGCGCCGCCCACCGCGCGGTGACGGTCTTGGTCTGCGTCCAGAACTGCACCGCTTGCTTGCCGTTGGGCCCCAGGTCGCCCAGCTTGGAACCGCGCGATCCCGTAAAGCTGAACCACGCGACCGGCACCGGGATCGGGATGTTGATCCCAACCTGGCCGACATCGATGTTGTTCTGGAAATAACGCGCCGCGCCGCCATCCTGCGTGAACAGCGCCACGCCGTTGCCGTTGGGATTGGCATTGATGAACTCAACCGCCTCTTCCAACGTGTCAACGCCGACGACGCACAGCACCGGTCCGAAGATTTCTTCCGTGTAGACCTTCATGCCGCCACTGACGCCACCGAATACCGTCGGTCCGATGAAGTTGCCTTTCTCGAAACCGGACACCTTGATCCCGCGCCCGTCCAGCAGCAATTCCGCGCCCTCTTCCACGCCTTGCTGGATCAGTCCCTCGACGCGAGTCTTGGCAGCCGCCGATACCAGCGGGCCCAGGTCGGCCTTGCGGTCCGTGCCGGCATTGACCTTGAGCTGTTTGGCCCGTTCGACGAAGTCAGGCAGCCAGTCACGCGATTCGCCGACGAAAACCGCGACCGATGCCGCCATGCAGCGCTGGCCGGCGGCACCGAAGGCCGCGCCCAGCAATTGATTCAAGGCGACTTCCGGGTCGGCGTCGGGCAGGATCACGCAATGGTTCTTGGCGCCCATCATGGCCTGGCAGCGCTTGCCGGCATCGGAGGCCCGGCGGTAGATTTCCGTGCCCACGCGGGTCGAACCGATAAAGGAAACGGCCTTGATGTCCGGGTGTTCGCACAGCGCGCTTGCGGTTTCCGCGCCGCCATGCACCACGTTCAGCACGCCCGGCGGCAGGCCGGCTTCCAGCGCCAGTTCAGCCAGGAACAGGGACGACGAGGGATCTTGTTCTGAAGGCTTCAGGATAAAAGTATTGCCGCAGGCGACGGCGATGGGGAACATGAAGCACGGCAGCATGATGGGGAAGTTGAACGCCGTGATGCCGGCGCACACGCCCAGCGGCTGGATCAAGGTGTAGACATCGATGCCGGATGCGGCGTTTTCCGCGTATTCGCCCAATTGCAGGCTGGCGATGGCGCAGGCATGTTCGACCACCTCCAGCCCCCGGCCAACCTCGCCTTCGGCGTCCGGCAGGGTCTTGCCGTGTTCCCGGGTGATCAGTTCCGCCAGCTTGCCCGTATGCTCCCGCATCAGCTGCTGCAATTTCAGCATGACGCGCATGCGCGCCGCCTGGCCGCTGTTGCGCCAGGTCTTGAAGGCTTCCTTGGCGTTCGCCACCGCGCGGTCCAACTCTTCCGGCGTGGCATAGGGTACCTGCGCCACGACTTCCTGCGTGGCCGGGTTGATGACGTCGCGCCATTGGGTCGCGCGCGACTGGACGCGTTCGCCGCCGATCAGCAGCGGGATGCGTTGGATTTCTTTCATGGTCTCCTCCTGGTTCCTTGTGGGAATCGTGGTTCGGGTATCCGTCATTGTCGCGACGGGCCCCGGACTTTATAGGAGCAGTGTAGATGCGGGCAAATCCAGCGGCAAGATCCCGGGCTCTACGTCGCGGCGGGGCGCGGCGCCGGCGGCGTGCCGCCGGTATCCTTGGGTGCCTTGACCCGCAGCCTGCGCATGAACAGATAAAGGGCGAACGCGAGGACCGCCGCGTGCACGGGCCACCAGCCCACACCGAAAGGAATGCGGCCATCGCCGATCCAGGCGCGGAACAGGTTGATCAGGTTCATGTACAGCAGGGCGACCAGGCCGGCGATCAGGAGATCGCCAGAACGCCCCAGGCGCGGATTCACGGCGCCCAGCGGGATGGCCGTGATCGCCAGCACCAGCGCGGCCAGTGGCATGGAAATCCGCCACATGACCTGCGACCAGGTATTGGTGGTGTTGTCTTCCATCAGTTGCAGGGTGCTGCGCGCCTTGCTGGAACGTTCGGCGGCCGCGCGCGCCTCGGCGGCGGGATCGGCGGTGGACTTGCTTTCCAGGCGCACGCCGTAGTGGTCGAAATTGACCATGCGGAATTCCGCGGTGCCCGGCTTCAGATCGTAGCGGTGGCCCGCGTTCAGGACCAGGAAGCGGTCGCCGTTGGGCATGGTTTCGGTGCGCGCGCTGGCGGCCGTCAGCACGCTTAGCCATTCCGGATCGATGGCGCGCACGAAAACATGGCCCAGCTCGTCGCCCTTGTTGACCGGGTCCTCGGCGAAGAAAACGCGCGCTCCATCCTGCGATTCGCCGAATTGCCCCGCGGTCACCTTGGACAGGTCGGAGCGCTGCTCGAAACGCTGCCGGTATTCGCCGATCTGGCGATAGGCCCAAGGCGAAGCCACCAGCGTCAGTACGGCGACCACCACGGCCACCGGCACCGCCACGCGCATCACCGGACGCAGCCAGTCGGAAAGCGACAGGCCGCTGGCAAACCAGACCACCATTTCCGATTCGCGATAGTTGCGTGTCACCGTGGTCAGCACGGCGATGAACAGCGAGACCGACAAAATAGTTGGCAGGGCTGTGATCGTCGAGAAAGCGGCCAGCCCCAGCACGACGTCGGGCCCGATGGTGCCACCGGCGGCTTCACCCAGCAGGCGCACCAGCAGCACGCTGAGCCAGACGACCACCAGGGTGGAGAAAACAACGCCTGCGTGACTGGTGATCTCGCTGACGACGGAGCGTTTGAATAGGGACATGGGAAAATATGCGGGATAATCGGCAATTATCGACGCATACGGGAACGCCTTCAAATGTCACTGGAATTTAGCACACACAGCACCGCCTCCCTGCACCAGGTCAAGACTGCCGCCTTGGCGGTGGGCGTCTTCGCCGAAGGGGTCCTGACCGCCGCGGCCGACGTCATCGACCGCGCCAGCAATGGCGCGCTGCGCACGGTGGTAAAGACCGAATTCCGCGGCCGCCAGGGCAGCACGCTGGTGCTGCGCTCGCTTCCCGGCGTGGCGGCGCAGCGCGTCGTACTGGTGGGCCTGGGCAAGCAGGACGAATACTCGGCGCGCGCCCACGCGGCGGCGGAACAGGCGTTCGCCGCCTATTGCGTCGGCGCGCAGCTGGCCGAAGGCGCGTCCACCCTGGTATCGGTTCCGCTCGAAGGCACGCCCATCCGCGCGCGCGCCCGCCTGGCGGCGATCTCGGCCGGCAATGCCACCTATCATTACGATGAAAGCTTCGGCAAGCCCGATCGCGATGCCCGGCCCAAGCTGCGCAAAATCGTCCACTGCATCGAACGCAGCGACGCCACCCACGTCCAGGCCGGCCTGCGCGAAGGTGGCGCCATCGCCAACGGCATGGACCTGGCGCGCACGCTCGGCAACATGCCCGGCAACCTGTGCACGCCCACCTACCTGGGCGAAACGGCGCGCAAGCTGGAACGCGCGTACAAAACCGTGAAAGTCCAGGTCATGGACCGCAAGCAGATCGAAGCCCTGGGCATGGGTTCCTTCCTGTCCGTGGCGCGCGGCTCCGACGAACCGCCGCGCTTTATCGTGCTGCGCCATGCCGGCAAGCCGGCGCGCAAGACCGCCGCCAAGGACAGCGCGGGTCCGGTCGTGCTGGTCGGCAAGGGCATCACCTTTGATTCCGGCGGCATCTCGATCAAGCCGGCCGCCACGATGGACGAGATGAAATTCGACATGTGCGGCGCGGCCAGCGTGCTCGGCGCCTTCCGCGCATTGGCCGAACTGCAGTTGCCCCTGGATGTCGTCGGCCTGATCCCGACCTGCGAAAACATGCCCAGCGGCAAGGCCAACAAGCCGGGCGACGTGGTCACGAGCATGTCCGGCCAAACCATCGAAATCCTGAATACCGATGCCGAAGGCCGCCTGATCCTGTGCGACGCCCTGACCTACGCCGAACGCTTCAAGCCTTCCGCCGTGGTGGATATCGCCACGCTGACCGGTGCCTGCGTTGTAGCCCTGGGCAACGTGAACAGCGGCCTGTTTTCCAAGAACGACGCGCTGGCGGACGCCCTGCTGCG
>DATJHN010000490.1:0-8045 GCA_035493915.1 Bordetella sp.
TCACCCTGAGTACTTCCTATAAAGGCTGGTGTAAGCCTAGTACACGGAGGAATGCAGTGGAAACACTGAAAAAATACAACAAGGACTACTACGGCGGAGCGCTGATGGTCCTGATCGGCCTGGGGTCGATATACGGTGGTATGGATTACCAGATCGGTACGCTAAGCCATATGGGACCGGGGTTCTTCCCGGCAGCGGTAGGGGGACTGATAGCTTTCACTGGACTTCTGATCGCCATCGGCGGCAGAACGGGAGCGAAGGAAAAAGAAGAGGGTACGCAGATTCCTTCTTCGCATCCCACGGGCATGCCCGATATCCGCGGTTCGATCTGCATCATCCTCGGTATCCTGGCTTTCATCGGGCTGGGCCAATACGGCGGCTTGCTGCCGGCAACCTTCGCCATCACGTTCATTTCCGCCCTGGGCGACCGCAAGAACTCGGTGAAGCAGGCCTTCATTCTTTCCTTGGGCATGGTGGTTATCGCCGTGGTCGTGTTCTGGTGGGCGCTGCAACTGCAGTTGCCGCTGTTCCAGTGGGGTTGATACACCATGCATCAAGCACTAACTGATCTCTGGTTCGGCTTCGGCGTTGCCTTCGAGCCGCACAACCTGATGTGGTCGTTCTTCGGCGTGCTGGTGGGTAACCTCATCGGCGTGTTGCCCGGCATGGGCGCGCTGTCGGCCATTTCCATTCTGCTGCCGCTGACCTACGTCATGCATCCGGTCCCCGCGATCATGATGCTGGCCGGTATTTTCTACGGTTCGCAGTATGGCGGCGCCATCGGCGCGATCCTGCTCAACCTGCCTTCCCACCCGCCGCATGCGGTGACGTGTCTGGACGGTTATCCGCTGACCAAGCAAGGCAAGGGCGGCACCGCCCTGGGCATCACCATGATCGCGTCGTTCTTCGCGGCATCGGTCGGTATCCTGGTGATGATTTTCTTCTCGCCCTTGCTGGTGGAAGTCGCGTTCAAATTCGGCCCGACGGAAATCTTCTCCATCATGCTGCTGGGTCTGATCGCCGGTTCGACCATGTCGCGCGGTTCGCCCCTCAAGGGCATCTGCATGACTTTGTTCGGCCTGCTGTGCGGCGTGGTCGGCACGGACGTCAACACGGGTACCATCCGCCTGTCGTTCGGCATTCTGGATCTGTCCGACGGCCTGGAGCTGGTTGCCATCGCCATGGGCCTGTTCGGTGTCGCCGACTTCCTGATGAGCGTGAACCGCATGACCATCATCGGCACGGGCGCCAAGCTGCGTCTGCGCGATATGCGTCCGTCGGCGCAGGAGCTCAAGACGGCCTTCTTCCCGCTGGTGCGCGGTACGCTGGTGGGTACGCTTTTCGGCGCCATGCCTGGCACGGGCCCGACCATCACCACCTTCATCGCCTACGCCCTGGAACGCAAGATCTCCAAGACGCCCGAACGCTTCGGCACCGGCATGCTGGCCGGCGTGGCATCGCCCGAGGCCGCTTCGCACTCCAAGACCCAGGTGGACTTCATCCCCACCATGAGCTTGGGCATCCCCGGCGACGCGGTGATGGCGCTGATCCTCGGCGGCCTGTTGATCCAGGGCATCCAGCCCGGTCCGCAGCTCATTACCGAGCACCCGGACATCTTCTGGGGCCTGATCGCCAGCTTCTGGGTTGGTAACGTGCTGCTGGTCATCCTGAACGTGCCGCTGATCGGCGTCTGGGTCAAGCTGCTGCAGGTGCCTTACCGCTATCTGTTCCCGTCCGCGCTGTTCTTCATCGCAGTGGGCGTGTTCAGTACCCAGAACAGCTTGTTCCAGATCTGGGAAGCGTTGGCCTTCGGTGTCATCGGCGCGGTCTTCATGCTGCTCGATTTCTCGGTCGCGCCTATCCTGCTGGGCTTCGTGCTGGGACCCATGGTGGAAGAAAACTTCCGTCGCGCGCTGCTGCTGTCGCGCGGCGACATGATGATCTTCCTGCAACGTCCCATCAGCGCCTGGTTCGTCGGTATCTCGACCCTGTTGATCCTGGTTCAGATCATCGCCCACGCGCGCAAGAAGTTCAAAAAGCGCGGCAAACCGATGCTGCCCAAGACCGCCTGATTTTCCGGCGCGTCGATAAAGCCGCCGCTGCCCGCCTGGGCGCGGCGGTTTTCTTTTTTCCTGGATGGGTATGTCGATGTCCCGGACGGGAAAACCCGTGGCGGGTGCGGCACGCCGCGGCGGGCGCCGCATGCTAAGGTTTTGACCTTCACGAATCCCTTCCAGACACCATGCACGTTCTCTTCGCCTGCCCCCATAACAATCCCGCCGATTGGCTGCCTGGCCTGACCGCCGAATTGCCGGATTGCCAAATCTCGGTCTGGGACCCATCCGGGCCACCGTCAGGTGCCGACGTCGCGCTGGTGTGGAAACCGCCGGCGGCGCTGTTCGAGCATGAAACCGGTTTAAAGGCCTTGTTCAATCTGGGCGCCGGCGTGGACGCGCTGCTGCAGATGGATCTGCCGCCGCATATACAGATCGTCCGTCTGGAAGACGCCGGCATGGCCGTGCAGATGGCCGAATATGCCCTGTATGCCCTGCTTCGCGCGTCGCGTGGATTCGGCCAGTACGAGCGCGACCAGCTTGCGTCGCGGTGGGCGCCCCAGCCAGGCTTGCGCCGCGAACAATGGCCCGTGGGTGTGCTGGGCTTGGGGGAAATGGGCGGGCGCGTCGCTCAATCGATCGCCGCCTTCGATTATCCAGTCCTGGGCTGGTCCCGTTCCGGTCGTGCTGTCGACGGCGTCCAGGCCTATGCCGGCGCCGATCAATTGCCGGAATTCCTCCGGCGTACACGCGTACTGGTGAACGTGCTGCCGCTGACGCCCGAAACCACCGGCATCCTGAACCGCGAACTGCTGTCGCAACTGATGCCGGGCGCGCACCTCGTCAATGTGGGGCGGGGCGGCCACCTTAACGAGGCAGACCTGTTGGCCCTGCTGGATGACGGCACGCTCGACGGTGCCACGCTTGACGTCTTCGATACCGAACCGCTGCCCGCGGGCCACCCGTTCTGGACGCATCCGCGCGTGCATGTCACGCCGCATATCGCTGCCAGCACGCTGCGCGCCGAGGCCATCGCCCAAATCTCCGCAAAAATACGTCGGCTCGCACGCGGCGAGCCGATTTCGGGAGTAGTGGGGGCAAAGCGCGGCTACTGACGCCGCCGATGCCGGTCAATCCGGAAAGGAGTTTCCTCCCCCGGTTGATCAGCTCTTGTCGCGCAGCCGCCTTACCAGGCTGGACGTATCCCAGCGGCCGCCGCCCATCTTCTGCACGTCGCCATAGAACTGGTCGACCAGTGCGGTGACAGGCACGCGCGCGCCGTTGGCGCGGGCTTCATCCAGCACCAGGCCCAGGTCCTTGCGCATCCAGTTGACGGCAAAACCGAAATCGAACTTATCGTCGACCATGGTCGAACCGCGGTTTTCCATCTGCCAACTCTGCGCGGCGCCCTTGCTGATCACGTCCAATACCAGTTTCATATCCAGGCCCGCCGCCTGGCCAAAGGCGATGCCTTCGGACAGTCCCTGTACCACGCCCGCGATACAGATCTGGTTCACCATCTTGGCCAGTTGCCCGGCGCCAGGCGCGCCGACTAGCGTCACGGCGCGTCCGAAGACCTGCGCCACCGGCTTGATCCCTTCGAAAACATCCTGCTCGCCGCCGCACATCACGGTCAGCACGCCATTGACGGCCCCGGCCTGGCCGCCGGACACCGGCGCATCGATGAACTGCAGGCCCTGGCGCTTGGCTTCGCCATACAGTTCGCGCGCTACCTGCGCGGACGCGGTGGTATGGTCGACGAATACCGCGCCCTTGCCCATGCCGGCGAAGGCGCCGTCGTTGCCCAACACCACGCTGCGTAGATCGTCATCATTGCCCACGCAGCAAAACACGATCTCCGCGCCAGCGGCGGCTTCGCGTGGCGTTGCGCCGGTCTTGCCACCGAATTCGGCGGCCCATTGCTGCGCCTTGGCAGCGGTCCGGTTATACACCGTCACTTGATGTCCGGCCTTTGCCAGGTGTCCCGCCATGGGAAACCCCATGACGCCCAGGCCCAGGAAAGCCACTTTCTTCGGTGAAGTCGCGTCGTAGGTTTTACTGCCGATGGAAGCCATGCAGATCTCCGATTGCAGGGGTTTTGGATCGATAACGCAAAGAATATCTAGAAGCCCGCCGCCAGGCCATCGCGCCGGCTATCGCTGGCGGCAACGTAGCCGTCGACCGCCGGGTCGCCCAGGCGCCAGATGAATTGGCCGGAACCATAGTCCATATAGGGGTCTTCCAGGCCTTCCAGCAGATGGCCGCGCGCGCGCAAGGCGTCCAGCACCTGCTGCGGCATTTCCGGCTCGATATCGACCGAGATGCCGTGATTCCATTTCCAGCGCGGCGCATCGCATGCCGCCTGCGGCTGCTGGCCGAAGTCCAGCATGCGCACCAGCGTCTGCAGGTGCCCCTGCGGCTGCATATTTCCGCCCATCACGCCGAAGCTCATGACCGGCGCCCCTTCCTTCATCAGGAAACCGGGGATGATGGTATGGAAAGGGCGCTTGCCGCCGCCCACCACATTGGGGTGCCCGGGTTCCAGCGTGAAGCCGTGGCCGCGGTTTTGCAGGCTCACGCCCGTGCCGGGAACCACGACGCCCGAGCCAAAACCCATGTAGTTCGACTGAATGAAGCTGACCATCATGCCGTTGCGATCCGCGACCGTCAGGTAGATGGTGCCGCCTGTCGGGGCGTGTCCCGTGGTGAATAGCTTGGCGCGCCGCATATCGATCATGCGGGCGCGCGAGGCCAGATAGTCCGGGGCCAGCATCTGCTCCGGCGACACGTACATGTGCCGTGCGTCGCCGACGTGCGCGTAGACGTCGGCAAACGCCAGCTTCATCGCCTCGATCAACAGATGCTGCGTATCGGGATGATCGACCGGCCGCGAAGCCACGTCGAAATTTTCCAGGATGCCCAGCGCGATCAGCGCCGCGATGCCTTGGCCGTTGGGCGGAATCTGATGCAGGGTATAGCCGCGATAGTTCTGCCCGAGCGGCGTCACCCATTCGGGACGGTAATCGCGCAGATCAGCCAGCGTCATGCCCGCGTCGTGGGCCTGCGCATGCGCAACCAGCTTGTGCGCCGTCTCGCCTTCGTAGAAGTCGCGTCCGCCTGTCGCGGCGATGCGCTTGAGGGTACTGGCCGCGCCCTTCAGCACGAAGTGCTCGCCCACCATGGGCGCGCGTCCGCGCGGCAGGAAGTGTTCGGCGAAGCCGGGCAGCGATTGCAACACGTCGGCTTGCGCGGCCCACTTTTGCTGCACGATCGGCGAGACCGCAAAGCCGCGTTCCGCATAATCGATGGCCGGAGCCAGGATGTCCTGGAAGGACAGCGATCCCAGCTTTTCGTGCAGCGCGCTCCAGCCGGCCACGCATCCGGGCACGGTTACGCTGTCCCAGCCCCGCATCGGTATCGTGCCGTTGTGCTTGCGCTTGAAGTAATCGGGATTCCAGGTCCCGGGTGCCGTGCCCGATGCGTTCAGGCCATGCAGGCGCGAACCATCCCAGACGATGGCGAAGCAATCGGACCCCAGGCCATTGCTGACCGGTTCGGTCAGGGTCAAGGTGGCGGCGGCCGCGATCGCCGCGTCCACGGCGTTGCCGCCCGACGCAAGAATACGCAGGCCGGCCTGCGCGGCCAGCGGCTGTGAGGTCGCCACGACATTGCGCGCAAACACGGGGGTGCGCGCAGTCCTGTAGGGATTCTGCCAATCAAAAGTCATAGGGGAGCTGAACGGCTTTCAGGACGGGGTAAACCCCTACTTTAACGTAAGAGATTGTGTGCACTGCACCATATCTATATCTAATCCCAACGGCTGCATAACTTTAGGGTCGACGCAGGCCCTTCGCCCGCGCCGCTGCGGTGGGTGGCAGGGCGGCGGGAAGTGGTCTGGAGAAGGAACCGTGCCGCCAGGTCGGGCAGCCAAAATGCTGCCGCGGCAGCGGAAAAAAAAGCGCCCACGAGGGGCGCTTGACATGCCATCCAGTCGCCCTTTGCCGGGGCGCCGGATGACGTCCGATCAGACTTCTTCGACGAAGGTCTCCTCGCGCTTCTTGCGGATTGTCGGCAGCGCGACGATCACGACCAGAGCTAGCGCCATGGCCAGCAGCGTGGCCGACAGGGGACGCGTCGCGAACGTCGTGAAGTCGCCACGCGACAGCAGCAGCGCACGACGGAAGTTTTCCTCCATCATCGGACCCAGCACCAGTCCCAGCAGCAGCGGGGCGCCTTCGCACTTCAACTTGGACCAGACATAGCCCACCAGGCCGAATGCCGCCGTCATGAAGATATCGAAGGTGTTGTAGTTCAGCGAATACACGCCGATCGTGCAGAACACCAGAATGGCGGGGAACAGGATGCGGTAGGGTACTTTCAGCAACTTCACCCACAGGCCGATCAGCGGCAGGTTCAGCACCACCAGCATCAGGTTGCCGATCCACATCGAAGCGATCAGGCCCCAGAACAGATCGGGGTGGCTGGTCATCACTTGCGGACCCGGCTGGATGTTATGGATGGTCATCGCGCCGACCATCAGCGCCATCACCGCGTTACCCGGAATGCCCAGGGTCAGCAGGGGGATGAACGACGTTTGCGCCGCGGCGTTGTTGGCCGACTCTGGACCCGCCAGACCGGCCGGATGACCCTTGCCGAAACGCTTGGGCTGCCGCGAAATCTTCTTTTCCAGCGTGTACGACGCAAAGGAAGACAGCACCGCGCCGCCGCCCGGCAGGATGCCCAGTGCGGAACCCAGCGCCGTGCCGCGCAGGACCGCGGGATAGGCTTCCATGAACTCGGTGCGGTTGGGATACAGGCTGCCGATCTTGTCGGTGATGTCGACCCGGTTTTCCTTCTGTTCCAGGTTGGTCATGATTTCGGCGAAGCCGAACACGCCCATGGCGACGATGGCGAAGTCGATGCCATCCTGCAGTTCCGGAATCCCGAAGTCATAGCGCGCGACGCCGGAGTTCACGTCCGTGCCCACCATGCCCAGCAACAGGCCGAGCAGAATCATCGCAATGGCCTTGGGCAGGGAACCCGAGGCCAGCACCACCGCGCCGACCAGGCCCAGCACCATCAGCGAGAAGTACTCGGCGGGACCGAACTTGAAGGCAACTTCAGCCAGCGGGGGCGCGAAGGCGGCCAGCAGCATGGTTGCCACGCAACCGGCGAAGAACGACCCCAGCGCGGCAATGGCCAGGGCGGCGCCGGCGCGGCCGTTGCGTGCCATCTGGTGTCCATCCAGCACGGTCACGACCGCGGAGGTCTCGCCGGGCAGCGCCACCAGGATGGCCGTGGTCGACCCGCCGTATTGCGCGCCGTAGTAAATGCCGGCCAGCATGATCAGGCCCGCCACAGGCGGCAGAACATACGTGATCGGCAGCAGCATCGCGATCGTCGGCACGGGGCCGATGCCCGGCAGCACGCCGATCAGCGTGCCCAGCAGGCAGCCCAGCAGGGCATAGGCCAGGTTTTCGGGCGAAATCGCCACCGAAAAGCCCAGCATCAGGTGATCAATCAATTCCATGGCCGGTTACTCCTTAGTTCGCGCCGATGAAGGACGGCCAAAGCGGGAAGATCAAACCCAGGCCCTTGATAAAGGCCAGGTAGACGAACACCACCAGGAAAATACCGTTGGCTACCGCCACTTTCCAACTGAATTCGTGGCTGGCCAGGCTGCTGATGATCACCAGCAGGAATACGGAGATATAGACGCCCAGGAACTTCAGTACCAGGCCGTAAACCACCACCGAGCCGAGTACCAGCAAGGCGATGCGCCAGTCGAAGCGGTCGATGTGGGTTTCGGTGGCCCTGTGCGACAGCGAGCCGATCAGAACGATCGCGCCTAGCAGTGCCAGCACGGTGCCGAGCCAGAATGGGAAATATCCTGGGCCCATGCGCGCAGCGGTACCCATTTGGTAGCTGGTCGCTTGCCAGGCGAATCCCAGTCCCAGGACGATGAACATCGCCCCGGACCAGAAGTCCTGT
>DATJHN010000491.1:0-18933 GCA_035493915.1 Bordetella sp.
CGTATCCGCGACGGCAAGCTGGTCGCGCGGCTGGACGAAGCCTTCCATTGCGCGCTGGTCGCCGCCGCCGGCAACTCGGAGATGGCGCAGATCCACAAGGAAGTCACGGAAAAAATCCGCATCGTGCGCCAGCTGGACTTCACCAAGGAGTTTCGCGTCGATGCCACTTACGACGAGCACGCCGCCATCCTGCGCGCCATCCTGGCCCGCCGCGCCGATCCCGCGCGCACCATGCTGAAATCTCACATCGAAATCAGCAAGGCCGAAGTGCGCAAGATCACGGTACACATGCTGCACCAGGCACGCTCGGGGTCGCGCTGAGTTTTAGGTGAGTGGCGCTCTGATGACGCCCGGCTAATGCGGGAACGCGCGACAGAGCTGGGTGATCCACTCTGGCGCGAGGCGTTTGAAGGTGTGCCTATAAGGGTTTAGAAGTAGTCGTCGTCCGCTTCGGATGCTGGGATGCGTGCGCGCGAACGCGGGCTGGATGACCAGTAAATCGGATCAAGCGGGGGGACGGCTGTGTCCAGGATACCGAGGACCCAAATGGCACTTAAGTACACCGCTGCCCCGGCACCGGGGTCGCCGCGTTCGACGCGGCGCAGCGTGGCGTCGGATATACCCATCCGAACGCAGAGGTGCGCGGCGGGTACGTGCTGAGAGACGCGTTGGGTTCGGATGCACCGTCCCCAGATGCGCAGACGTTCCGCGACCGCTGTGGGAACGGCGGCCGCACGTTGCAGTTTTTTAGGCATGTTTGCCCCTCATAGACATCGGGTTATCAAAGCTAAGGCGATATCTATGAGGAGAATCAAACCTAGAAAAATCTAGGTCGTTTTCTTATAGATATCGGTTTATGAGTCTTAAAACGACATCTATAAGCAACAAAATCTCTCCCAAGTCATGCCCTAGGGCATAGTGAACGCGGTCCTTTCCTCTTGCCGGCCGGCGAAAGAGCGGGCGGCGCGGGTCAGTTGGGTGGCACAGGCGTTGACCAGTTCGATGCAGCGGGCGGTTTTCTGCGGGTCCTTGCGCGCCAGGGGCATGGAGATGCCGATACAGCCGATGACCGCGCCGTTGGCGCCGAATACGGGCGCGGCCATGGCATGTGAGCCCTCGTAGCGCTGGCCGTCGGAGACGCTGTATCCGGTGGCGCGGGTGTCGCGCATCCATTGCAGGAAGGTATCCCAGGCGGGCAGGGGCACGATGCCTTCGCCACCCTCCTTTTCCCTGTCGTAGATCACGCGCAGTGTCGATTCCGGCAACTGCGATGCGATGGACCGCCCCGATGCCCCCCACAGTACCGAATAGGTCTGGTCGGTGCGCATGACGTACTGGATCGCATGGTGCGAGTGCAGGTTGGCGATGAAGCGCATGCGGCACACCTGTTCCAGGTAGGCGCCGTAGAACGCCGATTCTCCGCTGCCGTCCACCAGCAGGCGCAGCGCGTCGTTGACGGAAGCCGGGAAGGTGCTGGACGCGACCATCACGGTCGCGACACGCAGAAAGGCGGGGCCCGGGCTGTACGCGCCAGTCTCCTCGTCCTGCATCACGTAATCGGCCTGGCGCAGCACATTCAGGATGCGGTGCGTGGTGCTGGCCGGCAGGCTCAGCACGGTCGCCAGGCGCGTGACCGTCATCGGCCGTCCCGCTTCGGCCAGTCCGAAAAGAACCCGCACGCTGCGCAACAGCGTGCTTTGGGCTTCGTCGCTCATGGATTTGACTCCTTATTGGTTTATTCGCCGCTATCGCGGGGCGATCATGGAGGTCGGTGCTATCGAACCGGCAGCGCATTGCCATCCTGATCCCGAGGACGTATTGCGGCTTGTCATTCAAGTGTATAGAATCCTATTCCATTCAGTTGATTAGTAGAAGATTCCATTCAATGGAATGAACAGGAGGCAGGATGGCGGATTCGAAACCCGTGGCGGCCCTGACGGTGCTGCCGTATCTCGACACCGCAGGCGGCGAAGTGCGCCTGCTGGCGACCCAATGCGACGACTGCGGCTATCACACGTTTCCGCCGTCCACCGTTTGCCCGCGCTGCATGTCGCTGGCCGTGCGCCCGCTGCGGCTGCAGGGCGAGGGCAAGCTGTACAGCTACACCACCATGCGCCACGGCGGCGGTACGACATTCGCCGGCTATGTGGATTTCCCGGAACGGATACGCGTATTCGGCCATCTGGGCGGCTATACCGCCGATGCGCCGCCGGTGTGCGACAGCGCCGTGCGCATCGTCGCGGCCGAACCGGTGGAGGGCGCGCGCACCAGCGCGCCTGTGGATTTCAAGTTCGTGGCGGTAGAGGTGGCACGATGACGCGCAAGGTCTATCTGATCGGCACGGGCATGGTGCCCTTCGGCCGTTTCCCTGAATTGAGCCATCGCGAATTCGCCTGGCCCGCCGTGCGTGAAGCCATCCTGGACAGCGGCGTCGGCAAGGACGATATCGACGTTGCCTATTCGGCGTCGATGCTGGGCGGCATGCTGATGGGCCAACAAGTGCTGGGCAAGATCGGCCTGACCGGGCTGCCCATCATCAATGTGGAAAATGCCTGCTCCAGCGGTTCGACCGCGCTGGGCGAAGCTGTCAGCCGCATCCGCGCCGGCAATGCCGACGTGGCGCTGGTATTCGGCGTGGAGATGCTGAGCAAGCTGGGCGGCGGCCCGCTGCCGCTCAGCACGGACGACTGGGATGCGGCGCACGGGCTGACCATGCCGGGCGTGTACGCGATGCGCGCGCAGCGCTACGTGTACGAGCACGGTATTTCGCGCAGCGATTTTTCGCACGTGTCCGTGAAGGCACGCAAGCATGGCGCCATCAATCCGCTGGCGCAGATGCGCAAGCCGGTCACGCTGGAAGAGGTCGAGGAATCGCGCATGATCGCCGATCCGCTGCGCCTGCTGCACTGCTGCCCGACGGGTGACGGCGCGGCCGCGGTGGTGGTGGCTTCGGAAGACTGGGTCAAGCAAGCCAAGGTGGAAATGCCCGTGGAAATCTGCGCCACGGTGCTGCATTCGGGCAAGTTCGAGCCCGGCCCCAGCTCGATGGTCAAGTCGCACGTGTCCGGCAAGTCGGCCGCCGAGGCCTACGAAATCGCGGGCCTGGGACCGGAGGACGTCGACGTCGCGGAAATCCATGATTCCTTCGCCATCGCCGAACTGATGTACTACGAAACTTTCCAGTTCTGCCGTCCCGGCGAAGCGGTCAGCCTGCTCAAGAGCGGGGCGACGTCGCTGGGCGGCAAGCACCCGATCAATCCATCCGGTGGATTGATGGCGCGCGGCCATCCGGTTGCCGCCACCGGCGTGGCGCAGATCGTCGAGATCGTGCGCCAGCTGCAAGGACGCTGCGGCGCGCACCAGGTTGACGGCGCGCGTGTCGGCCTGGCGCATGCCACCGGCGGTGGAATTTCCGGGTTCGAACACGGCGCTTGCGCGGTGACGATCCTGAAACGCTGATATCGCCGGCGCACTGCGCTCGCCACGCATCCGGTGCTGTAGCGGGTGCGCGGCGCATTCATGCCGGTGGAATCGGCTGGCATGGCACACCAGTGAAACGTAGTAGTCAACCAACCAGCCTGTAATCAACCATCCAGCATCTGGAACCGCGAGGCCCGCCTAGACAGGCAATGCGGCGAGATACAAGGAGACAACAATGAAATACCTGAATCCCATGTTCGGGGGCATGCCCCGTTTCGCCGGCCGCGCATTGTCCGGTCTTTTGCTGGCCGCCGCGGCGGTTGTCGTGGCCGCGCCCGCCGCCGCGCAATCGGACGCGCCGCTGTTCGATCACCCCGTGCACATCGCCGTGCCGTTCTCGGCCGGTGGCACCGTGGACGTGGCGGCGCGCGTGATCGCGCAGGGCCTGCAGAAGCGGATCAACCAATCGGTCCTCGTCGAGAACAAGCCGGGCGCCGGCGGCAATATCGCGGCGGTCTATGTGGCGCACGCGCCCGCCAGCCAGCCCACGCTGCTGGTGACCATGGTCAATCACTTCGTCAATCCGGTGATCTTCAAGGATCCCGGCTACGACCCCGACAAGGATTTCGTTCCCATCCTGCAGCTCGGCACCTCGCCGTATGTGTTCGTCGTAAAAGGCGACAGCAAATTCAAGAGCCTGAAGGAGGTAGCCGCGTATGCCAAGGCGAATCCCGGCAAGCTGTCCTGGGGCTTCGGCGGCATCGGTTCGCCAGGGCATTTCTTCGGTATTGAATTCGCGCGCGCCGCGCAAGTACAGACCAATCCCATTTCGTATCGCGGTGGCCCCGATCTGCTGACCGCGATCGGGGGTGGCCAGATCGACATGGTGGTGATGTCGGCCGAGACCTCGCTGCCGCTGATCCGCGAAGGCAAGCTCAAGGCCCTGGCCGCCACCGGCGACAAGCGCAATACGGCACTGCCCGACGTACCGACGGCCAGCGAGGAAATCGCCGGCTACGAGCCGCTGACCGGCTACACGATCATGCTGGCCGCGCCGAATATTCCCAAGGATAAGCTGGTGCGCCTGCACGATGCGGTGGTCGACGTGGTGAAGTCGCCCGAATACCAGGCGTCGCTGCAGCGCGTCGGCGCCACGGTGACCACCACGGCGACGCTGGAGGAAAGCCGCGCGTTCTTCCAGCAGGAAGGCGGCCGGTGGCGCACCATCGCCAAGGAATCGGGACTGCAGATTCAATAAGCAGGGAATACGGGAGCATCGCATGCAACTGGATCTGAAGGGAAAGACCGTGCTGGTGACGGGTGCCTCTCGCGGCATCGGCTACGCGGCCGCCGAGCGCTTCGCGGCCGAGGGCTGCGCCGTGCGCCTGGTGGCGCGTAGCGCCGAAGCGCTGGCCGACGCGGCCGCCAGGTTGAAGGACCTGCACGGCGCCAGCGTGGAAACGCTGGCCATGGATATGCGCGCGCACGGTGCCGTGGATGCCGTGACGCAACGCTTTGGCGACGGCCTGGATATCCTGGTGAACAACGCCGGAGACATCCCGCACGGCACGTTGCAGGAAATCGACGCGCAGCGCTGGCGCACGGCGTGGGACCTGAAGGTGTATGGCTACATCGACCTGACGCGCGCGATCTACGAAGGTATGCGCGAGCGCGGCGCAGGCGTCGTGCTGAACGTGATCGGCATGGCCGGCGGAGAAGGGGTGATACCCGAATACATCGCCGGCAGCGCGGGCAATGCGGCGCTGGATGCGTTTACGCGGGCGCTGGGCGCGCTCAGCCCCAACGACGGCATCCGCGTGGTGGGATTGCATCCGGGCATGGTCGCGACCGACCGCCAGATCACGCGCTGGCGGCAGCGCGCGACCGATAGCCTGGGCGATCCGGAACGCTGGCAGGAACTGACGACGCACCTGCCTTTCGGCCGTCTGGCTCAGCCGCGGGAAATCGGCAATGCTCTGGTGTTTCTGGCATCGGGCGCGGCATCGTATATCACCGGCACCACGCTGACCGTGGACGGCGGATTGAGCCAGCGGCGCTCGACACGATAGACGCTGATAAGGATCATCATGACAACGAATTCGAAAATCTCTCCAGCCACCCGTAATGTGTCCGAGCTGATCGCCGGCGCGCTGGGCACGTCGATGTCGGAACGCTTGATCGAAAAGGCCAAGCATCACATCGTCGATACGGTGGCCGCCATGATCTCCGGCGCCGACCTGGATGTAGGCAAGCGTGCGCTGGCTACCGCGCCGCTGTTCGCGGGCCAGGAGCAGGCCACCGTCATCGGTACCGGCCAGCGCCTGCCTGTGTTTTCCGCGGCCATGCTGAATGCAATGCTGGCGCATGCGGACGAGACCGACGATTCGCACGAGAAATCCGTGTTTCATCCTGGCTGCGCGGTGGTGCCCGCCGCCCTGGCGATGGCGCAGTTGCAGCGCAAGGGCGGCCGCGAGCTGATCGCGGCGGTCTCCGCCGGTTATGACGTGGGCGCGCGCGTGCTGGAAGAAATGGGCGCCATGGCGCTGAATCATCGCGGCCGCTCGACGCACGCGGTGGGGGCCCTGTTCGGCGCGGGTGCCGCGGCGGGCGCGCTGGCGGGTTTCGATGACGGCGCCGCGCGCCGGCTGCTTTCCTACCTGGGCCACGAGGTGTCCGGCCTGTCGTGCTGGATGGTCGATCACGACCATGTGCAGAAGGCCTATGTGTTCGGCGCCATGGCGGCCAAGAACGCGATTTTCGCGACGATGCTGACGCAGGCGGGCTGGACGGGCGTGGACGACGTGCTGCGCGGCGACCGCACCTTGTTCGTCGCTTTCGGCCGCGGCGAAAAAGGCCGCACGCTGGATGAACCGATGACCTTGGGCGACGAGATCCTGTCGTCCAACATCAAGAAATGGTGCGTGGGTTCGCCGGTGCAAGCGCCGCTGGACAGCCTGGAAGCCTTGCGCGACCAGTTGCCGCCGCCGGAGCGCATCCGTTCGGTGATGGTGGAAATCCAGGCCAACGAGGCATTCATCGTCGATGGCCGCGATATGCCGAATATCAGCCTGCAGCACCTGAGCGCGCTGTACATCGTCGATCGCGGGCTGACCTTCGAGTCCGCGCACGATTTCGCGCGCATGGCCGACCCGGTGGTATCGGCGCTGCGCGCGCGCGTCAAGCTGGTGCCCAGCGAGGAATTGCAGCGCAGCGGCGGTCGGCAGGCCATCGTGACGATAGAAACCGATGACGGCCGCACGCTGACGCATCACACGCGCGCCGTGCGCGGGACCTGGGGCAATCCGATGCCGCGCGAAGAGGTCGATGCAAAGGCGCGCGACCTGATCGCGCCATTGATGGGCGCGCAACGCGCGGACGCACTGCTGGCGCAATTGTGGCGCCTGGAGACGCTGGACGCGGCAACGCTGGACAGCCTGGTTGATTCGATGCGGATAGCTTGAGCGAACCATGGCATCTGAAAACAGCAGCACCACAGCACCGCGCGCGACCCGGGGCCCCCTGGCGGGGTACCGCATCCTGGACATGACCACCTTCCTGTCCGGACCTTTTTGCACGCAGATACTGGCCGACCTGGGCGCGGAAGTCGTCAAGCTGGAGGCGCCGTCGGGTGATTCCAGCCGTGCGATTCCACCGTATTTCGTCAAAGAGGAAAGCGCGTACTACCTGGGCATCAATCGCAACAAGCGCAGCGTCGCCGTCGACATGAAACGGCCGGAAGGCATGGACCTGACGCGGCGCCTGATCGATGCGGCCGATGTCGTCGTCGAAAACTATCGCCCCGGCGTGCTGGCGCGCATGGGCTTGGACATCGAAGCCCTGCGCACGGCCCGGCCGGGATTGATCTGGGCATCCATCAGCGGCTTCGGCCAGCATGGACCCTGGCGCGACCAGCCGGCATACGACATGATCGTGCAGGCCTTGTCCGGCGTAATGAGCCTGACTGGCGAGGCGGGCCGCCCCGCTGTTCGCCTGGGCATTCCGGCGGGCGATATGGTGGCCGGCATGTATGCCTCGATCGCCATCAACGCGGCGCTGGCCGACCGCGAGCGCAGCGGGCAGGGACGCACGATCGACATATCCATGCTGGATTGCCAGTTGGCGATGCTGTCGTACCAGAGCACCTATGCGCTGGTGGCGGGCATTACGCCGCAGCCGCAGGGCGCGCGGCATGATTCCATTCCCACCTATCGGTCTTTCGTGGCTGGCGACGGCCGCGAGCTTGTCATCACGGCGAATACCGATCGTATGTGGAAGGGCTTATGCATCGCGTTGGATCGTGAGGCATTGATCGCGGACGCGCGCTTCGCCAGCGGAGCCTTGCGCCTGAGCAACCGCGAAGCGTTGTGGCCCTTGCTTGAAGAGGCCTTCCTGGCCCGCGCGGCCGCCGATTGGATCGAACCGCTGCAACGCGAAGGCGTGCCGGTGGCCTTGATAAAGAACGTGCCCGAGGCACTGAACGACGCCCGCGCCGCGGGACGCGGTATGGTCGCATCGCTGCGGGACGAGGCCGGCGACAGCATCGAGGTGGTCGGCAACCCGATCAAGTTCAGCGGCGAAGCGGAATCGCCCGCCACCTATCCGCCGCGGCTGGGCGCCGACGCCGATCACGTGCTGCGCGCCTGGCTGGACATGGCGCCGGGCGACATCCAGGCATTGACCGACAGCGGCGCGTTGACGGCCGCGCCAGCGCAGGCCGGCTGACACGCCGCGTCGAAGCCGTCACGCTTACGGCTGACGGCGGGCATCGAACCGCAATAGCGCAGGCAGCCATAGGCTGAGCAGTCGATACCGGTATCGGCTGGGTTAGGCGTATGCTTGGGGCAAAGAGGCTCCACGCTCGGCTTGGAGGCGGGCGTGCGGCGACAGGAGAAATCCATGCCCTATGCCTACGATCTGAAGGATTTGCGCCTTTTCAAGGCGGTAGCCGAGACCCGTAACCTGTCGGCGGGGGCGGCGGCCCTGAGCATGACGGCCTCGCTGGCCAGCTACCGGCTGAAGAGCCTGGAATATACGGCCGGCAGCCCGCTGTTCGTGCGCGGCCCGCAGGGCATGACGCTGACGCCGGCCGGCGAAGCCCTGGCCCGGCACGTGGATGTACTGATCGGCAATCTGCACGCCATGCAAGACGAAGTCGGTTCCTATGCCCAGGACCTGCATGGCCAGGTGCGCGTGCTGGCCAACAGCAGTTCGCTGCATGGCTTCGTCATTCCCAGCGTGGCGCGTTTTCTGGCCGCCAATGCCCGCGTCAATGTCGACATCAGGGAGATGGATAGCGAGTCCATCGCGCGGCGGATCCAGGACAGCGAAGCCGATATCGGCGTGTTCGCCGGCAGCGTGGAGGATCCCAACCTGGTGTGCGAGCTGTATGCGATGGACAAGCTGGTATGCGTGACGCCGCCGGCTCATCCGCTGGTGCAGCGCTCGCGGGCCAGCCTGAAGGACATCCTGGATAACGACTTCGTCTGCCGCGATCCCGGCAGCAGCAATTTCCAGTTCCTGATGGAGCATGCCCAGGAAATGGGCAAGCCGGTCAAGGCGCGCGTGCATGCGCACGATTTCGCGGCGGTCATGCATCTGGTGGCGGCGGGTGTGGGCGTGGCGCTGGTGCCGATGAGCGTGGCGGAGCCCTTCCTGCGCGATGGCCGCGTGGGAGCGGTCAACCTGCTTGATCATTGGGCGGTTCGCGACCTGCACCTGGTGATGAAGCGGGAGCCTGAACAGGCCGAGCTGGTGCGGCAATTCGCCTCGATATTGATGCACGATCCGCTGGTCGTGGCCACGCGTTCGGCCACGCATTGGGCCTGATCGTATTCAGCTGGCGCAATATTCATCCATCTTTTGCAAAAACCTGGGGTTGTCCCTAGGTATTTTCGGGCGTCGAAAACCGTCTTTCACTCATATGAGACGAACGGAGACCGCCTGCATGGTCAAGCTTTGGTGTATCAGCGACGACAACGGCGAATCGCTGCGCCGCCAGCCCGAAGGGCACTGGCACAGGGGCCGCGACGATGTCGTGGTGTTGGAGGCCACTCCCATGGCCGCGATCTGCGCCTATATGGTCGCCGCGGACGTGCGCCATCCGCGCGATCTGTCGGCCACGTGCAGGCTGATGTGCATAACGGTTGGCGACGGCTATATCGAAGAGGCGTCGCCGCGCAAGAACTGGGCGGAGAATCCTGTCGCCACGCAGGCCGCGGCCTGCCGAGCCCTCTAGAACGCAGCTTGTTCGTAGCTGGTGGCCCGCGCTCCATCGTCACTCCGCGACGTCGCGCCGGGCTGGATGATCTGCGGCGCCTGCAGATAGAACATCGTCCCGCCGCGGATCATCTTCAGCAGCAAGGGTTGCGTGCTGGTCAGCGACAGAAGTTCGCGCAGGTCGGCCAACCGGCTGACCGGCCGCTGGTTGACGCCGATGATGATGTCGCCGCGCTGCAGGCGCGCGGCGATGGGGCCGCGCTGGGGAAAGGTGTTGCTGACGATCACGCCATCGTTGCCGCGCACGCGCTGCTCACGCGGCATCTCGGCGAACTCCACGCCGTTCAGGCGCGCGTCCAGCGATCCGCCATGCAGCACGTCGTTGGCGTCCGGCTCGATGGCCGCAGTCACATTTATTTGCTGGCCGGCGCGCTTCAGCGTCAGGCGCACTTCCTTGCCCACTGGAAGCAGGCCTTCCGCGTTATGCAGTTGCTGCGCCGTGGAAACAGGCTTGCCGTCCACAGCCAGGATCAGGTCGCGCGCTTGCACGCCTGCCTTGTGCGCCGGCGAACCGTCGATTACGCGTGCCACCACGACGCCGGTGGTGCCCGGTGCCATGCCCAGCCGCTGCGCGAGCGGCGGCGTGATGTCCAGGACATCGATGCCCAAGGAGCCGCGCTGCACCTGGCCATGCGCCAGCAGTTGATGCATGACTGCGCCCGCCAGGTTCGATGGAATGGCGAAGCCGATGCCTACGTTGCCGCCCGACGGCGTGTAGATCATCGTGTTGATGCCGACCAGTTCGCCGCGCAGGTTCACCAGCGCGCCGCCGGAGTTGCCGGGGTTGATGGACGCATCGGTCTGGATGAAATTCTGGTAGCCGGCCGCGCGCAGGCTGGAACGGTCCAGGCCGGAGACGATGCCGGAAGTCGCCGACTGCCCGATGCCGAAGGGATCGCCGATCGCCACCACGAAATCGCCCACGCGCAGCGCGCTGGAATCCGATAGCGTCAATTGCTTGAGGTTTTCCGCGGGGATGCGCAACACCGCCAGGTCCGTGTCCGGATCGCTGCCCAGCACCGCGGCGTTGTAGGTACGGCCGTCCTGCAAGGACACCTTTATCGATTCCGCGCCGCGCACTACGTGATGATTGGTCAGGATGTAGCCCTGAGCGGCATCGACGATCACGCCGGAGCCCGAGCTTTGCGTGACGCGGCCGCGGCCCGGTAGATAGAAGTAGCCGGGCGGGGGCCGGTTGGCGCTGATCGCGGAAATATTCACGACCGCCGGTGTGACTTGTTCCAGCATGGGCGCCAGGGAAGGCAGCTCCTTGCCATCGACGGAGGGAGGCAGACCCGAGGCGGTGCTGGCAAGGGGAGTGCCAGCGATCGCTGCCAGCAAGGTGGCCGCCAGGGCGGTCGCGCGGAATTTGGCGCGCGCGTCGGCCGGCCGACGCATTGACATCGAATTGTTCATCGTCGCGAGTATAGGGACTTCATGCGGCTGGCTGCTTACCGTCGCCACGGCTTGATGACGTGCGATATGCATCCTGCGTCTGTCGGGAGAAAAAGGGTATGGCGATGTGTTGACGGCGCGGTATGCCGTGGTGGACTGCAAATCCCTGTACGCCGTCACCCCGCCAATGAGCCCGCGGGCGCCTTCCTGGATTACACGCTGTCCTGCGCGCTGCGCGTTCACACCGAAATCTGGGATCGCCTGCTGCAGGAATACTTCGCCGCCCAGGCCGCCGCGCAGCAACCGGCCGAAGCCGCGGCTGTCGCAGCCCCGGTTGAAGCAGTCGCCGAAGCCGTTGAAACCAAATAATCGTATTCGCGGTATCGTTGCCGCTTCGATTTTCATGTCTCGACTGAATACGATGAAATTCAAAAAATACGGATGGATGGCCGCTGCCGCTGCCGCTGCGGTCTGCATGACGATCGCGGCGCAGGCCGATGCGGCGGATGCCAAGGCCAAGGCCGCGCCAGCTCCCGCCGCCGCGCCAGCGGCCACGGCTGACAGCACCGTCGTCGCCAAGATGGGCACGCTGGAAGTCACGCGTGGCGAGGTTGAAAACATCATCAAGTCGCTGCCGCCGGAAGCCCGCGCCCAGATCAAGGCCAATCGCCCGGCGCTGGACAGAATGGTGCGTGGGCGTCTGGCGGAAAAGGCCTTGATGCAGCAGGCCACGGCGCAGAACTGGTCGCAGCGTCCTGACGTCAAGGCGCAGATCGAGGCCGCGACGCGCGAAATCGTGTTCCGTTCCTATCTGGCTTCCGTCAGCACGGTGCCGGCCGACTTCCCTTCGGACAAAGAACTGAGCGCGGCCTACGAACAGGCCAAGCCGCAACTGGTCGAACCGGCGATGTATCGCGTCGCCCAGATCTTCTTCGCGGCGCCCATCAACGACGCCGCCGCCGTGGCCAAGGCCCGCAAGCAGGCGGGCGACATCGCCAAGCAGGCACAAGGGCCGAAGGCCGACTTCGAAAGCCTGATGAAGAAGTATTCGGAAGACCCCAACGCCAAGCAGGGCGGCGACACCGGCATGATCCCGGTCAGCCAGCTGCTGCCAGAAATGCGCCCGGTGGTGGCCAAGATGCACAAGGGTCAGGTATCGGCCCCGGTGCAATCGGTGCAGGGCTTCCACATCCTGAAGGTGCTGGACGAACGGCCGCAGCAAACGGCCAGCCTCCCGCAGGTCAGTGACCGTTTGCGTCAGGTCATGCGCCAGGAACGCCAGCAGCAGACCGCGCAGGCTTACCTGCAAGGCTTGCTGGCCAACCAGACGGTCACGCTGGACGGCGCCGCGCTGACTGCCGTGCTGGATAGCTCGGCCAAGTAAGCCCGGCGACTGGGCAGGTCCGGTTAAAGATAAAGGCCAACACCGGTGACGGTGTTGGCCTTTGTTTTAGGTCCGATCCGGGCTCGTACGTGACTGCTGGTCGATCGCGGCGCACCATCGCACCATCGCACCATCGCACCAGCGGCCGCCCTGACTAAGCCCACTCCTGGAATGCGCTAAACAAACATAAATTTGTGTTTTTTGGCTGTTTTACTAAAATGTAAATCATGCCAAAGCGATCCGCCGCCCTCAATGCCATGCCACCCGGCGTGTTGGCGGACCTGCGCCTGCTGGGCGAGAACCTGGCGATTGCCCGCAAACGCCGTCGCGAGCCATTAAAGTCCTGGGCCCAACGCATCGGCGTTTCCGAACCTACGCTCATGCGTATGGAGAAGGGCGATCCGAGCGTGTCCATGGGCGTTTATGCCACTGCCCTCTGGCTCATAGGCCGATCCCAGGCGCTGGTCGACCTTGCGGCGCCCGAATACGATCTAGGTGCCCTGGAAGATGCCGTGCGCGCCGCCAAGGCCCGATCCATACGCAAACGGCCAGTCCTGTACGAGATCCCACGGCAACCCGATAACGACGAAGGCGGCGAACCATGATCGAGTTCGACATCAAGGACTACCAGGCCGCGGACTCGCTTTACCTGTGGTGGCTCGCGAACCCGAAAGCGCCTGGCCTGATCGGCGAATTACGCATCGTGCGAGCGTTGAAAGGGGTGTCGCTGACTTACTCTCCAGCTTGGCTCAAGTCGGGCTTTGCTCTTAGCGAAGACTTGCCGCTGGTTGCCGGCGAGCTCTCTCCCAAGGAGAAGGAAACAGCCGTGGGCGCGGTCGACGATGCCAGGCCCGACCGCTGGGGCGAGCGACTGATCCGTTTTCTGGATAAGCCGCCCCGCCTGTCGGTGCTGGATTTCCTGTTCTATGCCGGCGACGAGCGTTTCGGGGCGCTGGGCGTATCCATCTCCCAGGACCAGTACATCGCACGATCTACTGGGCCATTGCCGAAGCTTGCGGACGCGACCGAGATGGAGCAACTGGTGCGTCAGGTCCTGGCTGGGGAGCAGGTGGATGAACAGAAGCGCCGCTTGATCACGCCCGGTACCACTTTGGGGGGCGCGCGTCCGAAAGCGCTATTGAATCTTCAGGGGCATCAATGGGTGCTGAAGTTCAACGAACCCGGCGAGCTCAATGATATGTCGCTGGTCGAGCACGCCACGATGACGCTGGCCGTGCATGCCGATATTCAGGTTGCGCCAACGCAATCGGTAAAAGTGCGTCATGGGCACGCTGTGGCCGTAAAACGTTTCGATCGCGAAAACGGCATGCGCAGGCACGCCCTGTCAGCCAACGTAGCGCTAAAGGCGGCCGGACAGGAGCTGGGATATCCGGAGCTCGCTCAACTGTTGCGCAGGCGCGGCGTCACGGCGGGCAATCGGAACGTGGAGCAAATGAAAGAGCTTTTCCGGCGCATGGTCTTCAACATTCTGATGGACAACACCGACGACCATGAGAAGAACCATGTGCTGTTGATGACTCCCGGTGGGGAATACGAACTCTCTCCCGCGTTCGATGTGCTGCCGTCCGGGCAGGCGCTCGGCTTCCAGCAGATGCGGGTAGGCTCGGCCGCGGGCGACTCGACACTGGATAACGCGTTGTCCGAGTGCGAACTATTCGGCCTCGACAAAGCCGAGGCCAAGGAACAGGTTCGGCAGGTTTGCAAGGTCGTCTCCGGGTGGAAAAAACACTTTAACCAAGCCCACGTGAGCGGCGCGGACATCGAGTCATTGGCCGCCCAGATCGATCGTCCGTTTCTCTTGGATCAGCGCAAGTCGTTTGTCTGACCATCAAGGGCGGCTTCCGGAAAACCGGAATTCCGGCCAGGGATGCTGACAACGCACCAGGTCTGAAGCCTTAGCGTTCGGCCGCCAGTTCTTCCATATCCATGTTCCGGTCGCCGATGCGCGGATGCGCGCGTCCACCCGTGGCGGCGCCCAGGATAACCACGGTTTCGTTCGCCCTGGGCGCATCCGGAATGGCGAATTCCAGCGTGATGAAATGCGAGCGCGCCGAAGCCTCGTGCAAGTGCTTCATGGGCACCTGCAGCGATGTACCCGGCCCGCCGCGTTTGTTGGTGAAGGCCAGAAAGCTTTCCGCCGACACCGCTTTACGGTAGACGTTGCCGAAGCGCAGGTTATGAATGACCGCGGACGCATGCTCAATTTCGCCGTCGGCCCCCACCACGGACGCCTTGCCGTAGGCTTCGATCCGTTCCGCGCCACCGATTTCATGCAGGATGTGGCCCACCATGATCTCGCCCAATTCCTTGCAGCCGTCCAGCTGCTCGGGACGAAGGTCCTCGACGAAACCCCGCCCGTGCCACGGGTTGCGGATGACCGCCGCCACGCCCAGCATGGTGATGGGCGTGGATAGCGTTTTCTCACCTTCGCGGTGGGTGGTTTCCTTGTAGCAGACGATCTTCCTGATTTCGAAAGACATGGATTTTCCTTATGGTGAATGGAGCGGGGCAAGTGACCGTGTGCCCGACGGCGATGTGGCGATGTGGCGAAGCGTCGCTGCGGCCTCGTGCCCGGCAGCGACGCCGCGGGTCAGGAATGGAGAAAAGGTTCGACGACGTCGAGCACCTGCCGCGGTCCTTCTATCAACAACGAATGCCGCAGCTTGGGAAGTATGCACACCTGCGATCCAGGTATTTGCTCGTGCATGAAGTGCGCCATGCGCGGATTCGAGCCCTGGTCGTGCTCACCGGTGATGATCAGCGTGGGCATCGAGATCTCATGCAGGCGTTCGGCGAAATCGGTATTGGCCAGCACCGCGTACGCGGCGGCATACGCCTTGGGATCGTTCTCGCGATTGCTCGCGGCATAGGCCGCGATCACTTCCGGATGCTTTGCGCGGAATTCGTCGGTGAACCAGCGCACGACCGAGTTCTCGAAATGCGCGCCGGGGATTCCACCAGCGACGATGCTCAAGCGTTCCTGCACCTTGCGCTTTTCCTCGTCGGTGCGGCCGGCGATGCCGGCAAGCAGAATCAGCTTGTCCAGTTTTTCCGGATGCGCCAGCGCGTAACCCTGCGCCACCAGCGCGCCGAGCGAGCAGCCGGCCAACACGCAACGATCCACGCCCAGCGCTTCAGTCAGCGCGTAGGCGTCGGCAACGAAATCGTCGACGTGATACGGACCCGCCGGCTTGGACGACTTGCCCATGCCGCGCTGGTCGAAGCGCAGCGTGCGGTACTTGCCGTCCAGCAGGGTTACGAACCGGTCCCATTGCTCCAGCCGTCCACCCACGCCGTGTATCAGTACCAGCCAGTCGCCGCTGCCTTCCACCCGATACCGCAAGCGGATACCGTTGACCTCCAAATACTCGTCCATTGCTTACTGCTCCTGTCGTGTCTTTCCGGCCGTGTTTCATGCCGCGGTGTCTACCGCCGGGCTCTCGCGTTCATCGGGCGCATCAAACCTAACGGACGTCCGCACCAAGCCCGTCGAGGCTGATCGTCAAACCTACTGCGGCTCGATGCCTGCCGCCTTGATGACGCCCGTCCAGCGATCCACTTCGGCGTCGAAGAATTTCTTCACTTCATCCGGCGTGCCCGTCTTGGTCTCCAGCCCTTGCGCCGCGAACTGCTGCACAAGCCACGGATCCTTCAGCGCCTTGTTGGTCGCCTGCGAGATCTGTTCCACGACGGGGGCAGGCGTGCCGGCCGGAACAAACAACGCCATCCAGCTGCCTTGCTCATAGCCGGCCAGGCCGGATTCCGCGATGGTCGGCACGTCGGGCAGGGACGACAGGCGATGCGCGCTGCTCACTCCCAGCGCTCGTACCGTGCCGGCCTTCAGCATGCCCGTGGCGCCCGCGGCGGTCGTATAGACCACCTTGACGCGCCCCGCAATCAGGTCGTTCATGGCCTGGGCCGTCCCAGGGTAGGGCACGTGCAGCATCTTGATGCCGAGCTTTTCCCACAGCAGTTCGGCGGACAGGTGCATGGCGCTGCCGATGCCCGCGCTGCCATAGGGAATATCGCCGGGCTTCTTCTTGGCCATCGCCACCAGATCGTTCAAGGTCTTGGCCGGGAAATCTTTATTCACCAGCAGCGCATAGGGCTGGTCGGAGATGAACGCGACCGGCAGCAAATCCTTCTTCACGTCGTAGGGCAGGGATTTGTACATGGACGGGTGATAGGTCAGGGTGCTGCCGTTCAGCAGCACGGTCTGGCCGTCCTTGGGCGCATGCGCCACGAATTCCGTCCCCACCGTCGTGCCCGCGCCGGAGCGGTTCTTCACGATCACGGTGGCGCCGATGTCCTCGGCGAACGGCTTGGCGAAGATCCGCCCGATCATGTCCGTTCCGCCGCCCGGCGCGAACGGCACCACCAGTGAAACCGGACCCGCCGGGTATTTGGTCTGCGCGGATGCGGGCGGCAACGGAGACAAGGCCATCAGGAGCAAAAACGGCACCAGATGGCTAAAGGGCAACAAACGGCCTGGCTGCATGGAACTTCCCCTTGGATCATCGGACGGATCGCGCATCGACGAGCGCATATCCAATCGTCATTTTGTATGACGATCATATGATACGATGGTGAACCATGCAACAGTCCAGATGTTGCATCACGGAATGGTTAAGTTTGAACGCGGCCGATCTTTGTATGATCCGTCCGCGAAAATCACTACCTTGTGCTTCGGAACGCAGGCGCGTCCGGCTGCCAAGGGATGGACACGCTGAACCGGAGCCCGGCTTTGAACTACTCCCTGAAAATCTCGACCCCTCCGAATCTGCGCGAGCGGCTGGTGGCCCGCCTGCGGGAGGCCATCGCGCACGGGCATTTCGCGCCTGGCGAACGCCTGCGGGAGCGGGTCCTGTGCGAGCTGACGGGCGTTTCCCGCACGTCGCTCCGGGAAGCACTGCGCGAGCTGGAAAGCGAAGGCCTGGTCACCTCGATACCCAACCGCGGCATCATCGTGTCCCGTATCGATCCCGCCCTGGCGCGGGCTACCTTCGAACTGCGTGGCGCCCTGGAACTGCTGGCGGTCAATCTATTCATGGCGCGCGCCGGCGTATCCGAACTCGACGCGCTGGCCCGTGGATTCGACACCCTGTGCCGCGGCTATGACAGCGGCGATTCCAGCGAAATACTCGACGGCAAGGCCGCGTTCTACGACGCCATACTGGACGGTGCCGACAACCCCTTGCTGAAGCCCGCGCTGAAAAGCATTCACGTTCGCGTCTCGCAATTGCGCGCGGCCTCGCTGGCCCAGCCCACGCGTACCGCCGAATCGCTGCGGGAATTCACCGTACTGTACGAGGCCATGAAACGCGGCGACCTGGCCGCGGCCCAGGAAGCCTGCCGGGTACACATCGACAACGCCGCCCAAGCGGCCTACGCCGGTCTTGCCGCGCGCTTCGCCGCCGACAGCGAAGACAGCACTTTCCACCAAAGCGCGGCGACTTCCGCCGTGGCAACCGTGTCCCTGCCGACGTAGCGGCACCCTAAGACACCCTCGCGCTCCTGCGCTCCCTGCGTCCCTCTAGCCGCTCGCCTGAACGCTTGCCATACCCCCTGCTGGGCCGGCCGAAACCTGCCGCCCATCAGCCCAAGGCGTTTACCTGATCCATGGGCTCGGGGCCCCGGCCAACGGCCTCGTGCGCCTTCGTTGTTTCTTTTAGTTACTATCATATAAATTATTTTTGATAGGATATAAAAAACAAACCGAAGGAGACTTTACCCCCATGGGCCTAGCATCCCCCACCTTCCGCGCGCAGGGCGTGCCTTCATCCAGGCTTAGCCGTGCGGCGGCTGTCGTCGGCGTGGGCCATACCGACTGGATCAAGGACTGGCATGCCGTGCGCGCCGGCGAAAAACCCGGCGATAGCTACGCCTACGCGGCAACGGCGTTCAAGCGCGCGTTGGAAGACGCCGGCCTGGAGCGCGCTGACATCGACGGCCTGATCGTCGGCCCCACCACGGCCTACGAGCGCATGTCGGAGATCCTGGGCATCAATCCGCGCTGGGGCGACCAGGCCGACGCGGTCTTGTCCGTACTGCAGGCCGTCAGCGCCGTGGAAGCCGGACTGGCGGAGACGATCGCCCTGGTCTACGGCAACGACCAGCGGTCGGGGCAGATCCAATATGGTGGCCCGCAGGCCATGGGCGGGGATGCCTTCCTCTCCTATGTCTATCACGCCCCCTGGGGCCTGACATCGCAGGGCGCCCTGTACGCCTTGACCTTCCAGGCCTACCGCCATGCGCGCGGCTTCCAGGAAGAAGACCTGGCACAGGTGTCCGTGGCGCAGCGCCAGTGGTCGTCCATGAACCCCAACGCCGTCATGCAAAAGACCATCACGGTCGATGACTACATGGCCGCGCCGTACATCTGCGAACCGCTGCGCCTATACGACTACTGCATGATCAATGACGGCGGCGTGGCGCTG
>DATJHN010000492.1:0-16102 GCA_035493915.1 Bordetella sp.
CGTGCCGATCGAACATCTGCTCAGCCGGGAATATGCCAGGGAACGCGCGGCCTTGATCAGTGCCGAAGCCAGCCGCGGCCTGCGGCCTGGATCGCCGGGCGGCATCCTGCCCAGGATGCCGGACCTTACGATTGCCGAGCGCACCTTGCGTGGCGCGGACGTGCGCTATGGAGTGGGTGAACCGACGTTCGCCCAGCTGCCGCCCCTGGACAAGTGGATAGACGACGAAATCTTCGTCGGCGACACCGTCCATCTGGACGTCATAGACCGCCACGGCAATATGGTTTCGGCGACGCCTTCCGGCGGCTGGCTGGCCGCCAGCCCCGCCATACCCGGCCTGGGTTTTTCGATCACCACGCGCCTGCAAATGGCCTGGCTGGACGAGGGCCTGCCGGGTTCCCTGGCGCCGCGCAAGCGGCCGACCACCACGCTTTCGCCGGGGCTGGTGCTGCGCGACGGGCAGCCGTATATGTGCTTCGGCACGCCGGGCGGCGATCAGCAGGATCAATGGACCGTGGCGTTCCTGATCCGCCACATGCAGGGCATGAACCTGCAGGAAGCCATCGAGTGCCCGGCCTGGCACGTCGAGCATTTCCCGACTTCGTTCTGGCCGCGCCCGGTCAAGCTGAACAGGCTGATCCTGGAAGACCGCTACACACCGGGCACCATCGAGGAACTGCGCCAAGCGGGACACGATGTCACCGTGGGGCCCGCCTGGTCGGAAGGGCGGATCAGCGCGTGTTCACAGGAGATGCTGCCGGATGGACGGCGACTGCTGCGCGCGGCGGCCAATCCGCGCGGCATGCAGGGCTACGCCGTGGGGCGTTGATCCAGGCATGATGGCGATGGTCTTCAAGGAGAAGTACTGATGCGGTGGAACAAAACATTGACCATGGTCAATTGCCATGCGGCCGGCGAAATCGGCCACGTCGTGACGGGCGGTGTGATCGATGTCCCGGGCGCCACCATGTTCGACAAGATGGTGCACTTCGAAGAGCACCGTGACGATCTCAGGCGCATCTGCCTGTTCGAGCCGCGCGGCGGTCCGAATCAAAGCGTGAACTTCGTGCTGCCGCCGACCGATCCGCGCGCGCGGATGGGCTACGTGATCGCCGAGTCGATGGAATACCCGGCAATGTCGGGCTCCAACACCATCTGCGTGGCCACCGTGTTGCTGGAAACCGGCATATTGCCCATGACCGAACCGGTCACCGAACTTACGCTGGAATCGCCCGCGGGGCTGATCCAGGTGCGCTGCCTGTGCGCCGGCGGCAAGGTAACCAGCGTGCAGTTCACCAACCAGCCGGCCTTCGCCAATCACCTGGACAAGACCATCGAAGTGCCGGGACTGGGCAGCATCAAGGTCGACGTCGGCTTCGGCGGCATGACCTACGTCATCGTAGATGCCGCGGAACTTGGGTTCAAGCTCACGCCCGGCGAAGCCAGGCAGCTTTGCGAGGTCGGCCAGCGTATCAAGTTCGCCGCGGCCGAGCAGTTGCCTTCGCCGCATCCCCTGAACCCGCACATCAAGGGAATCACGCAGACCGAATTCGTGCTGCCGCCGCGCCGCGAAGACGGCGTCCTGCGGGCCCGCAATGCGGTCATCGTGTCACCGGGACGATGCGACCGTTCGCCCTGCGGAACGGGAACGTCGGCCCGCCTGGCTGTCATGCACGCGAAAGGGCAGATCGCCGCCGGCGAGACGTTCGTGCATGAATCGATCATCGGCACGGAATTCGAAGCGTGTATCGTGTCGGCCACCCAGGTCGGCGACTATCCCGCCGTCGTCTCGACAGTGGCGGGCCAGGCCTGGATTACCGGTATTACGCAATTCGGCGTCGATCCCACCGATCCTTTCCCGCTCGGTTTCACGCTGGCCGACACCTGGCAGGAAGCGGTCGACGACCGGCTCATCAAATCACGGAATTGATGCAAGGCGCCTTGCGCCCGATCAGGATTTTCATATGCTTGAACGACTTGGATTCATCGGCACCGGCAGCATTACCGAGGCCATCATCGACGGCCTGGCGGCGTCGTCACGGCATCCCGCCGAAGTGGTGGTGTCGCCGCGCAATGCGGAGGTGGCTGTGCGGCTTGCCCGGCGCCATGCATTCGTGCGGGTCGCGCCGGATAACCAGTATGTGCTGGATCGCTGCGATGTCGTATGCCTTGCCGTGCGGCCCCAGATCGCGGAAGAAGTGCTCGCCGAGCTGCGGTTCTCCGAACGCCATCATGTCCTGAGCTTTATCGCCACCTTCCGCATGGACCGGCTTGAACGGCTGCTGCCCAACGTGGCGCGGCTGACCCGGCTGGCGCCGCTACCCATGGTGGCCCGCAAACTGGGCACGACGATTATTCATCCGCGGGATCGCGTAGCGGCGGATCTGTTCGATGCGGTGGGGACGGCGCTGGAGTCGGACGACGAGGCCGGCTTCGACGTACTGTTCGCGGGCACCGCGCTGATGGGCTGCTTCTTCGCGACGCTGCACGCCCAGGCTGCCTGGCTGCGGGAGCGCGGCGTCGACCAGGACACCGCGCGATCCTATCTGGCATCGCTCTATCTGGGGCTGAGCGCCGTCGCGAAGGACAGCGATGCATCTTTCGACGAACTGGCCCACGAGTTTTCCACACGGGGCGGACTGAACGAACAGGTCACGAAACATCTCGCCGACCACGGCGTGTTCCAGGCGCACGCCCAGGCACTGGACGGCGTGCTGCGACGCATCCAGAAGGCGTAGGGAAAAGGCGGCAAGACTTGTTCGTGCCGCCTTGTTGCCGTCGTTACCGCCGCCTTGGCGGCAGGATGCCGATGCCGTGTTGCCGGCGCCTATTGTTGGGGGATGTGATATTTCTGGATCAGCTCCGCGTACTCGTCGACCTGGCCGCGGAAGAACGCGTCGAACTGCTTGGCGTCGAGCGGGGCGGGCTCCATGCCCAAGCCCAATATGGTCTTTTGCACGTCCGGCCTGGCCAGCGCCTTCATCAGCGCATTGCTCAGCGTGGTAACCACGGCCTGCGGCGTGCCCTTGGGAGCGGCGATGGCCCACCAAGATCCCAGGCCCTCGTCCTTGAATCCCGACTGCAGCAGCGTGGGTACATTGGGCAGCAGGCTCATGCGCTCCTGGCCGGATACCGCCAGCGCCCGCACCTTGTCGTCCTTCAGGAAACCGAATACTTCGGCGGGTACCGTCATGAAGAAGGTGACGCGCCCGGCGACCAGATCGGTCAAGGCGGGTGGGCCGCCCTTGTAGGGAACGTGCACCGCCTGGAAATCGCCATCGCTGGTCACGATCTCCCCGTTCAAATGCTGGTTGGAACCGTAGCCCGTCGAGGCGAAGGAGACGTTCTTGGGATTGTTGCGCCCATAGTCCACCAGGTCTTTCAGCGTCTTGAAAGGCGACTTGCTATCGACCACCAGGACGGCCGGCGCCTGCGCCACGCGCGCCACGCGGACGAAGTCATTCACGGCGTCGAAGCCGGGCTCCTTGAACAAGGTGCGGTTCACGGCCAGCGAGCCCGACGCCATCAGCAGGGTATAGCCGTCGCCGGGCGCATGGGCCACATAAGCGGCACCCAGGTTGGACGCCGCGCCTGGCTTGTTCTCGACCACGACGGATTGATGCAGTTCCTCGCTCAGGGCCTTGGCCGTCACGCGGCCGATGATGTCCACGCCGCCGCCCGGCGTAAACGGCACGATCAGCCGGATGGGATGGTCGGGATACGCGGCCATCGCGTTCACGCATGCGGTCATGACGCCCAGCGCCAGCGCCAGGTTCAGCTTCACCTTCGCGGTCTTTCGCATTGCTCTGTCTCCTAATAATTATTTGCTTGTCCAGGATGCGATACCTGGTGCCGTTGCAGTATCGTCCTTGAGCACAATAATTCACAAGGAGGAAGCGATGATCTACGCGTCGAACAGCGAACAAGCGCTCGCCGGAAGATTTTTGAGCAAATCCGGTTCGGGCAACGAGCACTACCGCACGGACTTCCTGGGCCGCAAGGGAGATCCCCGCGTCAAGGGCAAGCCGCAGGCCTACATGCTGGATATGCACGCCGACGAAGTGCTGCCGCCGCACTTTCATGTGATCGACCAGTTCCAGGTTTTCTTTCGCGGCAGCGGCACGCTGGGCCGCAATAGCGATGTGGTGCATCCGGTGGGCATCCACTACGCGGACCACCACACTGGCTACGGGCCGATCACCGCCGGCCGCGAAGGCTTCTCGTATTTCACGCTGCGTCCCGAAACGGACCCGGGCGCCGTCTACCTGCACAAGGAAGGCTATCGCGACAAGCTGGAACCCAGCCGCAAGCGCCACCATCTGGTCCATACCCGGATCAATGCGGAACCCGCGGTTAGCCATGGCGGCGTCGCGGCCGAGTCCTTGATCGCCAAAAGCGCGAACGACGATGCGGGCATCATCGTGCTGCGTATGGGTGCCGATGGCAGGACGCGTGCACCGGATCCCTCTGCCAGCGGCGGCCAGTACTACCTGGTCCTGAGCGGCAGCCTGATCCACGAAGACAAGGCGTATCCGCCGCTGTCGGTGATCTTCGTCGATACCTCCGAGCCCTCGTTCGAAGTACAGGCCGGTGAGCAGGGGCTGGAAGCGCTGGTCATGGAGTTCCCGAACTGGGATGGTCAGGCCTCCAAGCCCACCGGCGTGCGCTGAAACTCCACGAAGCCCGGCAGGGCTTCCAAACGCTCCAGCCATTGCCGCACATTCGCGTAGTCCTTCAGATCGACGAAGCCTTCCGGCGCGCGTGCCGTGTAGCTGTACAAGGCCACATCGGCGATGGTCGGCTGATCGCCGGCAATCCAGCGGCTGCCCGCCAACGCATCGTCCATGCGTTTCAACACGACGTGGGCACGCGCGATCACGGAGTCGGCATCCAGCGGTGCCGCGAATACCGTTATCAGCCGCGCCGCCGCCGGGCCGAACGCGATATCACCGGCGGCGACGGACAACCAGCGCTGCACCGAGGCGGCCTGTGCCGGCGCTTCGGGCAACCAATCGCTCTTGCCGAGCTTCTTGCTCAGATAAATCATGATCGCGTTCGAGTCGGGCACTGTGACGTCGCCGTCCACCAGAACCGGTACCTGGCCAAACGGATTCAACTTCAGGAAATCGGGCTGTTTCTGGGCTCGGCTGGCCAGGTCGACTTCGACCAATTCCACAGGCTGGCCGATCAAGGAAAGAAACAGGCGAGCGCGGTGCGAATGGCCTGAAAGCGGGTGGTGGTAGAGTTTCACGGCGGCAGTCCTATGGTTGCTGTTTTCGCACGTAATTTCGTGCTGAATGGGATCATAGGCCTGCTGGAAGAGGTGAAAAACTGTCTTCGGACGAAGATATTATTCTTGAAATGGCAATAGTCGGGGTTCGGCCCCAGGATACTCTGGATATACTCTGCGCCATCAACGTCCTGGAGCAAACGCGTGGATCGACTGCTAGCCATGAAGACCTTCGTCACCGTGGTCGAATGCGAGGGCTTTACGGCTGCCGCGCGCAAACTCGATGCGTCCCTATCGGTCGTCAGCCGCGTCGTGACGGAGCTGGAAGCTCATCTAGGTGTGCGCCTGTTGACGCGCACGACGCGCGTGGTGCGGCCCACCGAGACCGGCGCCGCCTATTTCGAGAACTGCAAGCGTATCCTGGGCGAGGTCGAAGAAGCCGAATTGACGGCCGCGGGCACGCATTCAGCGCCGCGCGGAAATCTTGTGGTGACCGCGCCGGTGTTGTTTGGCGCTCGTCATGTCACGCCTATCGTGGTCGAGTATCTGCAGCGCTATCCCGAAGTCGACGCCAGCTGCCTGTTGCTGGATCGCAATGTCAATCTGATAGACGAAGGCGTGGACGTGGGCATTCGTATCGGGGAGCTGCCCAGCTCCTCGTTGCAGGCCATCCCGGTCGGCCGCGTGCGGCGCATCGTCTGCGCCGCGCCATCGTATCTCGCGCAGCGTGGCGTGCCGGAGACGCCCGACGATCTGCAGCGCCACACGCTGATTCAAACCACGGGTGTCAGTACGTTGTCCGAATGGCGTTTCATGGTCCAGGACGAGCTCAAGCCGCTGCGCATCACACCGCGACTGGCGACCACGACCAACGACTCCGCCATCGCCGCGGCCGTCGCCGGTTTCGGCTTGACGCGCGTACTGTCCTATCAGGTGGCCGGCGAATTGTGGGATGGCAAGCTGCGCGTGGTGCTGGCCGATTATGAGCACCCGCCGTTGCCGATCCATGTGATTCATCGCGAAGGCCGCCATGCGATGCTGAAGGTGCGCGCCTTCCTGGACCTGGCAATCGACCGGCTACGCGCGGAAAAGTCGCTTAACTGACTGGCGGTTGTTTGCACCAATTGACGAAAGCCTTGGCCGCGCATAACTTCGTGTCTACAAAAAAATGCGGCCGGCAGGCACGCATGGAATATGGAGACAACGCAGCATGCCAGCCGTACGCATTTCGCCTGACCTCGAGATGTTCTATGTCGAGGACAACTACACCGACCCATGGAGCCAGCCGGAAACGGTGCTGATGCTGCATGGCCTGGCTGAAAGCCACGAAAGCTGGTACGGCTGGGTGCCGCATCTGGCGCGGGACTTCCGCATCATCCGCCCCGACCTGCGCGGCTTCGGCAAATCGACGCCGATGCCGGAAGACTTCCCATGGACCATGGATATCGTGGTCGACGATCTACTGACCTTGATGACGAAGCTGGGTGTGGAGCGTTTCCACCTGGTCGCCGCCAAGATAGGCGGATCCGTCGCGCGCTATCTGGCCGCGCGTTTTCCCGATCGTGTGTTGTCCTTGACGGTGGCCGGCACGCCACCGCCTTTCCGCGACACCGTGCAGGCCCGCGCGGTGGCGTGGGGCAAGCAGATACGGGAAGAGGGCGTCGAAGGATGGGCGCGCGCCACCATGGGCAAGCGCCTGGGCGACGGCTTCCCTGACGAGGGCACTGAATGGTGGTCGAAGCTGATGGGCCGAACCGCCGCATCGACCCTGCTGGGCAGCGTGCTGCCCATACCCGCCACGGATCTGCGCCCCGAGCTACCCAAGATCAAGTGTCCGACCCTGGTTATCGTCAGCGACGAAAGCACCGTCCTGGGCGATACCGGCGTGACCGAAAGCTGGCAGCGGCAGATCCCCAATTCGCGGCTGCTGACCATGCCGGGCAACTCCTATCACGTTGCCGCCAGCCAACCCGATGCCTGCGCGCGCGAAACGCTGAAGTTCATACGCGCCCATTCGAAAACAGCGCCGCCGGCACGCTGATCCATTTCTTCGATAAGGAATGACGATGCGTGGACACATCATGGCCAGCCTGATGGCCGCATTGCTTTTGAACGCCACGTCGGGCGGCGCGCTGGCGCAAGGTGCAACGAAGTCCGCCGATTCCGGGGCCGGGGTACCGGGCTACCCGGACCACCAGATCCGCTTGATCGTGCCTTTCGCCGTGGGCGGTTCGGCGGATATGTACTCGCGCGTCATCGCGCAGAAACTGGGCGAGGCGCTGAAGGTTCCGGTAGTCGTCGACAACCGCGCCGGCGCGGGCGGCGTGATCGGAACCGAGGTGGCCGCCGAGTCGCCGCCGGACGGCTATACGCTGCTGGTAGGCAACATCGGGACGATAGGCATCAATCCCGCCCTGTACAAGTCGCTACCGTACGATCCGAAGGCCCTGGTGCCCGTTACCGAAATCGCCACCGCGCCATTCGTGGTGGTGGTGACGCCGTCCTTCCCGGCCAAGACCATCGACCAATTGGTGGCGATGGCGAAAGCCAAGCCCGGCGCCCTGAACTTCGCGTCCACGGGTAACGGCAGTCCAGGCCACCTGACGGGCGCGCTGATGGAATCCCGCGCCGGCATCAAGCTGACGCACGTGCCGTACAAAAGCATCAGCGCGATCCTGTCGGACCTGATCGCCGGCCGTATCGACCTGTACTTCCTGGGAATAGCGCCCGCCAAGACGCAGATCGCGGCCGGCAAGCTGATACCCGTCGCCACCACGGGCGCGCACCGCTCACCGCTGATGCCCGATGTGCCCACGGTTGCCGAGGCCGGTATTCCGGGTTTCGAGGTCAGCGGTTGGTACGGGATTTTCCTGCCGAAGGGCGCATCGCCGGCATTGGTCGCGCAGTTGAACCGCGAGCTGGTCAAGATCGTGAACCAACCCGACGTCAAGGCGCGCTTCGCGGCGGACGGGGCAGAGCTGGTGGGCAATTCGCCCGAGGCGTTTACCGCCTACATCGACACCGAAATCAAGAAATGGGGCGATGTAGTAAAGGCCTCGGGCGCGAAGATCGATTAGGACCGATCGAAGGTGGAACGATAGGCGAACAGCGCGGCCGAACCGCCCGTGTGGACGAAGACGACGTTCTGGTCGTCGCTGAACTTGCCGGCCCGGATCTGCGCGATCAGACCGGCCATGCCCTTGCCCGAATACACCGGGTCGAGCAGGATGCCTTCCAGTTCAGCGGCCAGGCGCACGGCTTCGATCATGCCTTCGGTCGGAACGCCGTAGCCGCCGCCCACGTGGCCGGCGTCCACCAGCACGTTTTCGCGGCGCACGGAATCAGTGGGCAGGCCCATGTAGTCGCGGGTGGCCTGCGACAGCTTCCACACGTTTTCGATCTGCTGTTCCTGGGCGGCGCGCACGCTGATACCCATGACCGGAATGCCGCTGTTGCTGGCCGCCAGGCCGACCACCAGGCCGGCTTGCGTGCCGGCGCTGCCGGTGGCGTGCACGACGCTATCCAGGCGCAGGCCCATTTCGAAGGACTGCGTCAGCAGTTCCTGGGCGCAGGCAACATAGCCCAGCGCGCCGACGGGGTTCGAACCGCCGCCCGGGATCACATAGGGCTTGCTGCCGCGCTCGCGCAATTCGGCGGCCAGGTCTTCCATGGCCTTCTGCATGTTGGTGCCGGACGGCAGGCGTCCGACGATTTCGCCGCCCATCAGGCGGTCGAGCATCACGTTGCCCGACTCCTCGTAATCTTCGCCGCCGTCGGCCACGCGCGATTCCAGCAGGATCTTGCATTGCAGGCCGAAACGCGCCGCCGCGGCAACCGTCTGGCGCGCGTGGTTGGATTGCACGGCACCTTGCGTGATCAGCGTATCGGCGCCCTGGGCCAGGGCTTCGGCAACCAGGAATTCCAGCTTGCGCGTCTTGTTGCCGCCCGTCGCCAGCCCGGTGCAATCGTCGCGCTTGATGAACAGATTGGGTCCGCCCAGATGACGGGACAGGTTGGGCATGGGTTCCAGCGGCGTCGGAAAATGTCCAAGGCGTACACGCGGATAAGCAGCAAGATGCATCATAGGTGTCTGGATATCGATAGATGAAGTAGAGGGAAACGCGCCGACGGCGGGCGGGTTGGTGATGCTTTCCCGGCGAGTGGCGGCATTGCGTCGCGAAGCAGGTTACCGGACAGCCCGCCGCGCGCCTAATGCTATATTTTCTGGCCGCTATGCTTTTTTTGCATGGCGTGTCCGTCCCGGTATCCCGCACATGAAGCTGATCTGGCTGGAAGACTTTCTCGCATTGCTGCAGGCAGGCACGTTTTCGCGGGCGGCGGCGATGCGAAACATCACGCAGCCGGCATTTTCGCGCCGCATCCAGATGCTGGAGGATTGGCTGGGCGTGCCGCTGATCGACCGGGGCAGCGCGGGCCTGCGGCTGACGCCCGTGGGCGAACGCTACACCCACGAGTTTCGCGCCTTGCTCATGCAGGCCACGGAACTGCGCAACCGCATCCAGGCCGAACAGCACGGCGTGCGCCGCGTCCTGGTTGCGGCGCAGCATACCTTGACCATTACCTGGCTGCCCGGCCTGCTGCGCACGGTGCAGCGGCAGGTGCCCGGCGTGGAGCTGGCTGTTGATTCCCAGGACCGCGGCGAGACCATCGCCCGCTTTTCATCCGGTGAAGCGCAACTGTTGCTGTGCCTGGAGGGCGACACGCCGCTGCAGGTATCGCTGCCGCATACCGAACGGCTGCACCTGGGCCATGAACGGCTTATCGCGGTCAGCGCCGCCACGGCTGCTGGCGCGCCGGTACACCGCCCGCACGCGCGCCGCGCCGTGCGGCTGCTGGGCTATCCGGCGCAGAGCTTCATGGGCACCATCCTGTACAAGCACTGCCTGCCGCCGCTCATGGATCGCTACCAGGTGCGCATCGTGCAGGAATCCGGCTTTGTCGCCGGCATCAAGGAAATGGTGCTGGCCGGCCTGGGCATGGCGTGGCTGCCCGAACGCCTGATCGCGCGCGAACTGGCCACGGGGACACTGGTAAAGGTCGGGCCTGAGCTGCCCAGCGTGGATATCCCCGTGTCGCTGTACCGCACGGCACGCGGACCGGCGCCCGGTGTGGTGGATGAAATCTGGGCGTTGCTGCAGGCCGGGCATCGGTCGGAATCGACGCCCGTAGACGCTCAGCCATAAGTGGCGGCCTGCCTGGCGACAAGGCGATCAGCGCGCCATACGCAGGCTAATCTTGCGTGCCAGTTCAGCCACGCTAACGACAATTTCCCGCTCGCGCCGTGGCGTCAGCCGGTCGACCGGCACCGACGTGCTGACGGCCACCCGGCGGCCCAGCGCGGTCTGCCCCACGTATGCCGCAAAGCACCGTAATCCGGCGGCGACTTCTTCCTCATCAAGCGCGATGCCGGTGCGGCGTACCTGTGCCAGGCTCTTCAGCAATTGCGGCAACCGCGTGACGCTGCGCGGCGTCAACGCGGGCAGGGCGGCGGGCAGCAGGGACTGGACCTGCGCGTCGTCCAGGCTGGCCAGCAGCGCTTTCCCCAGCGCGCAGCAGTGCGCCGGCAATCGGGTGCCCAGGTCGGATACCAGCCGCACGGGCCGCCTCGCATCCTCGCGCGCCACATAAACGACTTCCGCGCCTTCGAGCACGGCCATTTGGGCGACCTCGTTGTGCTGCGCGACAAAGCCGGTGGCCTCGGCGCGGAACGCCTCCTGCAGGCCGTCGTGCCGCAGATAGGCGCTGCCGATTTCGAACAGCCGAACGCCGACGATGTAGCCGTCGCCACGGCGTTCGATCCAGCGCTTGCGCTCCAGGGAATCGAGCAGCAGATAAAGCGTGCTCTTGGATATGTCCGTCGTCTCCAGCAGCGTCGCGGCCGGCACCGGCACCGGGCTGGACGCCAGCCGCTGCAGAATGTCGCCGGCGCGGCGCAAGGCGGGGACTTCGTAATCATCGGTCATTCGTTTGCTCACCGTTTTGTCCAATACCTTGGACTGTAGACCATGATTATGGACTGCGGGGCGAGGAACCGGTACGCTGCGCGGACCATTTCTACCGGGAGCCGATGTATGAGAACGCCAGATCCGCAGTCCTGCCTGCCTCGCGATGCGCAAGATGCCACGCTTGTGGGCCGCGTATGGCGACCGGCACCCATCGACGGTCCCTGCGTGGTAGCGGTGCGTGACGGCGTGGTGTTCGACATCACCTCCGCCGCCATCCCGACCATGGCCGACCTGCTGGACAGACCCGACGCGGTGCAGCTGGCGCGCACGGCGCCCGGAGTATCCCTGGGACCCGTGACGGACCTGCTGGAAAACAGCCTGCGCCGTTCCGATGCCAATGCTCCGGCGCTATTGGCGCCGTGCGACGTGCAGGCGATCAAGGCCTGCGGCGTGACGTTCGCGGTAAGCCTGCTGGAGCGCCTGATCGAAGAGCGCGCCGGCGGCGATCCGGCCGCGGCCAATACGCTGCGCACGACACTGCAGGAAACGCTGGGCTCGGACCTGCGCGGCCTGCGTCCCGGTTCGGAGGCCGCCTTGCGCCTGAAGGACGAGCTGATCCGCCGCGGCGCCTGGTCCCAGTACATGGAGGTAGGCATCGGCACCGATGCGGAAGTCTTCTCCAAGTCCCAGCCCATGTCCGCCGTGGGCTTCGGCGCCGATGCCGGGTTGTTGCCTGCATCCGAATGGAACAACCCCGAGCCGGAAGTCGTACTGGCCGTGAACAGCCGTGGCCAGACCGTGGGCGCCTCGCTGGGCAACGACGTCAACCTGCGCGATATCGAAGGCCGCAGCGCTCTGCTACTGGGCAAGTCCAAGGACAACAACGGTTCCTGCGCCATCGGGCCGTTCATACGGCTGTTCGACGAGCACTACACCATGGACGACGTGCGCGCCGACCAGGTAGGCCTGTTGATCGAAGGAGACAGCGATGGCTTCGTGCTGGAAGGCATGAGCGACATGCGCGAGATCAGCAGGGACCCGCTCGATCTGGTCGGCCAGGCATGGGGGCCGCATCACCAGTACCCGGACGGTTTCATGCTGTTCCTGGGCACGATGTTTTCACCCATCCAGGACCGCGGCGCCGCGGGCAGCGGCTTCACGCACCGGATGGACGACCGCGTGACCATCGCATCGCCGCGGCTGGGCAAATTGATCAACCGGATGCGGCGCTCCACCGATATTCCGCCCTGGACCTTCGGGGTGCGTGCCTTGTATGCGAACCTGGCTCGGCGCGGCCTGATGCGCTGAACAAAAATTAGATGGAGTAGACATGGGTCTTCGATTCAACCCCGGCCGCCGCGCGGCCCTGGGGATGGGGGCGGCATTGGGCCTTGCACGCGCGCTGCCGGCCTGGGCGCAGGACTATCCGAGCAAACCGATACGGCTGGTGGTGCCGTTCGCCACGGGGGGTGGTTCCGACACCGTGGCGCGCGCCGTCGCCGAAAAACTGACGGTGGATTGGAAGCAGCCCATTATCGTGGACAACCGCCCCGGCGCGGGCGGCGCCCTGGGCACCAATATCGTGGCACGCTCGGCACCGGATGGCTATACGCTGCTGCTGTCCGATGCCTCGGCCGTGACCATCAATCCATCGCTTTATCCCAAGCTGCCTTACAGCGCGGCCGACCTGACGCCCGTCATCAACGTCGCCACGTTCGCACTGGTACTGGTGGTGCCGGTGAATTCCCCCATCAAGTCCGTGCAGGATCTGGTGGCTATGGACAAGGCCAATCCCGGTCATTTCAACGCGGCTTCGTCCGGACCGGGTTCCAGTCCGCACCTGATGCTGGAAATGATGAACGCGATTGCCGGGACCAAGCTGGTCCACGTGCCCTACAAGGGCGGCGGGCCGGCGATGATCGACGTGGTGGCGGGCCAGGTGGACCTGATGTTCAATGGCCTGAGCGGCGGCACCATGTCCTTGATCACCGGCGGCAAAGTCAGGGCCCTGGCGGTTACCACGGCCAAGCGCATCGCCTCCCTGCCGGATGTGCCCACGCTGGCGGAGTCGGGCTATCCCGGCGTGGAAGTCGTCAGCGCGCAAAGTCTTTTCGTGCCGGCCGGCACGCCGGCACCGATCGTGGATGCGCTGAACACCGAAATCACCCGCATCCTGCAGCTGCCGGACATAGAGCAGCGCTGGGCGCAGTCGGGCTTCCTGCCGCCGCAAAAGGAATCGCCCGCGCAAGTGGCCGCATGGTTCGCGTCGGAATCGGAGAAATGGAGCAAGCTGATCAGCGACAGAAAGATCACGGTCGAATGACACGCCCCAGCTACACGAAACACCGATAACGATGAAGATCACCGACGTAAGGCTTACCGACACGCTGTACGTGCCCTGCAAACCGCAGGCCGACGCAATCACCGCCATTCCGGGCTGGAACACGCACGTGTTCTGCGAGCTGCATACGGACGAAGGCCTGACCGGGTTCGTGCCCGCGTCGGGCGGCGCCGTAACCAAGGTCCTGATAGAAGAGGGGATCAAGCCCTATCTGCTGGGCGAAGATCCCATGAACAGCGAGCGCATCTGGAGCAAGATGTACTGGGGCCTGCTGGCCGGCGGCCGGCGCGGCTCGGTCATCACGGCGATGGGAATAGTCGACAACGCGGTCTGGGACCTGAAAGGCAAAATCACCGGCCAGCCGCTGCACAAGCTGCTGGGCGGTTTCCAGGATTCCGTCAATTCCTACGGCAGCGGGATCAACCTGAATCTGGACACCGATGCGCTGGTCGCGCAGATGCGCGGTTTCGTTGACGCCGGTTTCAAAATGGTCAAGATGAAGATTGGCCATCGCGATCCCAAGGTCGACCTTGAACGCGTGCGGCGTGTGCGCGAGGCCATAGGTCCCGATATTCACCTGAGCCTGGACGCCAACAATGCCTGGAGTCTGAATACCGCATTGCGCATGGCGCGCCTGCTGGAGCCCTACGATATCTACTGGCTGGAAGAACCGATCCTGGCCGATGAGTTCGCCAGCCTGGCCGAGTTGGCCAAGTCCACCGATATTCCCATCGCGATCGGCGAGAACCACTATACGAAGTGGGAGTTCAAGCAGCTGATAGAGCAGGGCGCGGTCGATATCGTGCAGGCCGACGTCACCAAGTGCGGCGGCGTCACCGAGTTCATGAAGATCGCCGCCATGGCCGACGCCCACGGCCTGCCCATGTGTCCGCACTTCAGCAATTTCACGGACGTGCCATGCATTGCCGCCATTCCAAACGGCTTGTTCCACGAGTACGCGCAAGACATGTTCGAACCGGCCAGCCTGCTGTTGCAGGATTGCGCGCGTCCCCACAGCGGCCGCATCGCACCGCTCGACAAACCGGGCTTTGGTCTGGAGTTGCGGCCTGACGCCGTCCAGGAGTTCGGTCGCAAGCCGCAGGGCGTATCGATGGCGCGCTCCACGGTGCGCGGCTGGAGATGGGCGCCGTATCTGTAGCAGGCTGCCGTCCCTAAGATGCCTGGGCCCCTACCTCCCGGGCCGCGACCGCCGCGCATTGCAACCTTCCTGACTTCCTTCTTGACTACCGGCGGCGAACGCGCGTCAATTGACGCAACCTACGCGATCGACCAGCAGGATTTCGGATCCGTCATATTGGTGGTCTGAATGGATGATTCAACCAGGACGGCAAGGAGCCAACGATGCGAAAGATGCACGCAGTACAGGTAACGAAGGCGGGCGGTCCCCTGGAACTCGTCGAACGCGACGTACCGGAACCGCAAGCGGGACATGTGTTGATCAAAGTGCAGGCCTGCGGGATCTGCCACAGTGACTCCATGACCAAGGAAGGCCAGTGGCCTGGCCTGCAGTTTCCCCGCGTACCGGGCCACGAGATAGCGGGCGTGATCGAAAAAATGGGCACCGGCGTGGATGGCTGGCAGACCGGCCAGCGCATCGGCGTGGGCTGGCATGGCGGGCATTGCGGCCATTGCGAACACTGCCGGCGCGGCGACTTCGTACTCTGCAAGACCGCGCTCGTACCAGGCATCAGCTACGACGGCGGCTACGCTGACTATATGGTGGCGCCGCAAGAGGCACTCGCCCGCATGCCCGACGACTTGTCCGACGTCGAAGCCGCGCCGCTGCTTTGCGCCGGTATCACCACCTTCAACGCATTGCGCAACAGCGGAGCACGCGCCGGCGATGTGGTCGCGATCCTGGGCATCGGCGGACTTGGACACCTGGGCGTGCAGTTCGCCCGCAAAATGGGCTTCGTCACGGCCGCCATCGCGCGCGGCCAGGACAAGGCGCCGCTGGCCAAGGAACTGGGCGCGCATCATTACATCGATAGCGAATCGCAGGACGTCGCCCAGGCCTTGCAGGCGCTTGGCGGCGCGCGCGTTATCCTGGCCACCGCTACCAGTGGCAAGGCCATGAGCGCGGCGATCGGCGGGCTGGGCTTGAACGGCAGGATGATCATGGTCGGAATATCCCAGGAACCCGTCGAAGTCCCGATCGCCCAATTCATCATGGGCCGCCATTCCGTCCAGGGCTGGCCGTCCGGCACCGCGGCCGATTCAGAAGACACGCTCGCATTCAGCGCCTTGTCCGGCGTGAAACCGATGATCGAGGAATACCCTTTGTCCCGTGCGGCGGAAGCCTACGACCGGATGATGAGCGGCAAGGCCCGTTTCCGGGTCGTGCTGATTCCAGGTAAATGACAACTGCGGGCGATGCGGCTACAGCACGCACGCCCGCGCGAAATCCATGCCGAGGTTCGTCTTTGGGCGCGGCGATTCTAGCGCACGGCTGCTCGGAAATTTGTCCTTGTCGGAGAAATCGTCCTGTCGTGCGGCAAGTCGAACAGCACTTTGCCTTCGGAGACCAAAAGCGCCAGTACGCGT
>DATJHN010000493.1:0-5802 GCA_035493915.1 Bordetella sp.
TTGGCAACCCTGCTGCAAGACGCTGCCCGGTACCGTTCGCCGCAACGCTGGGCTTTTATGTATCGCGTGCTGTGGCGATGGCAGCACGGCGATCGGGCGGTGGCATCGGCCGCGGACGAAGACGGTGCGCGGCTGAATGCAATGGCTAAATCGGTACGTCGCGCGCAGCACGACATGATCGCCTACGTACGCTTTCGGCAAAGCGATACGCCCGGCATGCCGGAATATCTGGCGTGGTATGAGCCGGGACACGACGTCCTCGCTTACGCCGCCGAGCATTTCGCGCGGCGCATGGGCCGTTCGACCTGGCTGCTCGGCACACCCCAAGGCGCGGCGCTATGGGACGGCCACGCGATGCAACTGTCCGACGCGCCCGCCGACGCTGTCGCGATACAGGCCGGCTCGGCGGGCGACCAGGCTGAGTCGCTGTGGCTCGCCTATTACAAGAGCATTTTCAATCCCGCGCGCCTGAACGAAAGCGCGCTGCACCGGCAAATGCCGGTGCGCTTCTGGAAGGGCCTGCCGGAGGGACCGCTTATACCGGGCATGATCGCCGAAGCGCGCAACGGGGCACGCCGCGTGGCGCAAGCGGAAGCGGTGGCCGCAATGGCCAGCAGGTTCGGCAAACAGGTCGCGGTCGATGCGCGGCACGCGCAACCGTTGCGCGCAATCCCGTCTTCGCTGGACGAATGCCGCCGCTGTGAACTCTGGCGCGACGCCACGCAAGCTGTCGGTGGCGAAGGCCCGGCGACGGCGCGCATCATGCTGGTCGGAGAACAACCCGGCGATCAGGAAGACCTGGCCGGCCGTGCCTTCGTGGGTCCCGCAGGCCAGGTACTGGACGACGCGTTTCGCCGTGCCGGCGTGACTCGCGACGATGTCTTCCTGACCAACGCCGTCAAGCACTTCAAATGGATTACGCGCGGCAAGCGGCGCATGCACAAAACACCATCGCAACGCGAAGTCGCCGCATGCATGCATTGGCTGGACGAAGAACTCGCGCGCGTGCGGCCCGCCGTCATCGTCACATTGGGCGCCACGGCACTGGGCGCCATCCTGCGACGCAAGGTCAGCATGCAGGATTATTTGGATGCTCCCGTGCGCCTCGGCGACGCCTGGCTGGTCGCCACCTGGCACCCTTCCTATGCATTGCGGGTGAATGACGACGCGGCACGCGAGAAAATTGTCGAAGGAATCGCCCAGGCCATCGAACGCGGCCGCCGGCTCGCGGATTCGCCACCGCCTGTCGGCGACGACCTGCAGTCGCATTCGTCATTGCCCGTCAAACGCGGGCCGACTGTATGCGCTATGCCAGGATGCTGGCCGGCAGGTCCAGCACTTCCTCCAAGGCCTGCCGGAACTCCGCCAGCGGCTGCGCCAGCCGCCCAGCCGGCGGACGATGCAGCAGCCATGCGCGCACCTGCGGCGTAAAGCCCGGCGTATCGATGACGCGCACATCGTCGCGCCAGGGACTGGCGGCGAAGGCGGCCGGCGTGACGAAGCCGATACCCATGCCGCGCGCCACCAGCGACAACCGCAGATCCGCGCTCTGCACTTCGGCGGCGATGTCGAAAGAGAGCCCCCGCGCTTTGAAATGATTCTGGATATACGAGCGGAAACCGCAGCCGGTTTCGTTCATGATCCAGGGATAGGTGGCGAGCATGTCCAGGTTCGCCGGACTAGGTACGTCCAGCGATCCGCCGGTGACCAGCAGCACGCGCAACACGCCCAGATCGTCTCCAGTCAGCCCTTCGGGCTGGGGCGCATTGTCAGGCAGGCAAACCGCTGCCACGTCCAGGGCGCCATGGGCGACCTGCTCCACCAGATTGAGCGACCAGCCAGACACGATGCGCAGTGACAGCTTCGGATAGGCCGAACGCAGGCGGTCAAGCGGCACCGCCAGCGCGGCTTCCGACAAATACGGCATAACGCCGATGCGCAGCTCCCGTTGAAGTTCCGCATCCGGCGCGACGCCGGCCACCAGATCGCCCAGCGAGCGCAGCACCTGTCGGCCATGCTCATACGCCTGCCTGCCGGACGCGGTCGGCTTCAGCGGCTTGGACTGCCGGTCCAGCAGCGTCACGCCCAGGTGTTCTTCAAGGTTCTGGATGCGGCGCGTGATCCCGGGCTGGGTGACGTGCAAGCGGGCGGAAGCGCCGACCAGGGAGCCGGTTTCCACGACGGCCAGGAAGGCTTCGAGATCTCGGATGTTCATGCGCGCTCCGCATAATCTGTATTTCTATAATTGAATTGTATTATGATTCGTTATCGGCATAAAGTTGACAGACGTAATGCGAAATTGTCATTTATCGAGGCTTTATGTCGCCACCAGAATCTACTCTCGCCAGCGCTATTCCGGCGGACCCGCCTGCCCACGCCATGACGTCGCGGTTGGCGCTGCTATTCGCGGCGTCGGTCGCCATCATCGTCACGAACCTGTTCGCGCCGCAAACGCTGATAGGCCTGATCGGCCCGTCCCTGGGGCTCGAGGCCGCACAAAGCGGGCTGGTCGCCATGGTGACCCTGCTGGGCTACGCGGCCGGTCTCTTTCTGCTGGTGCCCCTGGCCGACCTTATCGAAAACCGCCGGCTGATCGTCGCGCAATTGATCGTAGCCATCGCCGCCGCAGCAGCCGCGATGTTCGCCACGCGCGCGCAGGCCCTGCTCGCCATGTTGTTCGTGCTGGGCGCCGCGTGTTCGGCGATTCAGGTGCTGGTGCCGATCGCCGCGCACATGGCGTCGCCCGAGCGGCGTGGCCAGGTGATCGGCGATGTCATGGGCGGCCTTATGGCAGGGGTCCTGCTGTCACGGCCGCTGGCCAGCCTGATCGCGGACGCATGGGGCTGGCGTGCCTTCTACGGCATCAGCGCCCTCGCCATGGCGCTGTTGACCGTGGTCCTGGCGACACGCCTGCCCGTCACGCGGCCCGCTGCACGCCTCTCCTATCCGGCGCTGATCGCATCGCTCTGGCGCTTGTTGCGCGAAGAGCCGGTGCTGCGCAGCCGCGCGCTATCGGCCGGCCTGGTGATGGGTGCGTTCAGCCTTTTCTGGACCGCCGTCGCGCTGCGCCTGGCGCAGGCGCCCTTTGGACTCGGTCAACGCGGCATCGCGCTGTTCGCGCTGGCCGGTGCGGGCGGCGCCATCGTCACGCCGGTGGTCGGACGACTCGGCGATCGCGGCTGGACGCGGGCGACAACGCTGGTCGCGCATCTGCTGCTGCTGGGCGCGCTCGGCCTGGCTGCGTTCGCCGGCAGCCAGGCATGGGCATCGCATGGCGCGCTGTGGCCCTTGCTGGCGATGGTCGCCGCGGCGGTAGTGCTGGACGTCGGCGTAACGGGCGACCAGACCTTGGGACGCCGTTCGGTCAATCTGCTGCGCCCGGAAGCGCGAGGACGGATCAACGGCATCTTTGTCGGCATCTTCTTCCTGGGCGGCGCGGCCGGTTCGGCGCTGGCCGGTGTGACGTGGGCCCTTGGCGGATGGAATGCGGTATGCGGCACCGGCGCGCTGTTCGCGCTGGGAGCCTTCGTGACTGCGCTGGGCTCCAGATCGCTCTGACCGTTCGGTGCGCCGACTGCTAAATCATAGGTAGCCATCCGCGGTTGCCGTCCACTCTCACCCATTAAAAACCCGGGTTTCCTGGCCGCGCGGCCTGTAAGCGGGCATATAGTTTGTCGATCACGCGTCCCGGGAGAACGCAATGATCGACGACACAAGGCGGCGAGAATTCTGCGGTTTGGTGGCCAAGGGAGCGATGGCGGCGGGTTTGGCGGCACATGTGTCGCCATCCCCCGCACAAGGCCCCGAAGATCCGGCCTGGACATCGAACGACCCGCATCTCAGCGGCAACTTCGCGCCCGTCCTGTCGGAGACCGATGTCGCTAATCTGCCTGTGATCGCCGGACGCATCCCACCGGACCTTGCGGGCGTGTATATGCGCAACGGTCCGAATCCCATGTTCAAGCCCATCGCATTCGCGTATCCCATGGACGGCGATGGAATGATCCACGCCGTCTATTTCGCGGATGGACAGGCGCGTTATCGCAATCGTTTCGTGCAGACCAACGCCCTGGCCGTGGAACGCCGTGCAGGCCGCGCGGTGTACGGCAGCTTCACACATCCAGTGCCGATCGATCCCGCGCTTATCGGTCCGGGTGATCCTCCCGGTCCATTCAAGAACGGCGCGTTCATCAGCGTGCTGGAACATGGCGGCCGCTTGCTCGCCCTGGACGAGGCGACCACGTGCTACGAAATGACCATGGAGCTGGACACCATCGGGGAATGGAAAGCCGGAACCAGCCAGCCTATCCGCCTGGGGGCGCATAACCGTCGCCATCCGCAATCCGGCGCGCTGTTCGCGCTGGCCTACTCGACGCAGCAACCCGTCGTCCAGATTCACCAGATCGATGCGTCGGGCAAGCTCGCCAGGACTTTTCCTGTCGTGCTCTCCGCGCCGACGATGATTCACGATTTTGTACTTACCGAGAACTACATCGTGCTGCTTGCCTGTCCCGCGGTCTTCGATCGGGCAGCCGCGCAACAAGGACGGCCATTCCTGCAATGGCAGCCGAGCCTGGGCACGCGCATCGGCCTGATCTCGCTGGATGGAAGTACAGCCCTATGGTTGGACGCCGATCCGTTTTTCGTCTTCCATTTCGCCAATGCCTTCGAGCGCGGCGGCCATATTCTGGTCGACTACGTCAGGCACGACAGCCTGAATCTGGAATATGCGGCCGCCAGCGCGCTGGCATCGACCCTGCACCGCATGGACATCGATATCGGCGGCCGCAAGGTCGGCGATGTGGCCATCGCGGACATGGTTGTCGAGTTTCCGCGCGTCAACGATACGCTTAATGCAGTGGCGACGCGCTTCGTCTATCTGCCGACCTTGACGAATACGCTGCAACAGGCCAACCCGCCCGCCGCCACTTTCAACACCATGCTGAAGGTCGACACCGAGACGGGGAATATCGGCCGCCACGATTTCGGCAATCGAATCGCGGGCGAGCCGACGTTCATCCCGCGCTCGCCGAATGCCGCCGAAGACAGCGGGTATCTGGCGGCGTTTGTCTTCGACCCAGCCAGCCGGAAGAGCGATCTGGTCCTGCTCGACGCCGCGCATATCGACGCCGACCCGGTCGCCGTCGTCCGGCTTCCCCAGCGGGTCCCGCAAGGGTTGCATGGGACGTGGATACCAAAGGCCTGACGATCAGGACCTCGACGTGGCCGCCGTTTTCGTCAAGGCCTGGCGGCGCACAACGATGAGCATGCAAAGGCAGGCTGTCACCACTACATTGACGGCTGGATAGATTGCGACCGCCAGATTCCATGTTTGCAGCGCCAGCAAGGCCAGCGCGTATTTCAGGACGCACAGGCCGAAATACAGAAGATTTTCGCTCCACGGATCGCGCACCGTCTTGCGGACCGTTGGAGCCAGGCCCGCGAGCTCGATCAACGTGACCAGGCATACCGAGATAGTCGGGTCGTCGGTAAGTACCCAAATGGGGATAGTGGAAAAGGCCGCCGCCAGGAAAAACCAATCAGACCTGGTCCAGCCTTTCTCGCCGCGAAAAATGCTGGCGACGAAGGTCAGGAAACAGGTCAGGGCGACCGCTGCGGTACACCATGCCGAGGGGCCGGCCCCAGCGACGAACTGACCCGCGGCGGCTATAACCGTGACAACCGACCAGATCAGCCAGGTAAACAGATGAGGACGGATGGCACGGCGCCAGATCGCCAGGCCATACGGAATCACGGAAAACAGGGAAACAACGGCCCCAAGAGCCCCTAGCAGTTGTGCGG
>DATJHN010000494.1:0-7565 GCA_035493915.1 Bordetella sp.
ATGACCCCGGTGCCCGCGCGGCGGTCCGGCCGCGGCTCCCTCAATACGGTATTCGCCCATGCTTTTCACCTTGCTGGCCTTCGCTGTCGCGCTGGGCATCCTGATCACTTTCCATGAGCTCGGCCACTATTGGGCGGCGCGTCTGTGTGGCGTGCGGGTGCTGCGGTTTTCCGTGGGCTTCGGCAAGGTGCTGCTACGTCGGGTAGACCGTCACGGCACGGAATGGGCGGTGTCGGCGATTCCGCTGGGCGGCTACGTCAAAATGCAGGACGATCCGCCGCCCGGCGCGTCGCCGGAAGAGGCCGCCAGGGCCTTCCATCCGCAGCCGGTGGGCAAGCGCATCCTGATCGTCGCTGCCGGTCCGATTTTCAATTTGATCCTGGCCGTATTCCTGTACGCCGGCCTGAATCTGGCCGGTGTGGACGAGCCCGCCGCCTTGTTGGCCCAGCCTTCGTCGGGCACGGCGGCCGCGCAGGCGGGTTTCCAGGCTGGCGACCAGATCGTGTCGATAGACGGCCAGGCCGTGACGTCCTGGAACGATGCGCGCTGGCAACTGATGGATCATATTTCCAGCGGCGGGCATGTCCAGGTCGGCGTAAGGTCCGCCCATGGCGTTTCGCAGGATCGTGGTCTTACGCTGAGCGAAAGCAGCCTGGATCCCTCTCTTGGGGATCCCCTGGCGGTGGCCGGCCTGCGGCTGCAGGAACCCAAGCCGGTGGTCCGCGGCGTGGTCGCCGGCGGGGCAGGGGAGCAGGCGGGCCTGCGCGTCGGCGATATGATTCTTTCCGTCGATGGCCGGCTGGCGCAGGACGTCGGCAGCGTAGTGCAGACCGTCCAGCAGCAGGCGGGTCGATCGGTGCCGCTGCTGGTGCGGCGCGACGGCGCGGACATCTCCCTGACCGTGACGCCGAGGGCGGAACGCATCGAAAACGGCGAAACCGTGGGCCGCATCGGCGTGCAACTGGGCGGCGACATTCCCATGGTCACGGTCCGCTACGGCCCGCTCGATAGCCTGTGGCGGGGCGCCACCCGCACGGTCGACACGGCCTGGTTCTCGCTGCGCATGATGGGCCGCATGGTCACGGGCGCAGTCTCGTGGCGCAATATCAGCGGCCCGGTCACCATCGCCGATTACGCCGGACAAACCGCCCGTGTCGGATTGGCGGCGTATATCGCGTATCTTGCCCTTATCAGTATCAGCCTGGGCGTCTTGAATCTGCTGCCCATCCCCATGCTGGATGGCGGACACCTGCTGTACTACCTGATCGAAATCGTTCGCGGCAGTCCGCCGCCTTCGCGCTGGCTGGACATCGGGCAGCGTGCCGGGCTGGGCCTGCTGGCGGGCCTGATGGGCTTGGCGCTGTTCAACGATTTCGCCCGTCTTTTTACCTAGCGTGCCGATCCAGCACACGGCCTTTTCCGGCTTACTTCAAGGATTGGCATGCCTTGCGGCCGCTTGCCCGCGACGCGGGCGCGGTCGCGCGGCGGCTTGCGCCTTTCGCTCAGGCGGGTTCTGCCTTAAAATCCTCCGCCATTTGCACCAATAACTCCGCCATTTGGACCATCAAGGATCCCCCAGGATGTTTTTCCGCTGGATGTTTAAGCCCAACAAGGGTATTTGGGTGGGCCTTATCGCCATGCTGCTGCTGTTGCCGGCCATGTCGCAAGCCTTCGAACCCTTTGTCGTCAAGGACATTCGCGTGGAGGGCATCCAGCGTATCGATGCCGGTACGGTGTTCGGTTATCTGCCGTTCAAAGTCGGCGATACCTTTACCGACGACACCGCCACCGATGCCGTGCGCCGGCTGTACGGCAGCGGCTTCTTCAGCGACGTTCGCATCGACACCAACAACAACGTGGTCGTGGTCGTCGTGCAGGAACGTTCGACCATCGCGTCGATTACGTTCAACGGCATGCGGGAATTCGACAGCAAGGCGATCCTCGATTCGCTACGCAATGTGGGCTTCGCGGAAGGGCGCATCTTCGACCGTTCCATGCTTGAACGCGCCGAATTCGAACTAAAGCAGCAGTACATGGCCAAGGGCAAATACGGTGTGGAAGTCACCTCCACCGTAACGCCTCTGCCGCGCAACCGGGTCGGTATCAGCTTCGATATCTTCGAAGGCGACGTGGCCCGCATCCGCGAAATCCACTTCGTCGGCAACAAGGCATTCTCCCAGGGCGAGCTGCTGGATCAGATCCAGCTCACCACGCCGGGCTGGTTGACCTGGTACACCGATACCGACAAGTATTCGCGTGAAAAGCTCGAAGGCGACGTCGAACGCATCCGTTCTTTCTACCTGGATCGCGGTTACCTGGAAGTGGTGGTCGAGCCGCCGCAAGTCACCATCTCGCCGGATCGCAAGGACATCTACATTACCTACACGCTGCACGAAGGCGAGCCCTACAAGGTGCGCAGCGTCAAACTGGCGGGCAATCTGCTGGGTCTGGACAAGCAGATCGAAGCGCTGCTGCAGGTCAAGGCAGGCGAAACCTTTTCCGCGGCCAAGACCAACGACAGTGCCAAGGCCATCACCGATTACCTGGGCGAATTGGGCTATGCCTTCGCCAACGTCAACCCGAACCCGCAGCTCGATCGCGCCAAGCATGAGGCCGATCTGACGTTCTATGTCGATCCGAGCCGCCGTGTCTATGTCCGCCGTATCCAGATCGGCGGCAATACCCGCACGCGTGACGAAGTCGTTCGCCGTGAAATGCGCCAGGAAGAAGCCGCGTGGTACGACGCCGGCGATATCAAAATGTCGCGCGACCGTATCGATCGCCTGGGCTATTTCACCGACGTCAACGTCAAGACCGATCCGGTCGCTGGGTCGCCCGACCAGGTCGACGTCAACGTGGACGTCAAGGAAAAGCCCACGGGCATGGTCAATCTGGGCGTGGGCTACGGCTCCACGGATCGCGCCATCCTTAGTGCCGGCATCAGCGAAGACAACGTATTCGGCAGCGGCACGAACCTGACGCTGCAGTTCAACACCAGCAAGACCAATCGCGCCGTGGTGTTGTCGCATACCGATCCGTATTGGACCAAGGACGGCATCAGCCGTACCACTTCCGTGTACTACCGCCAGCAGCGGCCGTTCATCGACAACGATGGCGAGTACCGGGTGGATACCATGGGCCTGGGCATGAACTTCGGCGTGCCCATTTCGGAATACGACCGTATCATCCTGGGCGCGTCCATCGAGCGCAACACGGTCCATCTGAACAGCGATTCGCCGCTGGCTTACCAGAATTATGTGGACCAGTACGGCGAGTCGACCAACTCCTTGCTGCTCACGACCGGCTGGAACAAGGACACCCGCGACAGCGCGCTGGCGCCGACCAAGGGTTACTTCACCAAGCTGCAGGCCAGCGGGTCGACGCTGGACCTGAAATACACCATGTTGTCCGCGCAGCAACAGTACTACATGCCGCTGGGCCGCAGCTACACGCTGGCCCTGAACGGCATGGTGGACTGGGGCCAGAGCTACGGCGGCAAGGACTTCCCGGTGATCAAGGACGTGTACGCCGGCGGTATCGGGTCGGTGCGCGGCTTCGAGGGCGCATCCCTGGGTCCGCGCGACTCGGTGACCGGCGATTACCTGGGTGGCGCGCGTCGCATGGTGGCGAATGCGCAGCTGTATCTGCCGTTCCCTGGCGCGACCAAGGACAAGACCTTGCGCTGGTTCGTCTTCACGGATGCGGGTCGTGTGCAGCCGGGCACCGGGCTGACCTGCACGGGTGGCAAGAACAACGACGTCGAAGATCCTTGCGGATGGCGCTATTCGGCGGGTATCGGCCTGTCGTGGCAATCCCCGCTCGGTCCGCTGCAACTCTCCTATGGCCACCCGCTCAATGCGAAGTCGGGTGACGATACCCAGAGCTTCCAGTTCCAGATCGGCACTGGTTTCTAAACGCAAGCCAAAGGTGGCCGGATGTTTCCGGCCGTCCTTGACGGTGCCGGTTTAGTGGCACAATAACGCTTTGCTTGACCTTATCGGAAGGTGAAATTTTCATGATGTCTATTTTCGTACGCAAATTGTCCCGTTCATCGCGCAAGGGCGCCGTCTCCCTGACGGCCGTGCTGGCGCTGGCGGGCGCGCTGTTGCTGGGCGCGTCGTATGCGGCGCCCGCAGCTGCGCAAGGGACGAAAATCGGCTTCGTCAATACCGAGCGTATCCTGCGCGAATCCGGTCCCGCACGCGCGGCGCAAGCCAAGATCGAATCGGAATTCAAGTCGCGCGACGCCGACCTGCAGCGCCTGGCGACCAACCTGCGTACGCAGGCGGAAAAATTCGATAAAGACGCTCCCGTATTGTCCGAGTCCGACCGCGCCAAGCGGCAACGTGACCTCAGCAACATGGATGCCGATCTGCAGCGTCGCCGCCGCGAATTCCAGGAAGATTTCAACCGCCGTCGCAACGAAGAGTTCTCGGCCATCGTGCAGAAGGCCAATGCAGCCATCAAGGCCATTGCCGAAAAAGAGAACTATGACCTGATCGTGCAGGACGCTGTAACCGTCAGCCCGCGCGTGGATATCACCGACAAAGTGATCCAGGCTCTTGGCAAGTAAGCATCGCCCATGCCGGTTCTGCTAGCTTCCACTCGCGCGCCGTTGCTTGACGAGCTCTTAGCGGACACCGACACCCAAGGTCTGACGTGGCAGATCAGCGTCCCGCCCGCCGGGGCGCTACCTCGGATACTAGGGCTGGGTACGCTGGCTTCCGCCGGGCCCGCCGAAATCAGTTTTCTTTCCAACCCTCGTTACCAAAGCCAGCTGCCCGCGGCACGGGCCGGCGCCATCATCGTCACGCCGGATGTAGACCAGGCGCTGTCGGCGCAGGTGCCTCAACCGGCTTTCGCGCGGGTCGTCACCTCCAATCCCTATCTGCTCTACGCGCGCATCGCTCAATGGTTCGACCGCGCGCGGCGTCCGGCCCTGCCGGCGGGGGTGCATCCATCGGCGGTCGTCGCCGATGACGCGGTGCTCGAAGCCGGCGTGCGCGTCGGGCCGCAGTGCGTGGTGGAATCAGGCGCCCGCATCGGGCGCGATACCGTGCTCGGGCCCGGCTGCATCATTGGAGCAGGGTCGTCGATCGGCGCCGGTGGGCTGCTGCACGCACGGGTGACGTTGTATGCAGGCGTAACGGTCGGGGCGCGCGCCATCATCCATTCCGGCGCCGTCCTGGGGGCCGATGGCTTTGGTTTCGCGCCGGATCCGGTGCGTGGCAAAGGCGCCTGGGGCAAAATTCCCCAGTTCGGCGGGGTGACGGTGGGCGACGATGTCGAAATCGGTGCCAACACGACCATCGACCGCGGCGCGCTGGAAGACACCCTGATCGGTGACGGCGTCAAGCTGGACAACCAGATCATGGTCGCGCACAACGTGCGGATCGGGGCGCATACGGCGGTCGCCGCTTGCGTCGGCATCGCAGGGTCCACGACCATAGGCGAACGCTGCACCATCGGCGGGGCGTCCATGCTGTCCGGTCATCTTACGTTGGCCGACGACGTCCATATTTCCGGCGGTACCGCTATTACGTCGAACATTTCCAGGCCTGGGCGCTATACGGGGGTGTATCCGTATGCCGAGCACGGCGACTGGCAGCGCAACGCCGCTGTCATCCAGCAGTTGGGACAGTTACGTCGCCGCGTGAGGGCGCTGGAACAGGAATAACATCGCGAGCGTGGCTAGCGCGGCACGCCGTAAAAAGAATCGCAATGCAGGAACATACTCATGGAACTCGACATTAAGGGGATCCTGGATCGCTTGCCGCATCGATATCCGATGCTGTTGATCGACCGCGTGATCGACATCCAGCCAGGCAAATCCATCGTTGCCCTGAAGAACGTCTCGATCAACGAGCCTTTCTTCACGGGACATTTCCCGCACCATCCGGTCATGCCCGGGGTGCTGATCCTGGAAGCCATGGCGCAGGCCGCCGCGTTGTTTTCGTTCTCGGACGAATCGGCCTTGAAAAGCGAGTCGCCGTCCTCGTCCACGGTGTATTACTTTGTCGGCATCGATGGTGCGCGCTTCCGCCGTCCCGTCGTTCCCGGCGACCAATTGCGTATCGAGGTCGATGCGGAGCGCTTGAGCCGCAGCATCTGCAAATATGCCGGCCGGGCCCTCGTGGACGGCCAGCTGGTCGCCGAAGCCAAACTCATGTGTGCCATCCGCAGCCTGGAAGCATAAATGACCGGTCACATCCATCCCACCGCCGTGGTCGATCCGGCCGCTGAGATCGACAGTTCCGTTGTCATCGGTCCGTATAGCGTCGTCGGCCCGCGGGTCAGCATTGGCGCGGGGACTGAGATCGGATCGCATTGCGTCATCGATGGCTTCACCACCATCGGACGCGATAACCGGTTCTATCGCTTCTGCTCCATTGGCGGTATGCCTCAGGACAAGAAGTACAAGGGCGAGCCCACCCGGCTGGAAATCGGCGACCGCAATATGGTGCGCGAATTCACCACGTTCAATACAGGCACCGTGCAGGATGGCGGCGTCACGACGCTGGGCGATGACAACTGGATCATGGCCTATGTGCATATCGCGCATGATTGCCATGTGGGCAACAACACCATCCTGGCCAATGGCGTACAGCTTGGCGGCCATGTATCGGTGGGCGACTGGGCGATCCTGGGCGGCCTGACCGGCGTGCATCAGTTCAGCACCATCGGCCCGCATAGCATGACGGGCGGCAATAGTTCGCTGATGCAGGACACGCCGCCCTACGTGCTGGCCGCGGGCAATCCCTGCCGTCCGGTCGGCATCAACGTCGAAGGATTGAAGCGCCGCGGGTTTTCTCCGGCCGTCATCTCGGCGCTGCGCGACGCCTACAAGGCTATTTACCGGCGCGGCCTGTCGCTGGACGAAGCACGCGCCGAACTGCGCGAGCGCCAGAACACCGAACCGGAAACACGCGAAGTCCTGCAGACCATGCTGGACTTCCTGGACCAATCGCGGCGCGGCATCATCCGGCCGTGAACATGCGCATCGGCATGGTCGCCGGCGAGCCTTCCGGGGACCTGCTGGCCGGCCGCATCATCAAAGGCCTGCACGAACGCGACGCGGCAGTCTCCTGCATGGGCATAGGCGGCCCGCATATGCAGGCGCGCGGTTTCGAAAGCTGGCACCCCATGCACGCGTTGACGGTCTTCGGCTATGTCGACGCGCTCAAGCGTATTCCCAGCCTGCTTGCCATCTATGGCGATGTAAAGCGCCGCATGCTGGCGGAACCGCCGTCGGTGTTCGTCGGCATCGATGCGCCGGACTTCAATCTCAAGCTGGAGCTCCAGCTGCGGCAGGCAGGCGTGCCGACCGTGCATTTCGTGGGACCGTCCATCTGGGCCTGGCGCTACGACCGCATCCACAAGATCCGCCAGGCCGTCTCGCACATGCTGGTGCTGTTTCCCTTCGAAGTCGATATCTATCGCAAGGAAGGCATTCCGGTCACGTACGTGGGCCATCCCCTGGCCGCAACCATTCCCATGGAGCCGGATCGGGACGCCGCGCGCGCGCGGCTGGGCATCGAGCGCGGCGCACGCGTGCTGGCCATGCT
>DATJHN010000495.1:0-4117 GCA_035493915.1 Bordetella sp.
TCCTGCGAAGACATACAGGCCGCGAGCATCATGCTCGCGCCAATTGTCGCCAAGGCCATGCGCCCGCGCCGTCTCATGCCATATATGCCCGTATTCTCGATGCCGCGTGATGCGGGCGCCACGCCGTCGTACGCGCGCGCCGCGCCAGCACTTTACCGCACTGTAAATAAAAACGGCACCCAAAAGGTGCCGTTTCCATGGACAGAAACCGTCCGCCTTCTCGAACGCCACCCCGCCCACGGCGGACTGGCATTCGGCCAGGCCGCTTACTGCTGCGGCTCGGACTGCGGTGCGGCTTCGGGCGCAGCCTCGCCCTGCGAGGCCGGCTGCTGCTGCTGCTCGATGCCGCCGATCGCCTTGATGGACAGGCGCAGGCGGCCCTTGTCGTCGGCCTCGATGACCTTGACGCGGACGTTCTGGCCGACCTTCAGCACATCGTTGATGTTGGCGATGCGGTAGTTGGCGATTTCCGAAATGTGCAGCAAACCGTCGCGGCCCGGCAGGACCTGGACGATGGCGCCGAAATCCAGCAGGCGCAGGACGCTGCCTTCGTAGACCTGGCCGACTTCCACGTCGGCGGTCAGTTCGACGATGCGGCGCTGGGCTTCCTTGGCCTGGGCTTCGTCCACGCTGGCGATGACGATGGTGCCATCATCGGAGATGTCGATCTGCGTGCCGGTTTCCTCGGTCAGGGCGCGGATGGTGGCACCACCCTTGCCGATGACGTCGCGGATCTTTTCCGGATTGATCTTCATCGTCAGCATGCGCGGGGCGAACGCGGAGAGTTCGCCACGCGAGCTGCTCAAGGCGTCGCGCATGCTCTGGAGAATATGCAGGCGGCCTTCGCGGGCCTGGGCCAGCGCAACCTGCATGATTTCCTTGGTGATGCCCTGGATCTTGATGTCCATCTGCAGGGCGGTAACGCCCTGTTCGGTGCCGGCCACCTTGAAATCCATGTCGCCCAGGTGATCTTCATCGCCCAGGATGTCGGTCAGAACGGCGAACTTGCCGCCTTCCAGGATCAGGCCCATGGCCACGCCAGCCACGTGATCCTTGACCGGCACGCCGGCATCCATCATGGCCAGCGAACCGCCGCAGACCGACGCCATGGAAGAGGAACCGTTGGATTCGGTGATCTCGGAAACCAGGCGGATGGTGTATTGGAAGTCTTCCGGAGCGGGCAGCAGATTCAGCAGCGCGCGCTTGGCCAGCCGGCCGTGGCCGATTTCGCGACGCTTGGGCACGCCGATGCGGCCGGTTTCGCCGGTGGCGAAGGGCGGCATGTTGTAGTGCAGCATGAAGCGGTCGCGGTATTCACCCATCAGCGCGTCGATGATCTGCTCATCTTGCTTGGTGCCCAGCGTAGCCACAACCAAGGCCTGCGTTTCACCACGGGTGAACAGGGCGCTGCCGTGAGCGCGCGGCAGCACGCCCAGGCGGATGCTGATGGGACGCACGGTGCGGGTGTCGCGGCCGTCGATACGCGGTTCGCCGTTCAGGATCTGGCCGCGCACGATGCGCGCTTCCAGGTCGAACAGGATGTTGTCCACGGCGACGGAATCGGGCACGCCTTCGCCGGTTTCGGCGGCGCGGGCCGCCAGTTGAGTCTTGACGTCCGCATAGACTTCGCGCAGCTTGGTCGTGCGCAGCTGCTTTTCGCGGATCTGATAGGCGGCGTTCAGGCCATCCTTGGCGGCGCCGGTAACGGCGGCGATCAGGCCTTCGTTCTTGGCTTCCGGCTGCCAGTCCCAATCCGGCTTGCCGGCATCGCGCACCAGATCATGGATGGCGTTGATGACGGCTTGCATCTGTTCGTGGCCGAACACCACCGAACCCAGCATCACTTCTTCCGACAGCTGGCGGGCTTCGGACTCGACCATCAGCACGGCGGTTTCGGTACCGGCGACCACCAGGTCCAGCTTGGACTGCTTCAGCTGCGACGCGGTGGGGTTCAGTACGTACTGGCCATCGACATAACCGACGCGCGCGGCGCCGATCGGGCCGTTGAAGGGAATGCCCGAAATAGCCAGCGCGGCAGACGCGCCGATCATGGCGGCGATGTCGGGATCGATTTCAGGATTGACCGACAGCGTGTGCAGAACCACCTGCACTTCGTTGTAGAAACCTTCGGGGAACAGCGGGCGCAGCGGACGATCGATCAGGCGCGACGTCAGCGTTTCCTTTTCCGAGGGCTTGCCTTCGCGCTTGAAGAAACCGCCCGGGATACGGCCGGCAGCGTAGGTCTTTTCGATATAGTCGACGGTCAGCGGGAAGAAGTCTTGCCCGGGCTTGGCCTTTTTGGCGGCGACGACAGTCGCCAACACCACCGTGTCCTCGATGGACACTACAACGGCGCCGGATGCCTGGCGGGCAATCTCTCCGGTTTCCAGCGTGACCGTATGCTGGCCGTACTGGAACGTTTTTGTCACTTTATTGAACATGACGATTATTCCTTGCAAATGAAAAACCGTGGCCGTTGCGACAGGGTCGCACCGGCCACGGTTGCGTCATGGGGAACCGGCCCCGTCGATCACTTACGCAGACCGAGTTTTTCGATCAGAGCGCGATAAGCGTCGGGATTGCGGCCCTTCAGGTAGTCGAGCAGTTTGCGGCGGCGGCTGACCATGCGCAGCAGGCCGCGGCGCGAATGGTGGTCCTTCATGTGTTCCTTGAAGTGACCGGTCAGCTCATTGATGCGAGCGGTAAGCAGCGCCACTTGGACTTCGGGGGAGCCGGTATCGCCTTGAGCGCGCTGGAATTGCGCAACGATATCGGACTTCTTGATGTCAGCTACGGACATTTATTGACCTCTTCGGACATGCGCCAAGGCCGAGGTGCCTTGGCGTGGGTTAAGTAAAACGGGTAACGTAAACGAGTAACAACGACAGTTGTTCGACAGCGAAAACCGACGGATTATAGCTTATCGGCGAGAATTGTCAGGCGCGCCGGCCGCCCGTACCCTAGGGGGGCCGTGGGCAACCGGGGACAGTACGAAGCATCGTACTTCGGCCGACGTCCGGCGCGGACGTTACTCTCGCCCGAGATCCACCCAGGAGCGCGCCCATGGCTGAGCAGACTCGTCCCCTCCCACACCGCGCCATCGCCCTGCTCATGGGCTCGCTGCTCGCCCTGCTGGCCGGCTGCGCCGATATGGCGGCCCGCACGCCGCCCGATACCCCGCTGAGCCAGGTCGTCGCGCAATATGGCAAGCCCAATTTCACCTGCCCCCTGCCCAACGGCGGCCAGCGCGTCATCTGGACCCAGCAGCCCATGGGCCAGTTCGCGTGGGGCGGCAATGTCGGGCTGGACGGCAGGATAGACAAGGTGGAACGCATCCTGACCGACCAGCATTTTGCCCTGCTGTCCAAGGGCGACTGGACGGCCAATCGCGTACTGTGCGAATTCGGCCCACCCGCCATCGTCGACGAAGTCGGGCTGCCCAGCGTCCGCCAGGTAGTCTGGTCGTACCGCTATCGCGAGAACGACTCGTGGAATTCGCTGATGTATGTGTACATGGGCCGCAACGGCGAACGGGTCACGCACTACCACCCGGGCCCGGATCCCATGTACGACCAGGAAATGGATTTCAGCCGCTGAACGTCCCTACTGTTCCCCGCCGCCGCTCGCGCGGGCCCGGCTGCGTTGCCAGCGGCGCGCCCGGTTCCAGCGCCAGGCCAGGATGAACCAGCCGGATATCCCGTAGACCACGAACAGGCCGAACAGCACCACCGGCGGGTCGCTGGATACGAACACGAACGCCGCCACCACCAGCAGGATTACCCAGAACGGCACGCTGCGTCCCAGGGCAAAGCTCTTGCCGCTGTAGAACGGCGCATTGCTGACCATTGCCACGCCGGCATACATGGTGACGCAAAATGCCGTCCAGGCCATGAAGGCGTCATGGATGGGCAGCTTGTTATCCACCGCCAGCCAGACAAAGCCCGCCACCAGGGCGGCCGCCGACGGGCTGGGCAGTCCCTGGAAGAACCGCTTGTCGACGACGGCGATGTTGGTGTTGAAGCGAGCCAGGCGCAGGGCCGCGCCGGCAACGTAGACGAACGCGGCAAGCCAGCCCCAGCGCCCCAGTTCGTTGAGCATCCATTCGTACATGACCAGC
>DATJHN010000496.1:0-6283 GCA_035493915.1 Bordetella sp.
GCTGTGGGATCCCGTGCTGCCGCGCCTGATGCGGCATTTCCGGGTCATCCGCTTCGACATGCGAGGCCACGGCGCTTCGGATGCGCCGGATGGCGCCTACACGATGGATCAACTGGCCGACGATCTCGCCGCCGTGGTGCAAGCCGCCGGCCTGCAAAAATTCCATTACTGCGGCGTCTCCCTGGGCGGGATGGTGGGCATGGCCTACGCGCAGCGCGCCGACCATCGCCTGGACCGGCTGGTTCTTTCGAATACGGCTGTGAGCTTTCCGCCGGAGGTCTGGGAAACGCGCATAGACAACGTCACGCGCGGCGGCCTTGCAGCGATTTCCGAAGCCGTGCTGGGCCGCTTCTTCACGCCGGCATTCCTGGCCCTGCAGGATCTGCGCCTGGAACGGGTAAAGGCAACCCTGCTGTCCATCGAACCCCATGGCTACGCCGGCTGTTGTGCCGCGATCCGGGACATGCGGATCGCCGATGGGCTGCCCGCCATCCAGGTTCCCACCCTGGTCGTGACCGGCACCCAGGACCAATCGACGCCACCCGCGCGCGGCGCCGAAATCGTGGCGGCAATTCCCGGCGCCACGATCACCGAGCTGCCCGCCGCCCATATACCGATGGTCGAGTTTCCGGTGCAATGGGGCGATGCCGTCCTGGACTTCTTGCTACCCGAAGGCGACGTGGCGGAAAGCGAACGCTATGAACTGGGCCTTGAGCGGCGCCGCGAGATTCTTGGCCGCTCCTACGTCGACGCCCGGCTGGCCGCGCGCACCGAATTCAATACCGCCTTCCAGGAAATGATCACCCAGCTGGCATGGGGCCGGATATGGACGTCGAGCCGTATCGACGACCTGACGCGGCGCATCGTCGTCATGACGATGACCGCGGCGCTGGGACGCTGGGAAGAGTTCGAATTGCACGTCGGCGCCGCCCTGCGGGCGGGCATCGAGGCCCGCATCATCGAGGACGCGCTGTTCATGGTCAGCGTCTATGCCGGGGTGCCCGCCGCCAACACCGGTTTCGCGATCGCGGGAAAGACGCTGAAGAAACTGGCGGACGAAGCCGCCGCCCTATAGATCCAGCACCAGCATGGGCGTTTTCGACCGGGAGCAGCAGGGCGTGAATTGATCGTTCCTGGCTTGCTCTTCCGGCGACAAGTACAGATCGCGATGATCGGGCTGCCCTTCCAGCACCCGGGTCAGGCAGGTGCCGCAGATGCCCTGCTCGCACGACACGGGCACGTCGATGCCGGCCTTGGCCAGCGCCTGCGTCACTGAACATTCCGCGGGCACCTGCACGGTCAGGCCCGTGTTGGCCAGCCTGACCGAAAAGGCACCGTCCTGGCTGGCTGACACCGGGTCGGCGGCAAAGAATTCGTAGTGCAGCCTGTCTTCCGGCCAGCCGCGCCCACGCGCCGTCCCCAGCACGGCATCCATGAAGCCCTTCGGGCCGCAGACGTATAAATGCGTACCCGCCGATGGCGCGCACACCGCTGCCAGGTCCAGCTTCTGTTCCGGCGCGCCGTCGTCCACGTGGAAATGCACACGATCCGCGAAGGATGCCTGAGCCAGCTGCGCGCGGAACGCCATGCGTTCGACCGAGCGCGCGCAATAGTGCAGCTCGAAATCCGCACCGATGGCGGCAAGGCGCTGCGCCATGCACAACAACGGCGTCACGCCAATGCCGCCGGCCAGCAGGATGTGGCGGGCGGCGCTTTCTTCCAGGGCAAACAGATTGCGCGGCACGCCGATCTGCAGCAGGTCGTCCTGGCGCACGCTATCGTGCATGGCGCGAGAGCCGCCCCGCGAAGCGGGCTCGCGCAGCACCGCGATACGGTAGCGATTGAATTCCGACGGTTCACCGCATAGCGAATATTGGCGCGTGATCCCGTCCGGCAGATAAACATCGACATGCGCGCCCGCCGTAAAAGGCGGCAGCGCGCCGCCCGCGGGATCGCTCAATTCGAAACTGCAGATGTCCGCGGTTTCATCCAGCTTGCGCACCACACGCACCGTCAAGCGATTCGTACTCATTGCCGCGATCCTCCTTCTACATCGCGGACAAGCCGCCATCCACCATCAGCGTCGTACCGGTGATGTACGAGGCCTCGTCGCTCGCCAGCCACAGTATGGGCCAGGCGATCTCGCGCGGATCCGCCCAGCGCCCCAGCAACGACGTGTCCTGGCGTTGCGTCTTCAGCAGCTCCACGCTTTTGCCGGCGGCCTGCGCGCGGCCCACATGGAAATCCGTCAGCGTCGACCCGGGGCATACGGCGTTGGCGCGTATGCCGTGCGCGACCTCTTCGAAGGCCAGCGTGCGCGTCATGGCCAGGATGCCCGCCTTGGTTGCGTCATACAGCGCCATGCCCTTGCGGCCGGTCTCCGCATAGCAGGACGACACGTTGACGATGGCGCCCCGGCCCGACGCGCGCAACGCGGGCAATGCTGCCTTGCAATAGTTGGACGCGCCGACCAGATTGACCGACACCACCGCATGCCATTCCTCGGGGGTCACGTCGGCCAGCCTGGAGTAATTGCGCATGGCGGCATTGTTGACCAGGATGTCCAGCCCGCCGTGTACCTGCGTTGCGGCCGCGACCGCGGCCACCGCGCAGGCCGGGTCCGATACATCGGCGCGGAAGGTGGCAACACGGGCACCGGGCTGTTCCCGCGCGACCAGCTCCGCGGTCCGCGCCAACGCATCCTGGTTGGCGTCCACCAGCATCACGGCCGCGCCTTCCGCGCAGAACAGCGCCGCGACGGATGCGCCGATGCCACCGCCGCCGCCGGTGATCAGGGCGGACTTGCCGGATAGTCTTGGTTGTCCTTGCATCTCAGTTGGCCTTGATATCGGCGGTCTTGATGACCTTGCCCCAGCGCTCGGTGTCTTCCTTGATCCACTCGGAGAATTCGCCCGGGCTGCTGGCCACCACTTCGAACTCCATGTCCTCCAGCTGCTTGCGCACCTTGGGAGACTTCAGGATCCGCACCATCTCGGTGTTCAGGCGATCCATCACCGGCTTGGGGGTTCCCGCCGGCGCCAGGAAACCGATCCAGGACGTGGCGTTGAAGCCCGGATAGCCGCTTTCGGCCACGGTGGGCACGTCCGGCGTGGACGCGAAACGCTTCAAGCCCGACGAGGCGATCAGGCGCGCGCGACCGTCCTTGGCATAGTCCTGGATGTTGCCCGGAACCAGGAAGGCGGCGTCAACCTGCCCGCCGATCAGGTCCACCACCGCCGGTCCCGCGCCGCGATAGGGAACGTGGGTAATGTCGATGTGCGCTGCCTGCTTCAGCATTTCCATCGTCAGATGCGAGGAACTCCCCACCGACACCGATGCGTAGCTCATGCGGTGGCTCTTGGCATAGGAGACGAACTCCGCCAACGTCTTGACGGGCACCTTGGGATTCACGACCAGGTACTGCGAGGCCTTGACCGCCAGCGTAATCGGCGCCAGGTCCTTGATGGGGTCGTAGGGCATCTGCGGCAGCAGCGTGGGATTGATCGATATGGGTCCGTTGTAGCCGACCAGCAGCGTATAGCCGTCCGGCGCGGCCTTGACCACGTCCATGGTGCCGATCAGGCCGCCCCCGCCACCCTTGTTTTCGACGACGACGGGCTGGCCCAGCGCGATGCCCAGTTCGGGCGCCACCAGGCGTGCCAGCACGTCGTTGGTGCTGCCCACGATGGGCACCACGATGCGTATGGGCTTATTGGGCTTCCATTCCTCGGCCCGGGCGGTGGCGAACGTACAGCATGCCGCCAGCGTCGCGGCGACCAGCGCCGCGCGCCGTTTATTCTTGAACATGGTTTCTCTCCCTTGATGGTGTGCTGCGTTATCGCCCGAACGGCGTCAGGGCCTGTCGACCCTAGATGGAATACACCTTCTGATCCTTGGCATCGGCCAAATGCACCACGGCCCATTCCTGCGGTTTCTGGTCGCGCGGCAACAGCACGCCGGCGGCGCGCACGCGCTGCTGGTCGGCGTCAACGGCGGGCGGATCGCTATCGGGCTGCAAGGCGGTGGCGGCCTCGAAAAGCATCCGGCGCGCCATGACGATCGCGCGATCCGTGGGCAATAGCTTCTCGTTGGCATGGTCCTGGATGGGCCCCATGCTTTCCTGCAGCGACGCGTCCTGCATCGCGAATCCGAAGACACCGGAGTACGCGCGCTTTTCCTTCTGCGCCTGGCGGTCGATCAGGTAATCGTTGTCCTTGTTGGCCCTGGGCCGGAAGCTTCCGCCCGGAACATTGGTGCCCGGCTCGTACTCGCAGTGCACGCCCTTGCCTGCGTTCAGGTCGCTCAATTCCTCTTCGTTAAGCGGGCGGTCGACGCGGAAATTGATGCTCCAGGCCCAGCAGCTATGGTCGTCGATCGGCACCCACACGTGGCCGCCCAATGCGTGCTCGCCGAAAGGCGGAATCAGCGTGAACCAGGGGAACAGCCACTGCGTGACGCGCCAGTAGTACGAATCCGGTTCGCCGTTGCGGCGCCCGAACAGCGTCAGGCCGAAGGGTGTCTTCTCGATTTCGAAAATGACGTTGCCGTCCGCCTTGATGTAGTCCAGCGCCTTGGTGCCCTGGTGCAGCGGATCGTGGTCGACCTCGTAGCGATGCACGTAGGACACGTGGCTGGTGTCGATGCCGCCTTCCATCGCCTGCAGGTAATTGCATTCCTGCAGGCGCTTGGACACGAAGACATGGTTGGCCGGCAGCGTGCACCACTCGACGTCGGGCGGTTCGGGCATGCGGTCCTTCGGGCCCATATAGGCCCAGACCATGCCGGCCACTTCGATACAGGGATAGGCGGTGATGCCCATGTGCTTGCATGCCTGCGGCGCCGACGGCACGTCCACGCAATTGCCGTCGCGGTCGAACTTCAGCCCGTGATACGAACAGCGGATACCGTTTTCCTCGTTGCGCCCGAAGTACAGCGAAACGCCACGGTGCGAGCAGAACTCGCTGATCAGCGCGGCCTTCCCTTCCGTATCGCGGAAGGCCAGCAGCTTTTCTCCCATGATCTGCACCCTCACCTGCGGGCAATCGGGCTCGGCGATCTCGCTGCTCAGCAAAACCGGCACCCAGTAGCGGCGCAGCAGATTGCCCATCGGCGTGCCGGGCCCGGTCCGCACCAGGGTTTCGGCCATGTTTTTGTCCATGTGTGTCCTCCGTTCGTGCGATTCGGGCAGCCCCCGAACCTTGTCCGTCTGATAATACGTCAGTCCATTATACGGACTACAATCCGTCAGGGTCAAAGGCTTTTGAATACAATCCACCCAACGAAACAGACGCGATATCGACCACGCATGGAAAACGACAAGCGCCAGGATGGGGTCCGAGCAGTGGACCGAGCGCTGGACATATTGCTGGCCTTCCGGCCGGGCGACGACGGCTTGACCGCCGCCGAGCTGCTCAAACGCGTCGACCTTAGCCGCCCCACGCTGTACCGGCTGGTGGCGACGCTGGAGCACAACGGCTTTCTCGTTTCATCGGGCGATCCGCAGCAGTTCCGACTGGGCAGTTCGGTGGCGCGCCTGGCGCACGTCTGGACGTCCAGCCACAGCATTGCCGACATCGCCTATCCTTCGCTGCAGCGGCTATGGAATGCCACCGGCGAAACGGTGGCCCTATTCGTGCGCGAAGGGATCTACCGCGTCTGCGTCTCCGAACTCGCGAGTACACAGCCGCTGAGCTTTCGCCGCGGCGTGGGCTATTCGGAAAAACTGGTGCTGGGCGCCAGCGGACGCACGATCCTGGCCCGCATGAACCTGACGGAAAAAGACCTGAAGCACTACGCGGCCGAGACGAAAGTGGATATCGGCGCCTACATGGCCGAACTCGAACGGGTGCGCAAGCAGGGGTATGCGACCAGCCGCCACGAACTGATAGAAGGCGCGGTAGCAGTGGCCGCGCCCTACTTCAACGGCGCGGACGTGGCCGTGGGTTCGCTGTGCATCTTCGGGCCAAGCGTACGGATGACGGCCGAGCGCGTGAAAACGTGCGGGGCGCTGCTGCTGGAAGAGGCGGCCGTGCTGTCACGGGCATTGGGACAACAATCGGCCTGACCCGGTTGCCGCGCCGCGGACGACATACCGGGCGCGGTTTACCTGGGGAAAATCGGGTGGCGAATACTTGCTGGATGATCCTCAGCCCTTCAAGCCCAGCCGCTTGATGATGGCCGTCCACTTGTCCAGATCCGCATTGAACACCTGCAAGAACTTCTGGCGCGTCCAGGGATCGACTTCGATGCCATTGGCCGCCAGCTTGCTGGCGATGTCCGGCTG
>DATJHN010000497.1:0-14427 GCA_035493915.1 Bordetella sp.
GTGCCATTGACACTGGTCGGGGCCGCCAGGCCGACGCCGGTTCCCAGCACCAAAATGGACGCAACGAGCGAAAACAGGGACTTTCTCATGATACACCTCCTCGCGAGGGAACGTGCGCATCCGCCATTCTTTCCGGTGGAACTCGGGCAGCCCCTGCTCAGAAGGTCGGCGGGTCGAAACCGTGCATGGCGCAGACCCGCGCCGCCAGGCGATGGAACTCGGGATTATGATGCCCGCGCGCCGTGCCGTTCTCGTCCTGGTACAGGTGGATCATCTCATGCGCCATGGTGGCGATCAGCATCTGCGTGGTCTTCACTTTGCGGGCGGAAATGGCGATTTCGCTGAAGCGGTCGCACCCGTCGCCCCGCCTGTGCCAGCCCCGGAAATGGCCGAAACGGTCGCGCGCGCCCAGAACACGGAACACGACATGGTCGCCGTCCGGCAGCCGCCATTCGCGGAATGGCGGGCTGCGCCGCAGATATTCATAAGCACCTTCCAGAAGATCGGGGGTTAGGTTCAGGCCGCGCATGGGTTCTTCCTCGCGCCGAGAAAACGCACCGGCGGCCCGGTCGGACGAAGAGAATAAAATCGTCGGCCGCGACAGGAACGGCGCACCAGCAGCGGCGTTAACGGATCAGGAGGGTGCCGATGAATCGCTACGAAATTCGCCTGGTTCCCAAGCAGGGCGGCCCCAGGGTTTACGCCTCAACCTATATCAGCGATTACGCCGCCATGCGCGGCGCCCGCATGCTGGCCGTCACCGATGACCGTGTCGAGATCTGGCGCGGCATGCACTGTATCTATCAGGACAAGTACGACGCCGTGGCGCAGCCCACGACGCCCTATGGCCGCCGCTGACGCCGGGCGCGCCCCCGGAACCGATATTTTTGCCTTTCGCTTTACGGAAGTGTGCCCATTCGCAATGGCGGCAAAATGACGATACCCAGGCCTCAAGACACGCAAACAGACTATCCGGCCCGGAAGGCCCGTGGCGCCGTCATTATCCTGAAGCGGCCCTGGCAGCGCATCGTCTTTTTCGGCGGACTGGCAGGATGCGTGCTTCTGGTCTTCGTCACCGCGCTGCTGCTGTGAGGCCGTGGAACCCGCCCCAGCGGGAACCGCGCCAATTGCCATTCGCGGCGAGAAAATTCCGGCGATGCCACCAGCATGGGCCGCGTGCGTTTCCAATGCCGTATAGACCGGATTTCATTTGGAAATGCGTTTCGTTTCGGCAGTCTTGCTGGCCGTCCTCCTTGCCCTGCCGGCGCACGCCGCCGATGTGGCCCGTGGCCGCTACCTCGCCATCCTGGGCGACTGCGCTGGTTGCCATACCGCCGCGCAGGGCGCGCCCTTCACCGGCGGGCTGGCCTTCCACGCCCCATTCGGTACTGTCTATTCCACCAACATCACGCCCGACCGCGATACCGGGCTGGGAAAATGGAACGCGGACGATTTCTACCGCGCCCTGCATGAGGGCGTCGCCCCCGGCGGCAAGCACCTCTATCCCGCCTTCCCGTATGTCTATTTTCGCAACATCACCCGCCGGGACAGCGACGACCTGTTCGCCTATCTACGCACCGTGCGGCCGGTGCATCGCGCCGCCACGCCCAACAGGCTGATATTCCCGCTCAATCTGCGCTTCGTGCTCGTCTTCTGGAACTGGCTGTACCGGAATGAGAGCGCGCCCCATATTCCGCCAGATGCCAGCGCGGCCTGGAAGCGAGGTGAATACCTGGTCAACGGCCTGGGCCATTGCGCCGCCTGCCACACGCCCAAGGACCTGTTGTTCGGCGACCGCACCGGCCTGCCGCTGGCCGGCGGCATCATAGACAGTTGGTTCGCGCCCGATATCACGGGCGGCGCCGGCGGCCTGGGCCGCTGGAACCAGGCCGATATCGTGGAATTTCTCGCCACCGGCCGCAATCGCCACGCCACAGTGACAGGCTCGATGAAGGAGAAAGTGTCGTCCTCCACCAGCCGGATGACGCATGCGGACCTGGCGGCAATCGCCACCTATCTGAAAAGCCTGCCGTCCCAGCCATTCCCGGCCCCGAATCCGCCCCGCCCTGAAGCCATGGCGCGCGGTGGCGCCGTCTTCCGGGCCCATTGCCAGACCTGCCATGGCAACGCGCGGCAGGCCGCCCGCCGTGGAACGCCGGGCCTGGCACAGAATACCATGGTCACCAGCCGCGATCCGACCTCGGTTCTGCGCATGATCCTGGCGGGCGGAGAGGCGCCGCCGCAAGCCGGCGCGCCGCCGATCAAGCCGATGCCGGCCTTCACGGCGCTGGACGATGGCGCCATTGCCGATGTCGCCGGCTATATCCGCAACGCCTGGGGCAACCGCGCTTCCGCCGTCAGTGCGACGCAGGTCCATACCTTACGCCGCATCCTGGACGCAGAGCGCGGCGCGAAACGCTGACATTTACCGCATTTACCGCATACCGCTTCGCACGATGCCATCGTGACTGGCGTATGGCGCGAACAAGCCACGAACGGAGGAGCGCTTTGAGCGCGGATCTCGGGGATTTCGGCGCGGACGCCACCATATTCGTGCCGCTATCGTCCGACATATGGCACTCTGCCGGTCAGCACCGTCGATACCCATGTCAGCATGAAAGCCACGCAGAGAATCCTTTGTCCCATAGCGTTGCTGGCTCTCATCCTGGGAACAGGCATCGCACGCGCCGCCGAATCGCAGCGCTATGCCGTGGAGATGTCCGGCGCCAGTTCGGGCGATATGGATGCGGCCCTGCGCGCCAGTTCCCAGCTCATTGCCCTGCAGGATAGCGGCGCGATCCAGTCTTTCGCTCTGGTGGCGCGGGTGCGGGCGGATATTCCGCGCCTGCAGACCGCGATGGACAGCTTCGGCTACTACCAGAACGGTGTCACCGTCACCGTGGCGGGCCTGTCGCCGGACGATCCGGAGTTGCCGGCGCGCCTGGATGCGCTGCCGGCGAACACGCCCGCTTCGGTGAATATCGTGGTGACGCCGGGGCCGCTCTATCACATCGGCGGAATCGTGCTGGAAGGCGATATCCCGGCACAGGATCGCGCCGCCATCGGCCTGCGGAACGGCGATGCCGCGGTGGCGCGGGTGGTGCTGGATGCCCGGCTGCACCTGCTTTCGGCGCTGCAAGAAGATGGCTATGCCCTGGCGGCCGTGGACGGGCCCGAAGCCACTGCCGACGATGCCGCGCACACCATCGATGTCACATATAAAGTGAAGACCGGGCCGCGGGTCAAACTCGGAGAGGTCAGCTTCAAGGGCCTCAAGGACGTCCACGAAACCTTCGTCCGTGGCGCCCTGAGCGTCCATCCGGGCGACCTCTACCAGACCAGCCGCATCGAAGCGGCGCGCCAGGCCTTGGCCGGTCTGGGCGTATTTTCCGGCGTGAGCGTGCGGGCCGACGATCACCTTTCCGCCGATGGCCGCATTCCCCTGGTCTTCGACGTCCAGGAAAGACCGCGCCATGCGGTGACGCTGTCGGGCACCTATTCCACCGACCTGGGCATCCTGGCATCGGCCACCTGGTCGCATCGCAACCTGTTCGGCAATGCCGAGCAACTCAATCTCACAGCGGGCGGAACGGGCCTGGGCAGCGCCAGCGCCGGGCTGGGCTACAAGCTTGCCGCGCAATATATCCAGCCGCGCTTCCTGGCCGGCAACCAGGTGCTGGAGCTGGACCTCAGCGGCGTCAAACAGCAACTCGATGCCTATGACCAGACGGCGCAGACCATCGCCGGCTTCGTGCGGCGCAAATTCTCAAGCTTATGGACCGGCAGCGCCGGCCTGTCGCTCACCCACGATCAGATCGCGCAGGAAGGAACCGACGCACTTTACGAATTGATCGCCGCGCCCCTCACCGTCTCCTATGACAGCACCGGCATCCCCGACGGCCTGACCGATCCGGTGGATGGCCTGCGCGCGGGACTGACGCTGACGCCCACCCACGCCTTCGGCCGCAGCAACGCCACCTTTCTTCTCACCCAGCTTTCGGCTTCGTCTTATTTCGATTTGAGCGGTGATGGGCGCTCGGTCCTGGCGTTGCGCGGCCTGGCCGCCACCATTTTCGGGGCCTCCAATCTCGACCTGCCACCCGACCAGCGGCTTTATGCCGGCGGCAGCGCCACGGTGCGCGGCTATGCCTATCAATCGCTGGGGCCGCAATTTCCCGACGGCAAGCCGGTCGGCGCCAAATCGGTGGACGCGGCGACACTGGAATTCCGCCAGCGCATCGGCGCGGATTGGGGTGCGGCGGTCTTCGTCGATGGCGGGCAGGCCGGCACCGGCACGCCTTTCACGGGCAAGCTTTATGCCGGCGCGGGCGTGGGCGCGCGCTACTACACACCGATCGGCGCCATCCGGGTGGACGTGGCCACGCCGCTGGTGCGTTTGCCCGGCGGCGATTCCTTCCAGCTTTATATCGGATTGGGGCAGGCCTTCTGATGCGCGCGCCGCTTCTCAGATGGTGTCTTGGCGCGGCCGGCTTGTTGCTGCTGGCGCTGCTTGCGCTGCTCTACACGCCGCCCGGCCTGCGCCTGGCGGGACGGCTGGCGGAACCGTTGTCCGGCGGACAGGTGCGGGTGGAAGGATTGGGCGGCTTCTTCCCCAACCACCTTCACGCCGCGCGGCTGGAGGTGGCCGACAGCGAAGGCGTCTGGCTCCGCATCGAACAGGCGTCCCTGTCCTGGTCGGCGCTGGCGCTGCTGGGCAACCATGTCGCGGTGGACGATATCGCGGCGGCGCGCGTTACCGTGTTGCGGCGGCCCGTTCCGTCCGGCGCCTCCGGCGGCACGACGCCACGCATCGATATCGGCCGCCTGTCCCTGCCGCGCCTCGACCTGGCCGCGCCGGTGATCGGCCGCGCCGTGACCCTGACGGCGGCGGGCAGCCTGCATTATGTCTCGCGCCATCAGGTGGAAGCCGATCTTCTGGTCACACGCCTGGGCAGCAGCGACCGCTACCGCGTCGCCGGCGGCATCGCCGCCGACATCGCCCATGGCAGCGCCGGCATCAGTGAAGGCGCCGACGGCATCCTGGGCAAACTCATCAACCTGCCGGGCCTCGGGCCGGTGAACCTCTCGGCCCGCGCCAGTGGTGATGCCGCCGCAAACCAACTGGCCTTCCAGCTTTCCGCCGGCCCCTTGCGCGCCGACGGCCACGGCGTCATCGCGCTGGCGTCCCGCCAGGCCGATCTCGACATCACGCTGAACGCACCGGCGATGGCACCGCGCCCCGGCATCGGCTGGCAGGCGGTATCTGGCGAAGCGCATGTCCATGGCGGCTTCGACGCACCGCTGGTCGATGCGCATCTTGTTCTGACGAACGGCACGGCGCAGGGCGTCACCGCCAAAAGCCTGACGCTGGACGTGACCGGCAGCCTGGGCCGCGTACAACTCAAAGGCGTCGCCGAAGGCGCCGCCCTGCCCGGCATGCCGCCCGGCCTGTTCGCGAAGGCGCCGCTGCTTCTGTCGGCTGACGCCGATCTGCGCGACCGTGCCCGCCCCGTGCGCTTCAGCTTGCATCATCCCCTGGCGCGGCTGGACGGCCGGGTCGAAACCCAGGGCCCGCTGGCGGTGACGGCCGATCTCGCCGTTCCGTCCCTGGCGCCGTTCGCGGCGCTGGCGAAAGCCGACCTTGCCGGCCAGGCTTCGCTGCACGCCACGTTGCGTCAGCAGGATGCGCGCCTGCAGGTGGCGCTGGATGGGCGGCTGGATACGCGCGGCAAGGCGATGCTGGCGCGCATGCTGGGCAAGACCAGGCTGACGATGACGGCGCTGGTCGATGGCGCGGACATGGAGCAATCGCATATCCAGTTGCAGGCCGCCGGTTTCAGCGCCGACGTGTCGGGCAGCCTGCGCCGGAGCGTGCTCGATTATCGGCTGGCGCTGAATCTGCGCGACCTGTCGCGGCTGGTCAAAACCGTTCCGGGATCGTTGTCGCTGCAAGGCCGCGTCCATGGACCGATGGGAGAGGCCAGCCTGTCGGCGGACGGTGCCGCTCTGCTGACGATGCCGGGCTTCGGGCGGCAGCGCGTCGCCATCAGCCTCAAGGCCAATGGCCTGCCGGAACTGAAGAACGCGACCCTGACGTTGAACGGACGGCTGAAGGATGCGCCGCTGTCGTTGCGTGCCGCGCTCGACGGCGGCAAGACGCGCCACGCCAAGCTGACGACGCATTGGCGCTCGCTGGAGGCGCAGGCCGACATCGCCATCGGCGCCAATGCGGCGCTGGACGGCAAGGCGCATCTGGCCTTGCGGCAACTGGCCGACATCGCCGACTTCACCGGCATGGCGCTGTCCGGCGCCGCCGACGCAAACGTGCGCTTGCGGACGCAGGGCGGCAAGACCGATGCGGCGGTGACGGTGGCGGCCAACAATCTTCGCCTGGACATGGGCAGTCTGGAAAGCGCGTCGTTGACAGGCGCCGTGACCGACGTGCTGGGCAAACCGCAACTCGACCTTGCCCTGGGGTTGCACAAGATCGCGGCGCAAGGCTGGACGGGCGAGACGCAAGCGCAGCTGCGCGGCCCGCTCGACGGGATCGGCATCACGCTCAATGCCAATCTTCAGGACGCCGCCGCCCATCCGCTCAAGGCGAACGCGGCCGCATCGCTGAACCTGCCCCGCAAGCAATTGACGCTGGCCGCGCTGGACGGCACCTGGCGCGGACTGGCGCTGAAACTGGATGCGCCGGCCACGCTGGCGTTCGCCGACGGTCTGGCGGTGGACCACCTCGCCGCGCATCTCGGCAAGGGCACGCTCCGCCTTGCCGGCCGCATGACCCCGGTGCTGGCGCTGACCGCTTCGGCCAACGGCATCGCGCTGGCGGATTTCCGTTCCTTCCAGCCGGAGCTTGGTCCGCAAGGCACCCTCACCGCCGAGGCGGAATTGCACGGCACGCTGGCGGCGCCGACCGGCCGCGTCGCGCTGCGCGCCCGTGACCTGCGGACATCCCTGGCGCCGTCCGGCGTGCCATCCGGGACGGTGAGCGTGACCGCGCAATTGCTGGGCGACCATGCGACGATCGCGGCCAGCGCCGATGCCGGCACCAGCGCCCATATCGCCCTCACCGGCAGCGCGCCATTGCAGGCAGGCGGCGCGATGGCGCTGCATATCGCCGGCAAGGCCGACCTGGCGCTGCTCGATGCCGTCACGCTGGCATCGGGGCGGCGCCTTCGCGGCACCCTGACGCTGGACGGCGATGCCGCCGGCACCCTGGCCGCGCCGCGCCTGAGTGGCCGCGGCAGTCTCGCCGGCGGCGAAATCCAGGATTTCGCGCAAGGCCTGCGCGTGCATGACATCGACGCCGCTTTCGTCGCGGACGGCACAAAGCTGACGCTGACAAAATTCACCGGCCGCGCCGGGCCGGGCACGCTGTCGGCCAGCGGCGGCATCGGCCTGGCGGCCCCCGGCATGCCCATCGATATCCGGCTGGAAGCGAAAGAGGCCCGCCCCATCGCCAGCAACCTGATGACCGCCAGCCTGTCTGGCACGATGGCACTCACCGGCGGCGTGAAAAGCGGCATGACGCTGACCGGCAAGACCCAAGTCACAAGCGGCGAGATCAACCTGCCCGACAATTTTCCGCCTGACGTCGCGGTGCTGAATGTGCGGCATCGGGGCCAGCCGCCGCCGCCACCGCCGCCACGCCAGACCAGCGTCAAGCTGGACATGGCGGTGCGCACCACCGGGCCCGTCTTCGTGCGCGGCCATGGCATGGACGCGGAGATGGGCGGCGCCATCCAGGTGAGCGGCACCACCGGCGCGCCGGTGGTGGCGGGCGGCCTGCAATTGACTCGCGGCACCTACACCGTGGCGGGCCAGACGCTGGACTTCACCAGCGGCCGCATCCGCTTCGACGGCACGGGCGTGCGCGGCCGGCTGGACCCGTCGCTGGATTTCACGGCCCAGACCGTCTCCGGCGGCGTGACCGCGACGCTGGCCATCACCGGCTATGCCTCCGCGCCGAAGATCGCACTGTCGAGCACGCCGCAATTGCCGCAGGACGAGATCGTGGCGCACCTGCTGTTCCAGCAGAGCGTCAAGCAGTTGACGCCGTTGCAGCTTGCCAGCATCGCCCAGGCGGCGGCCGCGATGGGCGGCATCGGCGGCGGGTTCAATCCCCTGGGCACCGTGCGGCGCACGCTGGGCCTGGACCGACTTTCGGTCGGCAGCGTCCAGGGCGGTGCCGGCGGCACCCAGAGCCAGACCACGGTGGAGGCAGGCCGCTATGTCACCCACAACGTCTATGTCGGCGTGAAGCAGAACCTCTCCGGCGGTACCCAGACACAGGTGCAGGTGGACATCACAAGGCGGCTGAAGGCCCAGGCCACGCTCAGCACCGGCACCAGCACGGCCACCACTCAGGGCAACGCCTTGCAGGACAATGGCAGCAGTCTCGGGCTGAGCTATCAGTTCGAATATTGACGGCCGCCGCACCGGCACGCGTTTTGCTGCCCAAAAGAAAAAGAAGCCCCGCGAGCCAAGCTCACGGGGCAAAGGTGCGGGAGGATTCAACCGATGGAAAATCCCGGTATCTTTATCAGGGACGCGGCGCGGGCGGGCTGCCGTTCGGCGTCGTGCTTCCATTCGGCATGGCCGAGCCCGGGGCGCTGTCGCTATCGGCGCTGCTGTCCACGCGGCAGGGCGTGCTCGGGCGCTGTCCGGCCTTGACGCGCGCCGCATCGGCGCTCGAGCAGACCGGCTGGTTCGTGGTGGCGCCGTCTTGCGCGCCTGAACTGGGAGTCTGGGCCAGAGCGTTCACAGAGGCAAAGGCCAGGATACCGGCGATGGCAATGGGCATTTTCGTCATTCGCTACTCCTTGGTGATGCGCCGTTCGACAGACCCATAACGCCTTATCCTGCCTGACAATCCCCGGAGATCGCCGTGACCATTTTGTGGCGGCTGATGAAATCGCCCTATCCCTGGCGATCGATGCTCTCACATGATGTTTCCGGCGGAACAAACGCTGCGGCGGCGCGGCCTCATCATGACGGCTATTCCGCCGCCACCGCCAGGGCTGGCGCCGGCCTGACCGCGGGCCGCCCGATGCTGACATAGGCGAAACCATAGGCCTGCATCTGCGCCGGCGCGTAGATGTTGCGCAGGTCCACAATCAGTTTCTGCTTCAGAAGTTCGCCCACCTTGACCAGGTTGAGGGCACGGAACTCATTCCATTCCGTCAGCAACACCAGGACGTCGGCGCCCCGCATCGTGTCATAGGCATCGTCACAGGTTTCAACATCCATCAGCTAGCGCGCCTGCGCCATGCCTTCGGGATCGTAGGCGCGCACGGTGGCGCCCATTTCCTGCAGCGCGGGCACGATATCCAGGCTGGGAGCGTCGCGCATGTCGTCGGTGTTGGGCTTGAAAGTCAGACCCAGCAGCGCCACGGTCTTGCCGGCCAGTTCGCCGCCCAGCGCATCGGCGATCTTTCTCGCCATGGCGGGCTTGCGCGCGTCGTTGACGTTGACCACCGCCTCGACGATGCGCGTCACCGCGCCCTGCGCCTGCGAGGTCTTGAGCAGCGCCAGCGTGTCCTTGGGAAAGCAGGAGCCGCCGAAGCCCGGCCCGGCATGCAGGAACTTGGAACCGATGCGCTTGTCCAGGCCCATGCCGCGCGCCACGTCCTTCACATCGGCGCCGACTTTCTCGCAAAGGTCGGCCATCTCGTTGATGAAGGTGATCTTGGTGGCAAGGAAGGCGTTGGAGGCATATTTGATCAGTTCGGCGCTCTCGCGGCCGGTGAACAGCATCGGCGTCTCGTTGATGAAGAGCGGACGATAGACTTCGCGCATCACCTCGCGGGCGCGGTCGCTGCCGCAGCCCACCACCACGCGGTCGGGACGGCGGAAATCCTCGATGGCCGAGCCTTCACGCAGGAATTCCGGATTCGACGCCACATCGAAATCGGCGTCGGGGCGCGCGGCGCGAATCACGTCCTGGACCTCGCGGCCGGTGCCCACCGGCACGGTCGATTTGGTCACCACCACGGTATAGCCGGCGAGGTTGTCCGCTATGTCCTTCGCTGCCTGGAAGACATAGGTGAGGTCGGCATGGCCGTCGCCGCGCCGCGTCGGCGTGCCCACGGCGATGAAGATAGCTTCCGCCTTCCGAACCGCCGCCGCCATGTCACCGGTGAAGGATAGGCGCCCCGCCCTGACATTCGCGGCCACCACCGCGTCCAGGCCCGGCTCGAAAATGGGAATCCGGCCGCTCTGCAAGGCCGCGATCCGTGCCGGGTCCTTGTCGACGCAGACGATCTCATGTCCGAATTCGGACAGGCAGGCGCCAGACACAAGTCCCACATATCCGGCCCCGATCACCACGATGCGCATTGGAATCCTTTCACGAAGAATGGCGAAAGGAACCCTAGAGGCGATTTTGCGGAACCGGCTGTGACATTGCGGTGATATGTGCTGCAACGCAACCGCGCGGCCCTGTTATCGCGTCAAGCCAATGCTAAACCTGCATAATCCGGTAATTCGCGGCGCAACGACAGACATCTCTTCACCAATGCGTTTAAAGCAGCTCGATACCCTCCGCGCCTTCGCCATCGGCCTGGTGATGATGGAGCATTTTGGCGGCCGCGACTTCAACAGCTACATCCCCATCGGCGCGGGTTCGGTCGGCGTCGGCCTGTTCTTCACCCTCAGCGGCTTCCTGATTACCGGCATCCTGCTGCAGAGTTTCGATGCGGGCATGGAGAACAGGCGCGCGGTGTGGCTGGATTTTTATGCCCGCCGCCTGCTCCGGCTGGTGCCGCCTTATTTCGCCGTGATCGCGGCATTGGTGGCGATGGGCATCGCGCCGGTGACGACCTCCTGGCCATGGGACCTCGCCTATCTCACCAATGTCCACATCGCGCGCGGCAGCCCCGATACGGTATTCTGGAGCCTGTCGGTCGAGGAACAATTCTACCTGCTCTGGCCACCGGTGATCGCCTTTGCGCCACGCCGCTGGCTGGTGCCGGCGATTCTGCTGATGGGTGGCCTCAATCTGTTGTTCAAGCTGGGCATCGAACTTGCCGGTTACGACACCCGCGCTGTGACGCGGCTGCTGTTCGCCAATCTGATGTTGTTGGGCGCGGGGTGCCTGCTGGCGGTGGTGAGCTATCGGGGCGGGCGGGCCAACTGCTTCGACTGGTACCAGGATGGCATGCGGCGCACCTTCACGACCGTAGCCTGGATGTGTCTGACCGCCGCTATCGCCTCGTGGATGCTGTTCCCCAAGGAAGGCGGCATGGTGCGTTATTATACCAACGACCTTTTCGTCGGCACATTTTACGCCTGGCTGGTTCTCAATGCCGCCATCGGCTTCAAGGGCACGGTCGGCAGGGTCTTCGACAATCCGGCGCTGCAATATGTCGGGCGCATCAGCTATGGCCTCTACCTGGTGCATAACTGGATGCCCGACATCGTGATGAAATATCTGGGGCCGATGCCCAAATATCAGGCAGCCCCGATCGTGCTGGCCGCGACCTTCGCGCTCTGTGCCTTTTCCTGGCATTTCTTCGAGCGGCCCATCCTGGGGCTGAAGCGCTTCTTCTGGAATTCCGCCCTGAAAAAGCCCGTGTCTTTGCCGGACGCGCCGGACTGTGGCCGCGATACCCGGCAGGGGGCGGGCGCCTATTGACCGGCAAAAATTCTTCATGGATCATCCAATGGGTTTTCTGACCGCATTTCCGGGGGCCTTACCCTTGCGTCACACCTCCCTCTTTTCGGGCTTCTTGCTGTGCGCCTTGCTGGCGCCGGCCGCTTATGCCCAAACCAGCGTCAATCCCCAGGCCATGGCCCAGGTACCGGCCCGCAACCCGGTGACCGCCAAACAGGAAAGCGGCGCCCTGCTGGAAAGCAAAGGCGTGATGGACCGCGCCCGGCCCGAATATGACGCCATCGGCGTACCGGTGGGCGGCTTGACCCTGTACCCGACCCTGGCGGCCGGCGTCAGCGCCGACGACAATATCTTCCGTGCGCCCACCGCGACCTCCGACACGATATTCACCCTGTCGCCACGGCTCGACCTGCGCTCCAACTGGGACACCGACGCGCTGCAACTCTATGGCCAGCTCGACCACTATGCCTACGCCGATCATGACACCGAAAGCCGCACCAACTGGATGCTGGGCGGCGCGGGCCGCAAGGACCTGAGCGCCGGCAGTTTCCTCAGCGGCGAAACCTATTACTTCGACACCCACGAGGCGCGGACCTCGCCCGACCTGGCGCTGACCGCGCTCAGCCCCACGCGCTACACCCGCGCCCACGCCGATGGCATGGCGACCGGCCAGTTCAGCCTCTTCACCCTGTCGGCGGCGCTGAACTATGACCGTTTCGATTTCGATCCCACGGCGCTGACCGGCGGCGGCACGCTCGACAATTCCGACCGCAACCGCAATGTCTATCAGGTCACCGGCAAGGCGGCCTATGAAGTGGCGCCGGATCAGGCGGTGTTCACGCAGTTCACCTATGACAAGCGGGACTTCGACCGGCTGCTGGACCGCAACGGCGTCGACCGCAATTCCGACGGCTATCGGGTGGACGTCGGCGCATCGATGATGGTGACGCCGCTCATTCGGGCCACAGGCTATGTCGGCCTGCTGCAACAGAACCATGCCGCGCCGCTGCGCGATACCTCGACCATGGATTTCAATCTCAAGCTCGACTGGTTCGTCACCGAACTGGTGACGGCGCACCTGACGGCCTCACGCGTGGTCGACGATACCACCATCGCCGGCGCCTCCAGTGTGGATGTGCGCCAGGTGGGCGTCTCGTTGGATTATGAACTGCTGCGCCAGTTCATCCTGCGGCCGCATTTCGATTATTACGACGAGAAGTTCGACGGCATCGCCCGCGACGACCGCATCGCCGCCGCCGGGCTGGAGGCGCGCTACATGCTCAACACCCATCTCGCGGCCTATGCCGACTATTCGTTTCAGAAGCGCGACACCAACGCCACGGGCCGCGCTTATGACGACAATGTCTTCACCATCGGGATTCGCGCCCAGCTTTAGTGCGGACCATGGGAATCCCTGGCCATCGCCAGCGCGGCGGTGACGTTGGTGGTGGCATAGCGCCAGCCCAGCCGCTTAGGCTCCAGCGCCACGCGATAGGCCCACTCCAGCCCCACTTTCTGAATTGCCGTTGGCGCGCGCGAGCGCATGCCTGAGAGAAAGTCGAACAGCCCGCCGCAGGTGCGCACCCAGGTCAGCCCGGGGATCAATTGCCGGAAGGCATGCGCCAGAAAAAGCTGCTCAGGATTTCCCACCCCGATCCACAAAATGTCGGGGCGGGTGGCGGCGATATCCTGTGCCACGTGTTCGATATTGCCGCGGTCGAAATAGCCGTCACGCGCACCCGTCAGTTGCAGATAAGGATAAAGCAACCGGATACGCTCCACCGCCAACTGGTTCATCCGTGCCGTCGCGCCCAGGATATAGAAGCGGATGCCATGGCGCGAGGCCGCTTTGGCCGCGGCATGGAACCAGTCGGTGGTGGCCACCCGTTCCGGCAGTGGCGCGCCGGTCGCCATGCGCGAGGCAAATACCACCGACATGCCGTCGGCGGCGACATGATCGGTCTTCAGCACGGTCTCGCGGAAGATCGCGTTCTCGGCGAACAGCGATACCACCTGCCCGTTCACCGTGGTCACCACTTTCGGCGCTACGGCCTCGCGCTGCTTGCGCTGCCAGTCGCGGATCATCAGCCTGCACCATTGGCCGGAGGTGAAACGTTCCACCGGCACGCCACCGATCCATACCCGGTCGTCGTGGAAATTCCGTTCCGTCATTGCTATCTCCTCCGGGCAGCGTGTTGCGCGTCCGCCGGGCATTCCGGCGTCGGCGCCGCGCCCAGTGCCTGGCTGCGGGCGCAGAGCCAGGCTTCGATCTTCAATTGCCCGTTGTCCGCCAACGTGAAGGGATCGGCGGGAACATCGGCCGCTCGCGTCACCGGCGGCGTGTCCGGCAGCCCACCCACCTGCGCGGGATCGTCGATAATGCGGCCGGTGCCATTCTCGACACTCGCGACGATGCGGGCATCCACCGCGTCGCGCTGACCCGGCCGCGATCCGGCGTCGCGCAGCACGGTGGCGCGCACATCAGCGGGCGGCGAAACGTCTTGCGCCAACACCACCGGGGCCGCGGATGCCAGCACGAAACCGCCGCGATTGGTCACTTCGCCCGGCGCCGACTGGTTATCGGAGAGAAAAATCTCCGCATCCGGATTCGTCCGCGCCATGTCGTCGGGAATCTGCACCGCCGTGATGTTGCGGTCGCTGTCGGGGCCCAGTGTCACCACATTGCCCACGACCGCGGCCTTGAGCGGCGTCGCGCCGGGCACGTCATAGAAATGGATGGCGTTTTCGCCTGGATCGGCGATCAAATTGTAACCGACGAACACCGAGGCGCCGCGCGCGATCACCGG
>DATJHN010000498.1:0-5568 GCA_035493915.1 Bordetella sp.
GGGAGTCCGGAAGATTGGGTTCAGGCGCCTTGTAGCTCTGGTCCGCGAGGTCGCGGGCCTGCTTCATGACGTCAAAGAAAGAGAAGGCCTGGGCGGATTGGCCGATGCCCATGCCGACGAAGGCGGCAATTGACACGCAAAATGCGGACAATACGCCGGTCAACCGGCGGGAAGAATGCGCAAGCACGTGGGATTGCCTCTGGCTCCAGGGGTGGGGCGGAATGCGATGTGACAGCGCGATTTTTGCACAATGTCCCAGTGGATTGGGCCAGCCACCTGTCAAACCTGAAATAATTTTTTGCGAGCGGCGGCCGTTTCATCGCTGCATATTCTTCATAATCGGCCACGATCAATACGCTGGCGTCCGGGTCCGATCCGCCTGGGACGGCCGGTCTCGCGGTGGCGCGATCTTTCCTGTTTCGGGTTTGAATCGGCCGAATCGAGCCGAACCTGCCGGGGCTCGCCAATGGTCGGCGCAGCCGCGGCAGGCTGGCGGTCAGTCGTCGAAATCGCCGGTCCCGAGCGTCGTCAAGCCGTCGGTGGGCGTGTTGAAGGCGGCCGCGGCCACGTTCTGGATTTTTTCACTGCCACGTTCGAACGCACGCAGCAGCGCGCTGCCGGAACTGTCCTGAGCGCCGAAATACTCGCGCAGCGCGTCTCCGGAAATTTCGAACTGTCGTTCTTCTCCATTCTGGGATAGGGAAAAGACGATCACATCGTCTTGGACCCGTGCGTGGGTTTTGTGCGCAAACGTCCCCATGCCTGCTTCTCCATGCGCGATCAGCGTACCGCGCCGGCCAATCCGCTTGCGACGGTCTGGAGCGGACGCTGCATGAAAAACCGGCCGGCGGATGCCGGCCGGGAGGACAGCTTTACTTGCCGGAGCCGGTCGCGGGGACCGATTTGGACGGCTGGGCCGAGCCCGAAGTCGTCGTATCCGGGGTCATGGTGCCGGATCCGTGAGTAGTGGAGCCGTTATGCATGCTGCCGCTCTTGGACTTGGAGTGAGAGCCGTTGTGCATGCCGTTCTTGTGCGTCGTGGTGCCCTTGCTTGTATTGGACTGCGGCGTGGCCGTCGAATTTGGCGACGGCGAAGCCGTGCCGGGAGGCACCTTGGCATTGTTCGGCGGAGTCGCGGTCGAATCGTTGGGCGTGGTGGACGGGGTGCTGGGTGCCGACGATTGCGCATAGGCGCCACCCGCGGCGAGCATCGTGGCAAGAGCCAGGGCGGGAGTGAGACGGCGTAGCTTCATGTGGAACTCCTTGCGGGTTGGAATGAACCAGCAACGCCGCAAGCGCCGTGCCGCGTTAACGGTATCGAAGGACGGGCGCCGGCCGCCGGCCGCCCGCACGTAGCGCTTTTGTTTCGTCTTTATTTATTTGGTTGGACGATACTTTTGTAATGGATTTATCGGCATCGATTGATAAAAACTATTTAATCGTTGATGCGACCGCGGGTCTGGCCCAGCGCGGCACGCGAAAGAATGTGCAGTTGGCTGCGGCGGTACTGCGACCAGGCCGGCGCGTAGCCGATCATGTCGTCGATGCCGCGCATGTAATGCCGAATGGCGTCGCGACCGTTCAAACGTTTTTGCAGGGCTGCGCGCGTTTCCTTGTCGAGTCGCGCCAGGGCTTCGTCGTAGTAATCCAGCTCGCTCTGATGGTCCAGTGCATGGCGTTGCGCATCCGCCAGCACGTCCAGGGCGTCCAGCAACTGTCCCGGATAGCGGGTCTGGGGCAGGGCCGCCGCGACCTGGGCCAGGGCAGCGGCGCCTTGGCGTACTCCCGCTTCCCTTTCCAGCCGATCCTGCAGCGCGCCGTAGAACTTTTCCAGGGTTTCGTCTTTTCCCCTGGATGATGGCAGGCTGCCGCGCGCCGTCGCCAGATTGAAGGCGAGTTGAGCGAGTTGTTCCGGATCCAGCTTGCTCAAGTGGTTCTGAATCAGCATGCGTTGGACGGATACGCCAACGACCTTCCCGAGCTTGCCGTTCAGGCGCTGATTGGCCGATTGCAGCGCGTCGAGTTGCTGGGCGGTCAAGCGGTCGCCTTCGATCAGCGTTTGCACGGCCTGTTTGATCTGCGTCCTGGCGGCATCGCGCGTAGGTAATTGCATCCCGAACGTGGTTCTGACCCGGTGGCTTAATCGGCGGGTGAAACGCGATATGGACGCCCTTATCGAGCTGTCGGGCTTGATGGCAGCCGGGAACGCGGGCGGGGATGCGCTTGGGACGGATGCACCGCCATGTTCGCCGCTCGCGTCCGCGCCTGTACCGCCCCGGCGCGCGCCGGGGCGTGCATTCGCGCCGCCCTGCATTGTTGCCCGGCCGGCGGCGCGCAGGTGGTCGATGAAGCGCCGCATCTGTCCATGTACCGCTTCGTCGCGTTCGAATTCAGCAAGGTAACGGGCCTGGAAATCGTCGAAGGCATGCGTTGTGGCGTCCGCCTGGTCCGTGATACCCAGCATCGTGGCCAGCGCATATTGCTGATTGACCCCAAGCCGTTCGAACGTGCCTGCCAGGCGTTGCACACGCGGCCGATCCATTTCGCCCGCCAGGAAGTCGCCGCGCCACATTTCACGCAGCGCGGCGTCGAGTTGCTGGTGTTGGCCGTTGCGCGCCGCTTCCAGCGCGATCGCCACTTGCCGGTCCCAGGATATGGCGTGGGCGTGTTCGCGGCTCAGCTCGGCGACAACCCCGAGCAAGACCGAGGCGACCTTGTATTCCTTGACGGCGTGCTCCGCTTTGGACGTGTCGCGCTGCTTGTGCATCCCCAGCAGCCTGCCGGCGTCGCGCAGGATTTTTTCTCCCGTCTCGTCATGGCGGTCGTTCAATCGTGCGAGTTCGCACAGCGTTTCCAGCGGCAGGCTGTGCAGCAGCGGAGTCAATACGCGCTTTATCAGGTGCGTGTCGACGGCGTCGTAGCCTTCCGCCGCGGCGCGCTGTGCCAGGGCGGCAAGCGTCAGGGCTGCTTTGTGGGTGGCTTTGCCGTCTCCATTGCGGGAAAGCGTAATCAACGCCCTGTAGAAGTCGAGCGCGCGATGGTGCAAGGCATCCGGCGATTTGCGTTGCGCACGAGCAATGGCGCGCAGGGCCGCGGCACCGGTGGGCCTCGATGCTTTTTGTGGGGAGGCCGGCGCGAGCGCGGCGGCGTCGGCCAGGACGGTCCGCAGCATGGATAGGGTGACCTGGACGTCCGGATGCTGTTCGGCACGGCTTGTCATGGACGTGGCCAGGCGCGGCACGGATCTGGAACCGGAGATTGTGCGCGGGGATCCGCGAGGCGTTTGGGGGGCGATTCCTTGCGAGATTTCTCGCGGCATCCCGCGGTGTGTTCCGCGAGGTATGCCGTCAGGTACGTCGCGGGCCGCGCGGGGCGCAACGAGGCCTGCGCTTGGCATCGGTATGCATTTAACGTCCAGTACGTCACTGACGTCGTCATCGAACGGGCACAGGTCCGCCGGGTAAAAAGTCGATGACACAACGGATGGCGAAGCGGCGTGCGAACTGCCGCGGCCAGAATGCAAGGACGCCGCGCGGTCACGGTGAGGGGAGTCGTTCGATTCCAGGGACAACGTGTCGCTGAAAGGATTGAGGTCTTCCGGGTATGCGGCGGCCGTACCGCCGGACGGCTTGAGGTCGGCCGAGCGCCTGGCCCTATCGTGGGGGCGCTCGAAACCATCCGAAAGAGAGTCCATGGAGCGCGCGCCGTCCGAAAAATTCTCGGATACCCCGGAATCCCAGGTGCCGCGGAGAGCCCCGACGCTGTCTACGGACAATGCGGATGGCGATACCGGAGGTGATGCGGCCGGGACGTTTACGAGTGTCAGTGTTCGCGTGGCCGGAATGGGCTTGGGCTTGCGCGCTTTTGCGGCACGGTTTGTTTCGTGGAGGTCGCTCGATTCGAAGGATAGGGCGCCAAGCTTGCCGGCCCGGAAGAGGGCGTCTGGCATGTTGGCGTCGCGATGGGTATGGGGGGTGGTACGTACGGCTACGGTGGGTGGCATGGTCGATTGCTTCGATTGCTGTTGAAATCCGGGCGCCGCGGTGCGGTCGGCCGGGGTGCTGCCTTGATCGCGGTCACCAACAGATCGGTTACGCTTGCCATCGCGTCGGTTCGAGCTTTTTCATCTCGGAAAGGGACGATTTATCAACGGCCATGAAACCTGGGATGGCATGCCGTCCACGTCACCCATCGCAGCACCATGGGAAAGCAGGATGCGCCGGCCTCCGGAATACGAGCGCCGGTCATCGCCGGGGGGTATATTCGGCGCCACCATGTCCGTCCGAGAGGTTCCGATGCCCCACGTCCACGACGCCGAAGACACGCAGGGCCAGCATGACGGCCATGATCACGGTCCGAAGGGGCACGGACACGGCCCAGGCGGCCACGGCCATTCCGGTTCAAGCCACGCCGGCCACAGCCATTCAGCCGGCACGACCGACGAACGGCGCTTGACCTGGGCGCTGATCATCATCGTGGTGTTCATGGTCGTCGAAGTCGTCGGCGGAGTGGTGTCGGGGTCATTGGCCCTGCTGGCGGATGCGGGACACATGGTCAGCGACGCGGCCGCGCTGGGCTTCAGCCTGGTCGCGCTGCGCGTCGGCCGTCGCGCGGCGACTCCGCGTATGTCCTACGGATTCCGCCGCCTTGAAATCCTGGCGGCCTTCATCAACGGACTGGCTCTGTTCGCCATCGCCATCTGGATCACGGTGGAAGCCGTCCAGCGCTTCTGGGAGCCGGTCAACGTCATGGCCGGCACCATGCTGGCGGTGGCGATCGCCGGGCTGGTGGCGAATATCGTGGCCTTCCTGATCCTGACGGGCGGTAGCCAGGCCAATCTGAATATGCGCAGCGCGCTGCTGCACGTGCTGGGCGACCTGCTGGGATCGGTGGCCGCCATCGTGGCGGCGGTGGTGATCATCCTGACGGACTGGACGCCGATCGATCCGATATTGTCGATTTTCGTGGCCCTGATCGTATTGAAAAGCGCCTGGCAACTGGTGCGGTCGACAGGCCATATCCTGCTGGAAGGGACTCCGCCGGGGCTCGAGCCGGATACGATCAAGGCCGATCTGGAGCAGAATGTCGCCGTGGTGCGCGTGGCGCACCATATCCATGCCTGGTCGATCACCGCGGAGCAGCATATGCTGACCCTGCACGTCGTTCCTGTCGAAGGCGTCGCCGCGCGCGACGTCGTCGAGGCAGTGCGGCAGCGGGTTGCGGAACGCTTCAACATCTCGCACGTGACCGTACAGGTAGAGGATCCCGACCACGGTAATGGGGATGCGGCGCGCGCGAACGATTGCAATGGCGCCGCTCCCGGACAAGGATGTTCATGAGCGGAATTCGTATCGGTATCGCAGGTTTTGGCGCCATCGGGCAATCGGTAGCCCGATCCCTGGACGCGGGTGTGCTGCCCGGCGTGACCCTGGCGGCCATCGCGGTGCGCGATCCATCCCGGTATGCTGGCATTTCCTGGCAGGGTAAAGCGCCGGTGGTCACTACGCTGGACGGGCTGGAACCGCTGTGCGACGTGGTCGTTGAATGCGTGCCGGCGGCGGTCATCGC
>DATJHN010000499.1:0-16223 GCA_035493915.1 Bordetella sp.
CCACATTGCGCGGTCGCGATGATCGGCCAGCGCGTCGCCGGTGTTGGGATGCATGAACACATCCAGTCCGTCGCGGTTGAGCGTCAGCCAGGTTGCCACGCGGGCGAGTTCCGATGGCAGGAAGGCGATCTGGTAGCTCCAGCATGGATGCGGGCCGACCGGTCGTTCCAGGAAACGACCGACGTCCACCGACGCGCCGAATAATTCGATGATGCGTTCGCGCAGCGCGTAGGCGGCGTCGCGCGTGGCGGCATCGAAATATACGTGCGCGTGCCAGCTTTCCACCACGGACAGGTCGTCTTGCGTCACGATCGGCCACCGTTGGATTCGCTCGTGGCGGGTTCCAGCTTGTCCTGCGTGCGCGTTTCGAAATCCGACGCATCATGGCGTTCGTGCAGCTGGCTCGCCGGATCGCCGTTGACACGGTTGACCATACGTCCGCGGCGGACGGCAGGCCTGGCGCCGATGGTGTCGGCCCAACGCTGGACGTGCTTGTAATCCTGCACCGACAGGAATTCGCCGGCGCCATACAGCAGGCCTTTCACCAGCCCGCCATACCACGGCCAGACGGCGATGTCGGCGATGGTGTATTCGCTGCCGGCCAGGTATTCGCTGTCCGCCAGGCGCTTGTCCAGCACGTCCAGCTGGCGCTTGGTTTCCATGGCGAAGCGGTCGATCGCATATTCGATCTTGGTGGGCGCATAAGCGTAGAAATGGCCGAAGCCGCCGCCCAGGTACGGCGCGCTGCCCATCTGCCAGAACAGCCACGACAGGCACTCGGCGCGGTCCGCCGGTTCCTTGGGCAGGAAGGCGCCGAATTTTTCCGCCAGGTACAGCAGGATCGCGCCGGACTCGAAAACGCGGATGGGCTTGGCCCCGCCGCGATCCAGCAGCGCCGGGATTTTCGAATTGGGATTCACGTCCACGAACCCGCTGCCGAACTGGTGGCCTTCGCCGATACGGATCAGCCATGCGTCGTACTCGGCGCCGGTATGACCCAGCGCCAGCAGTTCCTCTAGCAGGATCGTGACTTTCTGGCCGTTCGGCGTGGCCAACGAGTACAGCTGCAGCGGATGCTTGCCGACCGGCAATTCCTTGTCGTGCGTCGGGCCGGAAACGGGGCGGTTGATGCTCGCGAAATGGCCGCCGTTCGGCTTGTTCCAGGCCCAGACTTTCGGCGGCACGTATTCGGTCGAATTGCTCATGAAAACAGCTCCTTGTAAGGGATGGTCATTGGCATGACCGCTAAGTATGGGGATCCGGCGCCCTTGCCGGGGCGCGCATTCATCGGGAGATGCGTGCGCCGTGAATTCGGGCGGATATGCGGACCATGCTTTCGTATAGCACCGCCCGGCCGTCTGGCGGGGCTAAATCCCCACGCCGCGTGCGGTCAAGGCTGCCCATGCGGGGCGCGGCAGCCTGGTGCTGGTGCTGGTGCCTTCTGTCTCATGCCTGCGTTATTCTCCCCGGAGTCATACGCATGTGGAGCATACGTGGCGCACATCATCCCCGACGGCTGGGAGAACCAGCAGCGCAGCGGCCCGGCGCAGCGCGAACTGGATACCCTGGCGCGGCTGAAGGCCGGCCTGCCCGACGATTACACGGTCTACCACGCCGTGCACTGGACCAATGTCGAAGGCCGCCATGCGATCTACGGCGAGATCGATTTCGTCATCGCCAACCAGGCGGGCGACCTGCTGGTCATCGAACAAAAAACCGGCGCGCTGGACGAAACAGCGGAGGGACTGGCCAAGCGCCACGAGGGCAAGGCGCGGCTGATTTCCGTGCAAATGGCCCGTACCGCGGAAAGCCTGCGCGCGAAGCTGGCCCGCAGCCTGGACGGCGCCGAAATCCGCCTGGACTACCTGCTGCACTGCCCCGATCACCGGGTGCTCGCCCCCACCACCGCCGGACTATCGCCGGAACGCATCGTCGACGCCAGCCGGCGCGACCGGCTCTGCGCCGTCATCCAGGACATCCTGCCGCGCGGCACGCATTCCTCGATGTCGGCGCGCGTGGATCGCTTCCTGCGCGACATCATCCGCCTGGAGGTCGACGTCAGCGCCCTGATCGGCCAGGCGCGCACGCTGGTCACCCGGCTTGCCGGCGGCCTTGCGCACTGGGCCCGCCAACTGGACATCGAACCCTATCGCCTGCGCGTCACCGGCACCGCGGGATCGGGCAAGACCCAACTGGCGCTGGCCGAATACCGCGAAGCCGTCGAGCACGGCAGGCGCCCGCTTTATGTGTGCTTCAACCGCCCGCTGGCCGACCATTTCAACCGCATCGCGCCCCAGGGCGGCCTGATCTGCTCTTTCCATACGCTGTGCGATCAGTTGCTGCGCACCGCCGGCCGCAAGCCCGACTTTTCGCAGCCAGATGCTTTCGCGCGCCTGGTCGATGAAGCCGAAGCGCTGGCGGTGCCGGCGGGTTTCCTGTTCGACACCGTCATCGTCGACGAAGGGCAGGACTTCGATGCGCGCTGGCGCGATATGGTGCTGCGTCTGGCGAAACCGGGCGCGCGCGTGCTGTGGCTGGAAGACCCCATGCAGAACCTGTATGGCAACACGCCGCCGGAACTGCCTGGCTGGGTCCGGCTGCGGGCGCAAAGCAACTTTCGCAGTCCCAGGCCGGTGGTGGGTTTCCTGCAAACCATCCTGCCCGATGATGCCCACATCGATGCGCAAGCCCCCGTCCTGGACGCCGATGTGGAGGTCTTGTCCTATCACGACGAGGAAAGCCTGGCCCGTGCCGTCAAGCAAGGAATACGCAAGTGCTATTCGGACGGTTTCCGCCAGGAGGACGTGGCGCTGCTCAGCTACCACGGCCACCGCTCCTCGCAAGTACTGCAAAAGGACAGGCTGGGCCCGCACACGCTGCGCCGCTTCACCGGGCGATACGATCTTTTCGGCCAACCCGAATATTCGGCGGGCGAGGTGCTGACCGAATCGGTCTACCGCTTCAAGGGGCAATCGATACCGGCGGTCGTTTTCACCGAGATCGATTTCGAGACGCTGGATGAACAGGCGGTTCGCAAGCTTTTCGTCGGCGCGACCCGCGCCACACTCAAGCTGATATTGATCGCCGCCGAGCCCGCGGCAGCGGTGCTCAGGGACAGGCTTGGACAGATCAGCCAGCAAGACCCGGCTTGACCTGCCGCGCGCGCCGCTACCTATAGGAACTCTTTCAGATATGCCGCCGTGCGGCACCCCTTGACGCGAGACACCTCTCGCGGAATACCGCAGGCCACCGTTTTTCCGCCTTCATCGCCGGCGCCGGGGCCAATATCGATAAGCCAATCGCTTTGCGCCGCGACGCGCATATCATGCTCGACCACGATCACCGTATTGCCGGAATCGACAAGCCCCTGAAGCTGCACCATAAGGCGATCCACATCCGCGGGGTGCAGGCCCGTAGTCGGCTCATCGAGGATATAGAGCGTGTCGCCACGCTGCGCCCGCTGTAATTCGGTCGCGAGTTTGATGCGCTGAGCCTCGCCACCTGACAATTCGGTCGCCGGCTGCCCCAGCCGCAAATAGCCGAGACCGATGTCGCGCAGTACTTTCAGGGCCTGCATCGTCTGCGGCTCCTCCTTGAAGAATTCACAGGCCGCGTCCACGGTAAGTCCCAGCACCTGGGCAATGTTCATGTCATGCCACTGTATTTCCAACGTCTGCGCGTTGTAGCGCGTACCGTGACATGCCGAACAGGGCGCATACACGCTGGGCAAGAACAGCAATTCGACACTGACGAAACCTTCCCCGTCGCAGATTTGGCAGCGGCCCTTGGCGACATTGAATGAAAATCGGCCGGCGTCATAGCGGCGTCTTCGCGCGGCGGGGGTGGCGGCGAAAAGCTTGCGCACATGATCGAAAAGCCCGGTGTAGGTTGCAAGGTTGGATCGAGGCGTTCGTCCAATCGGTCTTTGATCCACGCGCACCAGCCGTCGAATCGCGTGCATGCCCTCGACGACGCTTCCGCTGGTCTGTTGAACATCCGTGGCCAGCAGCGGATCGATATCTTCCTCTTGGTCAGCCTCGGCCACGCGTCCCAACCGGCTCGATACCAATTCCGGCAACGCCTGGCTGACGAGACTCGATTTCCCGGAGCCCGACACGCCGGTCACGGTCGTAAAGCATCCAAGGGGAAACGCCGCGTCGAGTCCGCGCAGATTGTTGCGCGTCACATTCGCCAGGCGCAGCCATCCGACAGGAGAGCGCGGCGTATGCGCGCGGGTGACTTGCTTGCCGAACACGTAGGCACCCGTCCGGGATTCCTTTATGTCCACGAGTCCTCGGGGTGGACCGCTATACACGACGCGTCCGCCCGCCTCGCCCGCCGCTGGGCCGATGTCCACCAGCCAGTCGGCGCGTCGCATCACCTGCACGTCGTGCTCCACCACGAAGAGCGAATTGCCCGCTGACTTCAGCCGCTGAAGCGCAACGAACAAGGCTTCGCCGTCGGCTGGATGCAAGCCGGCGGACGGTTCATCCAGCACATAAACCACGCCGAATAATTGAGAGGAGAGCTGCGTGGCCAATCGCAAACGCTGCAGTTCCCCCGACGACAGCGTCGGCGTGGAACGGTCCAGTGCAAGATAGCCCAGGCCAAGATCGATCAGCGTCGAAAGGCGATCCAGGAGTTCCTGCGCGATGCGTTTCGCCGCGACGCGTTTCTCCTCCGACATGTTCGGCGTGCGCCGTATGTCGGGCGCGGCCTTGTGTGCCGCACCGCCCGCAGCTACCCGCCGCGCGGTTGCATCGAGCGTCGCGCGCTTGCTCAATGCCGCGCCGCCAGCCGCTCCAGTAAGCTGCCCCCGGGAAACAGGCAGCAGGATATCGGCTACACGTGCGAGCGGCAGCCGCGAAAATTCGCCAATATCCAGGCCTGCGAACGTCACCGATAGCGCCTCGCGCTTGAGCCGCTTCCCGTGACAGGCCGCGCACTCCCGGCCGATCATGAATCGCGACACACGCTTTTTCATCAGCGCGCTCTGCGTGTTGGCGAATGTTTGCAGGACATAGCGGCGCGCGCCCGTGAATGTTCCCTGGTAGCTGGGTTCCATCTTGCGCCTGAGCGCGGCACGCGTTTCGGCGGGGGTGAATCCGGCATAGACAGGAACAGTCGGGGTCTCGTCGGTGAAGAGGATCCAGTCCCTGTCCTTCTTCGGCAGATCACGCCACGGCGTATCGACATCGTAGCCTAGCGTCACGAGAATATCGCGCAAATTCTGGCCATGCCATGCGGGTGGCCACGCTGCGATCGCACGCTCGCGTATCGTCAGTGTGTCGTCGGGGACCAGCGATTTTTCGGTGACGGCGTACACGCGGCCCAGTCCATGGCAGGTCGGGCATGCGCCCTGAACGGTGTTGGGCGAAAAGTCCTCCGCGTATAGCATCGGTTGCCTGGCCGGATACGTTCCGGTGCGTGAATACAGCATGCGGACCAGGCTCGACAACGTTGTAACGCTGCCCACCGAAGAGCGCGCGCTCGGCGCGCCCCGCTGCTGTTGCAGCGCCACCGCGGGCGGCAATCCTTCGATCGCATCGACTTCCGGCACGCCGGCCTGCTCGATCAACCGCCGGGCGTAAGGTGCCACCGACTCGAAATAACGCCGTTGAGCCTCGGCGTAGAGCGTGCCAAATGCCAGTGACGATTTACCGGATCCGGACACGCCTGTGAATACGACCAGGGCATCACGCGGGATGTCGACGTCTATGTTCTTTAGATTGTGTTCGCGCGCGCCGCGCACACGGACGAACCCATGCTGCCTCGTGCTTTTCGCATTGTTGGCGGAACGAACGGATCGCGTCTTAGGGGAGTCCATGCAAGGCATTCGTATTGTTGGGATAGCCCAAATGCGCAAGTTCCGGACCCGCCACTCCGCGGATCTCGCGCGCCGAATGCGGGCGGCTTCCGCCACAAAGATGTAACGCTGCTCAATGATCGCCGCCGAGCCCGTGGTTACCGTGCCAAGGGACAAGCTGGCGGTCATTCCAACTTGATATTCGCTGTACGCACGATGTCGCGCCACACGGCCACGTCCTTTTCCACCAGGGCGGCGAACTCTTGCGGCGTGGATGCTTTTGGCTCCAGGCCTTCCAGCGCGAACTGCGCGCGCAATTCGGGCAACGCAAGAATGCTCGTCAGGGCGCCATCAAGCCGCTGGATCGCGTTGTCCGGCATACCCGCCGGCGCCGCCAGGCCGTGCCACAGCGTCACGCTGAAACCGCTCACACCCGCCTCTGCAGCGGTTGGAATGTCGGGCAGGTTGGCGGCCCGGGCCGGGGTGGACACGCACAACGGCCGCAGCCTGCCGTCATGCAAATACGGCGCGACGGATGCCGCGCTCGCGAGCATGAACTGGACGCGATCGGCCAGAAGATCCGTCAGCGCCAGGCCGGAACTGCGATAGGGCACGTGGGACACCGATATCCCCGCCTTCTGGGCAAACAGTTCCGTCGCCAGATGCGTGGACGAACCTATGCCGGAACTCGCGTAGTTGAGCGCACCAGGCTTCTGGCGAGCCAGCGCTACCAGCTCCTGCAGATTCCGCACGGGTACTTCGTGGTTGACCACCAGTACCCACGGGCCTTGCGCGATCAGGCCGACGGCACTCGTGTCCTTGACGACGTCGTAGTTCAGTTTCATCACCGCGCCATTCGACGCGTGGGACGTGGAAAGCAGCACCAGGGTGTAGCCATCGGGCCGCGAACGGATCACCGTTTCCAGTCCCATCGCGCCACCCGCGCCGCCACGGTTGTCCACGACCACGCTGCATCGCAGCTGTTCGCTCATGCGGCGCGCCACCAGCCGCGCCAGCACGTCGGAACCGCCACCGGGCGCATAGGGAACGATAAGGCGAATAGGACGGTCGGGATAGGCATCCTGGGCGCGGGCGGGCAGGATCGCCGCGCCCGCGACGGCCGCCAGGGAAGTTGAAAGAAATCTGCGGCGATCAATCATGGGGTCTCCTTGATATCGTAATGTCCGTGCGGATAAAAGACGCATCGGTCAGGCGAAGCTCGGGTCCGCGAAGGACAGCGGAACCGGTACCAGGGGGTGAGCGCGGGCGACTTCCTCGTCAATGCGAAGACCCAGGCCAGCCACGTTCGCGGCCGCGAAACCGCCGTTCTCGAACGATGGCGCCTGTCCCACCGCGCAAGTGCCAAACAGTGGCGATTCCGCGAACTGCTGCTCCACAGCCTGAGTCAGATCCAGCGCGCTGCAAAGGTGCACGGTATGCGCATGCGCTACCGGTCCGGAAGGATTGTGCGGAGAAACCGCGATGCCATATCGTGCGGCGCCTTCGACGATGCGCGCGAAGTCCGCATAGCCGCCGCAGTACTTGATGTCGGGCATGATCACGTCGTAAAGCCCGGCTTCCGCGAAAGGCAAGGCGCCGGACCAGCCGATGATGTTCTCCGCGCCGGCCAGCAGCATTCCCGCGTGATTGGCGCTGCTCCGCAGGCGCTTGATGGCGGGATGCCACTCTGTCGATTCCGGCACCGGACATTCCACCCAACGCAGATGAAGGTCCGCTACGGCATCGATGAACCCGATCGCGGCCTTCTCGTTCAGCCGCCAATGGCAATCGACCATCAATGGCACATCGGGCCCGATCGCGCGGCGCACCGCATAAAGCCTTTCCACCGCCGTGGCCAGTTCCGCCTTCGCTTCCGGCGTGTCCGCCGTACCCGGCGTCATGGCGTCGAACGGCATGATCTTGACGGCGCGAAAGCCCGCTTCCATGGCGGCCATGCAGGCGCTGGCGAACCCTTCCGGCGACCGGTTCACGACACTGCGATTCACCGTTGCATAAGCATCCAGCACGCCACCGGAGGATGTTCCCCAAAGCCGGCTGATGGGCACGCCGGCATACTGGCCGGACAGATCGACGCACGCCTGGTTAAGCGCACTCACCAGGGCGTTTCCCACCCTGCCCGCCGGGAATCCCGGATAGGCGTGGCACAGATCCGCAAGCTGGTTCAGACGCAAGCCCCTGATCGATGGCAGCAGCTGGGCCAGCAATGCCGCGATCGCGCCCTCGTGCGCGCGCAAGGTCGCTTCGCCGGTGCCGATCGCGCCATCGTCCATGGAAAGCTTCAGGAAAAGCCAGTTCGAACGCGGCGCAACGGCCACGCTGATGAGCACGGCGTCCGCGACGCGGGCCGTGCCGCCAAGGGCCCGGTTACTCTGGATTTTTTCGTGGCTGTTCATCACAATCGCTTCTGTTGTGGCACCGGAGCGCTTTCCGGCACCTGCCTGGAACTCAACATCGATGGTATCGATCGCGCCGGGTTGCCGATACGTGGATTGATCGAATCAACCCGCAAAAAAACCACGCAATGGCTCAAAAAACAGAACGGCACATGATCGGATCCCGGCAGACCGCGGAACTGCTGGGCGTTTCCTTGCGCACCCTGTATTCCTACGTGAGCCGCGGCAAGGTAAGCAGGACGATCGACGAGGCATCGGGCGACAGCCTGTTCAATCAAGCGGAAATCAAAGAGTACGTGCGGCGGCGCGATCGCGGCCGCAGCCCGAAAACCGCGGCGCGCACATCATTGAATTTCGGCTTGCCGGTGCTGGACAGCCACATCTGCGCGATCAAGGCAGGCCGCCCGTGGTTTCGCGGTGTCGACGCCATCGCTTACAGCGACACGGCAACGCTGGAAGATACCGCGGCCTTGCTGTGGAACGTGGACAGCGTTCCGCGCGAACATGAACCGCTGCGGGTAGCTCATGCCGAAACGGAAACCTACTCAAGCCGGCTCGGCCGATGGCTGCTGGCGCAAACGCACCGGCCATCGACAGACGATGTACCCGAACGCACCCGGCATGTCCTGGCCGCTGCGCGGATCCTGCGGGCAGCCGTCTCGCTGGCAGTCGAATCCGACGATTGGAACGGCGCGATACACGAAGCCCTGGGCTCCGCGTGGAGACTGCCCGCGCGCAGCCACGACGTGCTGCGCCGTACCCTGGTCCTGCACGCGGATCATGAACTCAATCCATCGAGCTTCGTCGTCCGCTGCACCGCATCCACGCTGGCGAGCCCTTACGCGGCGACGCTGGCGGGCTGCTGCGCCGCGAGCGGCACCCGGCACGCGAGTTTCTCCGGCGCCTATCTGTTGATCGGCCGCATCAGGAAAGGTGACGACGCAGCCCGTCTCATGGAAGCCTATGAAAGCGCGGGAACGCCAGTACCCGGGTTCAATCATCCGCTCTATCCCAAGGGCGATCCTCGGGCGACGGCCATCCTGGCTTCGTTGCGGGAGGCATGCCCCGACACCGATATGTCATCCATGGACAGCTTCCTGCATCAGGCGCTATCCCGGCGTGGCCTGTTGCCTAAGAACGACTTCGCGATGGCGGCGGTCGCCCACGTGCTGGGATTGCCGGAAGACGCCTGCACGGCACTCTTTCTTATCGCTAGAGTGGTCGGCTGGAACGCGCACGCACTGGAACAGTACGGCATGCCCATCCTGATCCGGCCGCGCGCGCATTATGTCCCGGACTAGGGCCTGTTCACACGCATCGTTGTTATTGGGCGGATTCGCCGGCCAGCGCCGGCTCCCGGCGCGCCCTTAGCTTTTCTTCGATGGCCAGGGCAAGACTCAACAGTCTCGCATCGTCGTACGGTCTGCCCATCAGATCCAGGCCGACAGGCAATCCGACCGGCGCCTCGCGCGTCGCTGCCGTGAAACCTGCGGGAACGTCGATCGCCGGAAAGCCAAGGGCCGAAGCGAATATGCCGTTGCGCTCCGGACGAGGCTTGTCGTCGAGGAGCAAGGGCGGCCGCTTCTGCGATGGATACACCAGGGCATCCAGATGCAGCCGCGCCATCATGTCGAGCACCTTCGTGCGCAGGCTCGCTCGATACGCCAGCGATTCCTTGTAAGCCGGCATCTCCAAGGGATTTTTCCAAGCCACGGCGTTCTGCAGGAACTTCTCCATCGTCGATTTCGGATAGCGGCCTTGCCGGTAATAGTCGTCCACGGAGGCCATGCCTGGCACGGCTGAAATGGAGGCCAGCCAGGCTTCGAACAGCGGGCGGAATTCGTAGTTGCTTACGTTCAAACGCTGGCTGCTGACATCGGAGTCGAACTCGGTGTCGTCGATTTCGACGATTTCGGCGCCGGCATCTTTCAACCTGGCGAGCGCCGCAGCGATTACCGCGTTCACCGGTTCGTGCTCCGGCGAGTTTCCGAAAAGGCTCTTCAGTACGCCGAAGCTTTTTCCCGCCAGGGGCGCCGGCAACGGCCCGGCGGCGTTCAGGGGCTCGGCCAGGCCTTCATAGGCCGTAGTCGCCGGATCGCGATAATCGCGGCCTGCGAGCACGGCCAGCATCCGGGCGGCATCGGCGACCGACTTGCAGATCGGCCCCGCCACGTCCATGGTGGACGACTGTGGAATCGTCCCGGTGCGGCTGACGATGCCGTGAGTGCTTCGCATCGCGACGACACCCGCTGAAGCGGCGGCGTTGCGCAGCGAATTGACCGTTTCCGTTCCCAGCGCGCACACTGCCATGCCGGTGGAAACCGCGACGGCGGAACCCCCGCTGGACCCGGCGGCGAACCGTGTCACGTCATAGGGATTCAAGGTCTGGCCCAGTACCGAACTGATGGTGCTGCCCGCCACCGCGAATTCATCCAGATTGGTCTTGCCGACAATAAGCGCACCTGCTTTTCTCAGGCGTTCCACCACCTCGGCATCGCGCGCCGGACGATTGCCCTTCAGCAGAACCGAACCGCCAGTCGTGGCGAAACCCACGGCATCGATGTTGTCCTTCAAGGCCACCGGAACGCAATGCAGCGGCAGCGACGCGCCGTCACGGCGCCGTGCATCCAGCGCGGCGGCATCCGCCAACAAGTTCGGATTGACCGATATGAAGGCCTTCAACTGGCCGTTGAGCTGATCGATGCGTTGCAGCGATGCTTTCGCGATATCGACGCAGCTCAGCCGGTTCCCGGCCTGGGCATGAATCAGATCGGCGATGGAAGACGATGCAAGATCGACCGCATGGGCCGGCGCGGCCGCCACGCCGGTCGACAGCGCCGAGGCGCACAGCAGGATTTTCTTCAGTCCAACGGGTGATGCCATGGTGGGACGTTCCTCGTTCAGCGGCTCGCGGCGACAGGCAAGCCGATGCGGACATCATGTGGCGCGCTGTCCGCCCTGTCGAGGTTGATTCGCCCAAGCAACGTCCACGGCGCCACACCGCACTGTCCCTGAATGCGCGCTCAGGCCCGCTGCTGCGCGGGCCGTGGCCGTCCGGCTGCATCGTGCCGCAAGGGCGCAACACGATTCGCCCCGGTTGGCTGTATCGTTGTTGATGGCGGCCCCCAAGGACGACGGAAAAGGAGCTCAGCAATGGCCAAATCGGACACTGTATTCGCGGGCTCCATCCCCGAGATTTACGACACTTACCTGGTTCCGCTTATCTTCGAACCGTACGCCACGGATCTTGCCCGCCGGGTCGCGGCATGCGCGCCGAAGTCCGTTCTTGAAACCGCCGCGGGCAGCGGTGTCGTTACCCGCGCCCTCGCGCCGCTTCTCGCCCCGGACGCCCAGCTTTTCGTGACCGACCTGAATCAGCCAATGCTCGACCGGGCGATCGAAAGGCAAGGCGCTGATAAACGGATAGCCTGGCAACAAGCGGACGCACTGGATCTCCCCTTTCCAGACGGATCCTTCGATGTCGTCTACTGCCAGTTCGGCGTCATGTTCTTCACCGATCGCGTCGCGGCCTATCGCGAAGCCCTGCGCGTCCTGAAACCCGGCGGTTACTTTTTTTTCAACGCCTGGGACCGGCTCGAAATGAATGATTTCGCGCGGACGGTGACCGATGTCGTCAACGCCATGTTCGTATTGGACCCGCCGCGATTTCTCCCGCGCACGCCGCATGGATACCACGACATAAAGCGAATAGAAGCGGATCTGCACACAGCGTGCTTCTCCGACGTTCGTATCGAGACGATGGCGCAGGTCAGCACCGCACCCAGTCCGCGCCACCCCGCAATCGCCTATTGCCAAGGCACCCCACTACGCAACGAAATCGAGGCGCGTGGCGGCACACGCCTGGAAGAAGTGACTACGCACGCGGCGGAAGGAATTGCACGCACTTATGGCAAAGGAGCGGTATCCGGCAAGATACAGGCGCACATCGTCACCGCTCGCGGTGTTCCGACGCAAGCCGGGTAAACAAGTCCTGAAGCTCAATGCGGTCCGGGTGGGTGGCCACCCCCACCGAGACCGCCAGTTCGTCGCCCTCTTTCAGGGGCCGGTAGCTTACGCCGGTTCGTTTCAAGGTTGTGAAGGACCTTGGCAGCAGCGCGAATGCTTTGCCGTTCGCCACGCCGGCCAGCAGCACATGGTGGTCTTCGGGTTCGCGTAGCGTCCGGGGCTCGAATCCATGACGACGGAACACGGCATGGCAATGATCGAAGAACGCCGGCTGACGGGCGCGTTCGAACGTGTACATCCTTTCATCGGATAGATCGCTTAGCGATACCATCCTGCGCTTGGCCAGGCGATGCGCGCTCGGCATCGCGACCACCATGGGCTGGCGATCCAGTACAGTCACCGACAAACCTTCCGTCTCGGTCGGCAACGCGATCAGCGCCACATCCAGTTGGCGCGCACGCAATCGCCGAATCAGTCGGGGAGAACTGTCGGATACGGTGGACACCGTGTCGAAGCGACCGGATGACTCCATGCTCGCCACGATATCGCGAAACCATGGCGGCTCCACCGCGTTCGTCATTCCGAGACGCAGGCGGGCGGGCATCGCGGTCACAGCGACGCTGGACTCCGCCTGCGCAAGCAGACGCATGATTTTTCGGGCGTAAGGCAGCAATCGTTCTCCCGCCGCGGTCAGCCGCACCGACTGAGTGTCGCGCAGGAATAAAGGCGTACCCAGCCTGTCTTCCAACTGCCGGATGGCCCGGCTCAGCGGCGGCTGCGATATATGCAGGCGATCGGCGGCCTGGCGAAAGCTAAGTGTGTCCGCCACGGCCAGGAAGAGCTCCAGGCCCCGGGAATCGATTGCGGTAGTCATACCAAAAAGGTATCACAAAATCGGTCATTCCTTCGGTTTCGACGCACGCCTAGAGTCTCGGTTCTGGCCACCGTGGATCATCCGCGGTGGCGACGACAATCCCAATCCAAGGATAGAACCATGGCATCCCAGCGATACATCACAGGACTGAACCAACTGCGCGCGGTGGACGGTGACGCAGGCGTCGAGGTGATCGAAGGCCTGCGGCAGGCCTTCCCCGATTTCGCGACCTATGTGGTCGAGTTTCCCTTTGGCGACATCTATTCGCGTCCGGGCGTCGGCCTGCGCGAACGCGAACTTTCCGTCGTGGCGGCCCTGTGCGCCTTGGGCAATGCCGCCCCGCAGTTGCGCGTGCATCTGCACGCGGCCTTGCATGTCGGCTGCACACCAACGGAAATCGTTGAAATTGTCATGCAGATGGCCGTCTATGCTGGTTTCCCGGCGGCCCTTAACGGTTTGGCGGAAGTCCGGCGCGTGTTCGACGAGTGCGGAATCGCATTACCGCTGGCCGCCGCCGAAGCCGCGGCATAAGGACAGCATAAGGACAATCAATGCGCGCTCGCGCGGGCATAAAACCCGTGTTGGCCGAGCAGTTCCTCATGGGTGCCCGCCTGCGCCAGGCTGCCGTCCTGCAGCACCAGGATCAGGTCGGCTTCCTGGATGGTGGACAACCGGTGCGCGATGACCAGCGTAGTGCGATGCTGCATCAATACCTGCAGCGAACGCCGCACCTGCAGCTCCGATAGCGTATCCAGGTGCGAAGTCGCCTCGTCCAGGATCAGCACGGGCGCGTTTTTCAGGAAAGCACGCGCGATGGAGATGCGCTGTCGCTGGCCGCCCGACAGCTGCATGCCGCGCTCACCCACCCGCGTTGCCAACCCTTCCGGCAGCGCTCGAACGAAATCCGACAGGGCAGCCTGTTCCAGCGCGGCATGCAGGTCGGCATCGCTGGCATCCGGACGCGCCAGGCGGATGTTCGCCTCCAGCGTGTCGTTGAACAGATACGTATCCTGCGTGACCAGCGCCACGCATTCGCGCAACCCATCCAGCGCCAGTTCGCGCACATCGATGCCGCCCAGGCGCACCGTGCCCTGGCCCGGATCCCAGAACCGCAGCAGCAGGCTGGCCACCGTGCTCTTGCCAGCGCCGGAGGCGCCGACGATGGCGACCATGGCGCCGGCCGGCGCCTTGAAGCTCAGGTCCTTCAGCGTGTTCTCGCGGTTGCCCGGGTAGGCGAAGCCCACGTGATCGAACTCCAGCGACAAGCCTTCCGCCGCATGGGGAGCCGCCCTGGGCCCATCGGTAACGGGCTCCGGCTCATGGCTGACGACATGCAGTCGACGAGAGGCGGCGATCGTGTCGGCCAGCTGCCGGCTGACCTGCGAGATTTCCGATACCGGCAAAAAGGTCGCCAGCGCGATCAGGATCAGCAGCGGCAGCATGCCCGCGGCCAGCGTGCCGGCCGCTACCTGTAGCGCTCCGATCACCGCCACCGCCAGGCCGCCCAGTCCCATCGCCAGCTCGAACCGCGCGGTCTGCGCCGACAGATCGCCCAGGATGTCCAGGCGGCGCAGGCCATATCGTTCGGCCAACTCCAGGAATTGCGCGCGACGGCGTGCGGTGGCCTGGAATGCGGTGAGCTCGCCCAGGCCCTGGATGGTGTCGGTGGTGTGCGCGCTCATTTCGCCAAGCGCGGCGCGCGCCTTGTCGCCCAGTACGTCGATATGGCGGCGGCCGCGTATCGGCGCTATCAGCGCATAAGCCAAAAAGGGCAGCAGCACCAGGGCCACCGGCCAGCTGAATGCCGCCAGGAAACCCAGCACGGTCAACGGCACCAGCACTGATACGACGGCCGGTCCGATCGTGTGGGCATAGAAATATTCGATCATCTCCACGTCCTGCGTGGCCAGCGCGACCAGGTCGCCGGATCGGCGCCGCAGTAGATAGGCGGGCGCCAGCCGTTCCAGCTTGTCGTAGAGTTTTACGCGCATATCGCCAAGCAACTGATAGGCCATGGCATGCGCCAGCCAGGACTCCAGCCAATGGAACAGGGCGGCCAGCGGCGCCGCAACCAGTAGCCCAATGATCAGGCCGCCGGTGTCCTTGCCATCGCGGATCGCCGCCACCACCAAAGCGCTGAGCACGCCGACGCCGATATAGGCGGCCACGCGCGCCACGCCCAGCACGATCGTCGTCATCAGCGTGCCGCGCCAGGGCTGGACGACGGCCAGCAAGGTGGCCAGGGTTTCGCGCCAGCCAACGCGGTCGGCGTCTTCGTCCAGCGCGCGGGGCGCTGGCGCGGATCGCGGGGTGCCGTTGGCGTCATCGCCATCCGCATCATCCAGGTCCACATCCACATCAACAGCCCCGGCCGCCGCATGCGCCGCGCCGGCCTTCGACGCCGCGCCCGTCTGGCGGCGTGCCAGGTCCTGTTCATGCATCAAGCGGTAGTATAACCCGCGGCGATCCATCAATTCGGCATGCGTGCCCTGTTCGACCACACTTCCCCGCTCCAGCACCAGGCAGCGGTCGGCGCCGACCACGCTGGCCAGGCGATGCGCCAGGATCAACGTGGTGCGCCCGGCCATCAAGCGATCCAGGGCCTGCTGGATGAGGGCTTCGTTTTCCGTGTCGACGGACGACAGCGCTTCGTCCAGGATCAGGATGGGCGCATCACGCAACAAGGCGCGGGCAATCGCCACGCGCTGGCGCTGCCCGCCCGAAAGCTGCAGACCGCGTTCGCCGATCCGCGTGGCGTAGCCGTCGGGCAACGCCATGATGAAGTCATCGATATTGGCGGCCCGCGCCGCCGCGCGCACTTCTTCGTGAGTCGCGTCGAACCGGCCCAGGCGCAGGTTCTCGTCCAGCGTGCCATGGAACAGCGTGATGTCCTGGCTGACCACCGCGATGCGCGACAGCAGCGCCTGCGGATCCAGGTCACGCACGTCGTGCCCGCCGATGCGGATCGTTCCGCCCTGCGGCAGGCCCTCCCGCAGCAACAGCCGCACGATCGTCGACTTGCCGGCACCGCTGGGGCCGACGATGCCCACGCGCTCTCCGGCGGCGATGCGGAAATCCAGGCCCCGATGCGCGGGACGATCGGGCGTATACGAGAACGTCACGTCGTCGAATTCGATGGTGGGTTCAAGATGCGCAGGCATGT
>DATJHN010000500.1:0-2945 GCA_035493915.1 Bordetella sp.
GGCTTGAGCATCCGGTCCGCGGCGCGTGAACAGATCGCGCAGCAGGTCGATGGGGACGGGAAATATAACGGTGGATGAACGGTCGTTGGAGATATCGTACAGCGTCGACAGAAATCGCAGCTGCATTGCTTCCGGCAACGCGGATAGCGTACGGGCCGCTTCGACCAGCCGCTCCGCGGCCTGGTGTTCGCCTTCCGCGTTGATGATGCGCGCGCGCCGGTTGCGTTCGGCTTCGGCCTGGCGGGCGATTGCCCGCACCATGTTCTCATTCAAGTCCACGTGCTTGATCTCGACATTCGCGATCTTGATACCCCAGTTGTCCGTTTGCCGGTCCAGGATCTGTTGCAAGTCCACGTTGAGCTTGTCGCGCTCGGAAAGCATTTCGTCCAGATCGTGCTTGCCGAGCACCGAGCGCAGGGTTGTCTGCGCGAGCTGGCTGGTTGCCTGCATGTAGTGCTCGACCTGGATGATGGCTTTGTTGGGGTCGACGACGCGGAAGTAAACCACTGCATTGACCTTTACCGATACGTTGTCGCGGGAAATGATGTCCTGGCTGGGTACGTCCAGCACGACGGTTCGCAAGTCGACACGTACCATTTGCTGAACAAAAGGCACCAGTATGATCAGACCCGGGCCTTTCACGCCTGTGTAGCGACCCAGCGTAAACACTACGCCGCGTTCGTATTCGCGCAGGATGCGCACGGATGTCAGGACCAGCAAGACGACTACAGCGGCAATAACTACATAAGGAACCAGGGTCGAGATCACGATGCTTTCTCCTTGTATGCGTTGCGCGTGTCGCTCACTATCAGGGTCAGGCCATCGCGAGCGGTGACGACCACGCGATCGCCGGGGATGTGGGGGCCGGCACCGCGCGCATCCCAGATTTCATCGCCCAGACGCACGCTTCCTCGGCCCTGTTCGCCGGACCAGGACAGCACGTCCGCGATATGGCCGATCAAGATGCTGTCGCCGCTGACGCTCTTGCGACGATGGGCACGCACCGAGACCGCCAGCATGATGGCCAGCAACAGTGCGATGACGAGCGTGGCCAAGACGACTACGGGAATGGATAGGGCGAAGGCGGGCTGGCTGCTGTCGAACATGAACAGCGAGCCCAGCGCGAAAATCGCGGCGCCGGCAACGCCAACGAGTCCCAGGGTGGGGGTGAAAGCCTCCGCCGCCATGAGCCCGATGCCCAGCAGCACCAGGCCCACGCCGGCATAATTGACCGGCAGCAGGTTCAGGGCGAACAGGCCGGTCACCAGTGCCACCGCCCCAAGCACACCCGGGAAGATGGCGCCGGGCGTCATCAGCTCGAACACGATGCCGTAGACGCCCAGCAGCATCAGCAGGTAGGCGATATTCGGATTGGTGATCACACCCAGGAAACGCGTACGCCAATCAGGTGTAATAGGGACCACGGCGGCGTCGCGTGTGGATAGGATGACTGTCTTGCCGTTCAGTTTGACCGTGCGGCCATCTGCCTGGGCCAGCAGGTTTTCCAAATCGCCCGCCACGATCTCCACCACCTTTTCCTGTAAGGCTTCCTGTGCCGGAATGCTGACGCCGTCGCGCACGGCTTTCTCGGCCCACTGCGCATTGCGGCCGTGCAGATCGGCCAGGCTGCGGATAAATGCCGCGGCGTCATTGATCGCCTTGCGTTCCGAAGGATCGACGGGGCCTTCGGACGCGGATGTATCGTTCTTGGATGACACGTCCGGTCCTTGCCTTGGCGTCGAATTCCCTTGCCCGGATGTTGCATTCGATTCTTGCTTGGACTCCACATCCGGGTCCTGCACGGGCTCGTCGCGCCCGGGCGTGGCATTCCTGGTCCGGTCCGGCGCCCTGGTCTTTGGCGCGGGAGATCTGTCCCGTTCCGATCCGGGGGGCGCGCCCATGCTGACTACCGTGGCCGCGCCGATATTCGTCCCTGGCGCCATCGCCGCCAACTGACTGGCGTACACGATATAGGTGCCGGCGCTGGCGGCCTGCGCGCCGCCGGGCGCGACGTAGGTGATGACCGGAACGGGAGACGCCAGCATGGCCTGGATAATTTCCCGCGTGGATGACACCAGGCCGCCAGGGGTATCGATACGGATGACGACCGCGGCGGCCTTGCGCGCGGCGGCGGCATCCAGGCCATGGGAGAGATATTCCGTTGTCGCCGGACCGATCGCCCCTTTTACGTCCAAGAGCACTATGATGGGTGCGGTTTGCTGCGACGCGGGCTGCGCTTGTGTGACCGAAGCCGGCTCTGGCGCCAGTTGCGCGTATGCCGAAGAGGCTTGCTGTGGCGTGGATTGAGCGTGCGCCGGGGTGTGCGGTGCAAAAACCCCCACCGTTGCCGCCAGCAGCCAAAGCAGCGGCCAGGTGAACTGTAGGCCGGTCCGTCGCGGACCTGGCCGGGCACCGTGGAATTCCGGCAAGTGGTCCTCCTTGCCCGGAGGCTGACCCTAGCGGATGGGCAGTGGTCTTTCAATCAACATACTCTGATTTCCGCGTATCGGCCACATCACCCGGTGCTACGTCAGCAGCAGGATACGGGCGGTCAGCCAGTCCCGGGCATCCGTCGCTATCCCCGCGTTTATCGCCTGTTCGTTGACGTGCGTGGCGGCGCGGCGCCGATGCAAGGCGCGTAGGTGAAATCGACGGTCGATGCCACCATGGCTTGCATGCTTGCCACCAGGCTACGGGCATCGCCGCGACGCCATTGGAAGGCATACTGCAGCGCCCTGAGGGGGGAGCGCGCGCCGATGCGATGCAGCTTCAGATGTGCCGGCCAGCCAGCGGGCAGGAATCCGACGCCCACGCCGGCGCCTATCATGCCGGCCACCGCTATCCAGCTATTGCAGACAATGCGCTGCTCAACCGTTGTCTTGTGCGCGAGCAGCCAGTCATCGAGCAGGCGAGTGGTTCCAGCGTCGGCGGGCAGTGTGACCAGA
>DATJHN010000501.1:0-5072 GCA_035493915.1 Bordetella sp.
CGCGATGGCGGTGCTGTCGATGTTCTGCATGAATAGCGTCGTGGCGACCACCACGGCGATGATGCGGAAGTTGCTGTGCTGATTCACAAAAGATCGCCAAAATCCCGGTTTCGGTGCCGGATTGGGGCTAAATTCTGTGCCAGACAGCTCGGCGTTGTCAAAACAGATACTTGTGCGGGCCGAAATTCATGGCATTGTCAGAAAGCGCGGCATCTCCGCGCAACGAGGAATGCGCGTATGTGCTGGAAGGTGTGCTGCGGTACTCGGTGGATGGGATTGCCCGCGACCTTAAACCGGGCGAATGGATGCATACCCCGCCGGGGTCGGTCCATCAATTCAGCAACCCGCACGGCGAGACAGCGCGCGCGCTGATCATGCTGACGCCCGACATCGGCGCCCAATATTTTCGTGATATCCAAGCGGTCGTCAGCGCCGGCGGCCCGCCGCACCGCACGAAGCTGATGGAAGTCATGTCCCGCTACGGGCTGGTGCCGGCGGCGCCCCCCGTGAGTGGAACGCCGCCCGCACAGCAGGCACTATGAATGGCTCCGTTCTGCTTATGGATCAAGCTTTCTCATGACGTTAATAATTCTTGTCGCGATCATTGCCGTCGCCAGTCTTTTGCTTGCCCTTAAATGGCGTGCCACGAGCGGTACGTTGTACGCCGTATCTGCAGTGCTGTTTCTTGCCGTGGGCTGTGGGCCGGTGCCGGGATGGCTGCTGAGCGGTCTGCAATCCGCTTATATCGCCAAGCCGGCGGTCCAATGGGGCCAGCGCAACGCGATCGTTCTGCTGGGTGCCGGGACCGCAAAGATCATGGGAGCGGGCGAGGGGGGCGGGAAGCTGGTCGAGCCGGGCTTCTTTTCGTATCCGCGGCTGGTCGAAGCAGCCGACCTGTATAACGCCTGTCGCAAAACCCAATCCGATTGCAAGATCGTCGTCAGCGGCGGAGATCCCCAGCACCATGGCATGCCGGAAGCATCGGTCTACCGGGATGCTCTTGCCGAAATCGGCATTCCCAGCGCCGATATCCTGGCCGAGACCCACAGCATGAACACGTGGCAGAACGCCGAGTTCACCGGTGCGATGCTGGCAACCTATCATCCGGATCGCGTGCTGCTGGTCTCGTCGGGCATCCATCTGCGGCGCGGCACTATCTACTTTGCGCATTTTGGCGTTACCGCGACGCCGGTACGTGCCGACTATCTGCGGCCCGTGCGGTCCCTGCTGCCTGTCGCGTACAACTTCGCGCTGGCCGATTTTGCGCTGCACGAGTATATCGGCATCGCGCGCTATGACGTGTACAACGCGATGGGCTGGAACGCCGCCAGGACGCTGCCGGGCCAAGGCTAGGACTTTTCGCTTCCGTCCCGCTTGCGAAACGCGGCTTCTCCCGCATCCGATACCTGCACCCATTTCTTGTCGGGCGGCGCGTCGGCGACATAGCTGTCGTGCCAGTTCCACCACTTGTAGGTCGGGGTCTGCGGATAGCCCTGCGGCGAATCTTCCCAGACTTCCTGGCGGCCCAGCGGCGTGATGTCCAGGTAGTTCCAGGTACTGCCCATCTGTTCGTCGCCGCGGTTGTTGATGAAGTAGGTGCGGAACACGCGATCACCGTCGCGGTAGAACACGTTGGTGCCGTGCCATTCGTCCACACCGAAGTCGGCGTCAAAGCTGTCCGTCAAGGTGAACCACGGTATGTCCCCCCACTCCATCCGTTCCTTCAGCCGCGCGATATCCGCTTGCGGCGCGCGCGAGGCGAAAACCAGGGTGGTGTCGCGGGCGTTCAGGTGAGCAAGATGCGCGACCTGATCGGCAACCATGGAGCATCCGCGGCAGGCGTGATCGGGCCAGCCGTAAACACCCGGTTCGAAGAATGCGCGGTAAACGATCAGCTGCCGGCGGCCATCGAACAGGTCGAGCAGGCTGACCTTGCCGTCGGGGCCTTCGAAAGCATACGGCTTGTCCACGGCCATCCACGGCATGCGGCGGCGTTCGGCGGCCAGAGCGTCGCGGGCGCGGGTATGGGCCTTTTCCTTTACCAGCATTTGTTGGCGGGCCGCCTCCCAGTCCTGCGGCGACACGACGGGCGGGGTGTGCATGGCAGACTGTCCGGCTTGCTGTTCTTTCTCTGTTGAGATAGTCATGGCGTTGCAATCTCCTGGCTGGGCTAAATTTGCATGTCTCGCAGCAGGTCGGCGGCGCAGTTAGCCGCGTGTCCCCGGGCTGCTTGTCTTAAGCCATTCTTGCACCGTACAGCGACATCGGGGAGTTACAAAGGTGGCGGGATTTGACCGGTAGCGGGCGCGAAGTGTATTCCCCAACTAAAGGACGTTCATCGTGACGAAGAGCATCAGGGCATTATGGGTTCTGGTCGGGCTGTCGTTCGCCGGGCTTGTGCATGCGGAGCCGGTCGAACAGGGGGATCTTGTCAGCTTGCCGACTCGCGCCGGTGTGACACAGAACATTTTAATTGCGTCGCCGTCACCCAATCCGCCATGGGTCATGGTGCTGTTCGGCGGCGCGGATGGGGCTCTGCATCTGGCCGCAAATGGGGCGACCACGCTCAAGGGCAATTTCCTGATCCGTTCCGCGCAGTACTGGGTGCATCATGGCGACGCCGCGGTGTTGATCGATACGCCGTCCGATAAAGCCAACGGCGTCGACAAGTACTTCCGTTCGGGCGAAGAGTCGTTCACCGACACGGAGGCCGTTATCGCGGTATTGCGGCAACGTTATCCAGGCTCGCGTATCGCATTGGTCGGCACCAGCGCCGGAACGGTGTCGGTTGGCAATGCCCTGCAACGCAAACCAGTGCTGGCCGATGCTTACGTGCTGACATCACCGCTTGCCGTCGTGCAGCGCGGCGATACCAGCATCGCGCGTTTGGAGGCGGATGGGGCCAAGTATCGAGTGCTTGTCGTTTCAAACGAGCATGATTCCTGCCCGCTTTCCTTGTCATACGCTGCCCAGGATCTGGCCAAGCGTAATCACTTCAACCTGGTGATGGTCGATTCGGCGCAGGGTAGCGGAAACCAGAAGATGCGATGCGAAGGCCGTTCGCCGCATGGGTTTCTCGGAATCGAGAAGCAGGTGCTGGACGCTATGCGCGGTTGGCTGAACGGTCAGCCGCCGGCGGTCCCGTGACGCCAGGAACCATGCCGGCAGTCCGGTTCAACGGCTGTGCCCCTGTCCTTCGTGCTCCAGCGTCGCGAGTATGGAGTGGGCCAGGGCCAGCGCGGATTCCACGCTAAGCTCCAGCGCGATGCGTTCGTGGTCTTTGCCCTTGACGATGATGTCGATATTCAGCGCATCATCCAGCGCGGAGTGGTAGGGGCAGGCATGGTAGATATTGGCGCTGGCAATACTGGTCCACCCGCTCTCCCGCTTGGCGCTGCCGAGCAGCGCAATTTGGGTCGTGTCGTAGGAGCACATGGCTTCAGGCTCCTGGTCAGGCAAGATATTTGTGAAAGAAGGCCAGGACCTTGCTCCACCCTTCAACAGCCTGGGCGGCGCGGTAGGCCGGACGATAGTGGGCGAAAAAGCCATGGCCCACACCGTCATAGCGCTCGAACTCGTAGGTCTTGCCCAGGGACTTGAGCCGCTCCTCGGTTCGATTGACCTGGTCCGGGGTGGGGTTTGCGTCTTCGTTGCCGAATATACCGAGCAGCGGCGCCGTGATGTTGGCGGTAAGGTCGATGGGGGCAACCGGACGCTTGTCGGTAAGCTGTGCAGGATCATCGACGATGACATTGCCGCCCCAGCAATCGACCAGCGCATCGATGCCGGGCACGCGAGCGCCGGCCAGGTAAGTGTGGCGGCCGCCGGAGCAGAAACCGATGACGCCGACCTTGCCGTTCGACGTCGGCAGCGCGCGCAGATAAGCCATGCAGGCAGCGACGTCGGTCATGACTTGATCATCCGACACACCGCCCATCGAGCGCGCGAGCGCCGCCAGATCGTCGGGGCTGCCTTTGCCGAGGCGGAAATACAGATGCGGAGCGATCGTGTCATAGCCGTGATGGGCCAATTTACGGCAGACTTCGGCCGTCCATTCGTCCCATCCCGGCATGTGATGGATGACCACGACGCCGGGCCGCTTTGCCTCGCCAGCCGGGCGGGCCAGATAGGCCTCGGCCGTTTCCGCGCCACAGGGGTAGCCGATTTTTGCCGCTGTAAGATCGCCTGAAGACATCAGTATTCCTCCGAAAGCCTCGCCATTGGCGCGGGAAAGATTCGTGTTCGCGAGGCAGCCGGCTGGATGGTGTCGACGTGGCTGTAGCCTGAGCGCTCGCCGGGATCAGCGAAGGTTAACGTAAAACGGCTCGTTGATCGGCAAGGGTGCGGCTCATTCAACCGTGTTGAGAGACGGACCTAGGGTGTAGCCGGACGGTCGTTTTCGGGCGGCATCATGGCACGCTCTCCAATGGTGCCATCCCCGTGCGTCTTTGTAGGGCAGGTTTGCTTCGGCCTTTCGATGTCCTCCGTGAAGAGCTACCTGTGGCACGACACATATCCGCTGATTGACGCAAGGTAGACCGAGTATGGCGCCGGGACGATATCGAAGGGCCGGGTCGCGAAACGGTGCGGCGCAGGCAGCGCCCAACGTGCACGCGCGCGGCTAAGTCGCGTTGGTGGCGCGGACCCGCTTAGTACAATGAAGGCCACGGCTCACCGGGCTGCCTCGAGCCAACGATCGGGAGGACATCATGGTCAGACGGCTCTTCCTACTGTTATCCCTGCTCCTGTGCATCAACGCCCATGCCGACGAGGGCGCCTGGACGGCGCTGTCGCGGCCGGGGGCGGTGGTGCTCATGCGGCATGCGGAAGCGCCCGGCACCGGCGATCCTCCCGGCTTCCGACTCAACGATTGCCGCACGCAGCGCAACCTGAGCGCTGCCGGACGCAGGCAGGCGGCCCTTGTCGGCCGGGCGCTGAAGGCCCGCGGCGTCGGTGGAGAGATATACAGCAGCGCATGGTGCCGCACCATGGAAACAGCCAGACTGCTGGACATGGGGCCGGTCCGTCCGCTGGCTGCCTTGAACTCCCTGATCCGTACCCCGGCCGACAGC
>DATJHN010000502.1:0-10431 GCA_035493915.1 Bordetella sp.
GTCCGGCATGGTGTGGATCATGGGCGATGGCGCGCGGTCCGGCGCAAACGGCTCGCAGGCGACCAGCCTGCCGTCGCGCACCACGGCGGTATAGGCGCCCCAGTGCGACAGCGTGGGATAGCGTTGGGTGGTCGATGGCATGATCCTGGTGGTTTAACACAAAGCGCAGGCGCGGCCGCCGATGGACGCGGCCGGATGGAACGGGCAAGATGGCGCCCGGTGCGGAGGAAAAACCATGGATCAGACCGATATCAAGATCCTGAGCCTGTTGCAGAAAGACGCTGGATGTTCGGTCGCGGAAATCGCCGAGCAGGTCAATCTGTCGGTGACGCCCTGCTGGCGCCGGATCCAGAAGCTGAAGGAAGACGGCGTTATCGCCCGCAATGCGGTGCTGCTGAATCCCGAGGCCCTGGGCTTGAAGCTGACCGTCTTCGTGTCCATCAAGACCAATCAGCACAGCGTCAAATGGACCCGCAGGCTGATCGATGCCGTGCAGGCCCTGCCCAATGTCGTCGAGTTCCATCGCATGGCCGGCGATATCGACTATTTGTTGAAAGTCATGGTCGAAGATATGGCGGCCTACGACCGCTTCTACCGCCGCTTGATCGAAGCCGTGGACCTGCTGGACGTCAGCGCCAGCTTTTCCATGGAGGTCATCAAAAGCACCACGGAACTCCCTTTGGACGGTCTATAGCACTCCAGTGAAAAAGGTTTTCGTTGTGACGGCACAACGAGAACGCAATTTTCATTTCAAGCGATTCCAATGCCGTCATCTTGCAACGTTTTTTCTCCGACGCGGGCGTACGATCCTCATCGTCCCATTACGCACGCCGACAGAGATAAACAAGTATGTCCGCGGTTCCTTCCGACGAACCCGCCGCGCCGCTCTCCGGCGTGATCCCTGCCGGGGAAATGACCAGCGGGCCATCGCGTGGACATGCGATGTTGCCGGAAGGTTGTCCCGGCATGTGGAATGGCACGGACGACCTCTGGGTCTTCGCCTACGGATCGCTGATCTGGCGGCCCGGGTTCACCTGGCAGGAACGGCGCCTGGCCAGCATCCACGGCTATCACCGTTCGCTTTGCCTGTGGTCGCGCCATCACCGGGGCTCGGACCAGGCGCCCGGGCTGGTATTCGGGCTGGACCGGGGCGGCTGCTGCCGCGGCGTCGTTTTCCGCATCGGCGCGGCCGACGTGCCGGCCACTTTTGCCGCGCTGTGGGAACGCGAAATGATAGGCGGCGCCTACACGCCGCGCTGGCTGACCTGCCACAGCGAGCAGGGGCAGGTGACCGGATTGGCGTTTCTGTTGAACCGCGCCTGTGCCGATTATGCCGGCGAGGTCGCCGAGGAACGGCGCCTGGACATTATCCGCACCGCCGTGGGCCGTTCCGGCGCCTGCCTGGAATATGTGCTGGAAACCGACCGTGCCTTGCGCGACAACGGCATCAGCGATTGCCGCCTGGGCGAACTGGTGCGGCGGCTGATTCCGGCATTCTCGGCTCAGAACGACCACTTGCCGAACATGAACAGCACGTTGCCGTTGCCTTTCCCGCCCGGGATGTAGGTGGCGTAGAAGGTCGCCTTGTCATAGCCGACGGACGCCAGCGGCAGTATGCCGGGGAAGGGGATGTAGTGGAAGATGTCGCTGCGCGCCGTCATGAACGCCGTGTAGCCGATGCCGAAGCGCCAGTCCTGGCCGACCCGGCCGATCTTCTGGTAGCCATAGCCCGCGATGGGCTCCACGTGGCCGTGCGAATCCAGGAAGGCCATGCCGTACAGCCCTTGCCAGTCGCCGTCCTCGTCGTAAATGCCCTTGCCCCAGCCGCCGCCCCAGCTTTCCTCGCGGAAAGACTTGATCTTGTCGGCGGAGTACGCCGCACGGTTATGCCAGGCATATCCGGTCAGGTACAACTCGTCGTTGCCCTGGTTCCATATCTGGTCCAGGCGGTTGCAGGCGCTTTGCGCCCAATCGGGCACGTTGTCACAGGCGTTTGCCGCGATCGGCAGCATTGCCGATGCGGTCAGTAATGCGGCCGCGCAGGCACGCCGGGGAGCGTGGGCGAAGGAGTGCTTCATAAAGGGACATGGTTGATGATGACCCCAATATGACACGCACTGAAACGTTGAAGTGCCTGCACAAACGTACTGGTCGGCAAGAGATTGCTACAGCGTCGGGATAGCCGACCGCCAAGCCCTCGGGATGCGTTGAAACGCCGTGACGTTACAGCAGGAAAATCGTCGCCAGGCCCAGGAAAATGAAGAAGCCCAGGGAGTCGGTGGCAAATGTCAGCAGCACCGAAGACCCGATGGCGGGATCCTTGCCGAAGCGGTCCCGCACCATCGGTACCAGGACGCCGACCGAAGCGCCCACCAGCATGTTGCAGATCATGGCCGCCATCATCACCAGCGCGATGGATATCGACCCTGAAATGGCCCACGCGAAAAGCGCGGCGACCACGCTGCCGCACAGACCCACCAGCAGGGTTACCAGCAGTTCACGCTTGACCAATTGCCACAGGTTGCGGCCGGTGATACGGCCCATCGCCAGGGCGCGGATGATCATCGTCATGGTCTGGTTGCCCGAATTGCCGCCGATGCCAGCCACGATGGACATCAGGAACGCCAGGATGACGATATGACTGACGGTGCCTTCGAAGCGCGACGCGACGAATGACGCGGTGGCCGCCGTGCAAAGGTTGAACAGCAGCCAGGGCGCGCGGTTACGCAGGGCCATGGCGACCGGCGCGAAGATGTCTTCTTCCTGCAGGCCCGCGCGGGACAGAGCCTGTTCCTGCGAGTCCTCGCGCATGACGTCCACCACGTCGGCGATCGTTACGCGGCCGATCAGCCGGCCCTGATCGTCGACCACGGGCGCCGACACCAGGTCGTATCTTTCGAACGCGCCCGCCGCGTCGGCATCCGAGTCCAGGGCGGCCAGCGTCAGGTAGTCCGTGGTCATCACGTCGCGAACGGCGGTTTCCGGTTCGCTCAATAGCAATGTCGACAATGGCAGGGTGCCTTGCAGCTTGTCCTGGCGGTCGACCACGAAAATCTGATCGGTATGATCCGGCAGTTCATGCAGGCGGCGCAGATAGCGCAGCACGACTTCGAGTGACACGTCTTCGCGCACGCGCACCATCTCGAAGTCCATGATGGCCCCGACGCTGTCTTCGGGGTACCCCATGGCCTCGAGCAATTGCGCCCGTTCTTCGTCGGTCAGGCCTTTTTGCACTTCGGCCACGACGTCGGCCGGCAGATCGGGCGCCAGGTCCGCCAGTTCGTCGGCGTCCAGGTTTTCCGTCGCCGCCACCAGGTCCTGGCGGTCCATCGCTTCGATCAGCGACTCACGGACCCAGTCCTCGACTTCGAGCAGCACGTCGGCGTCGTGTTCGGCGCTGACCAGTTTCCAGACCGCCTGCCGTTCGTCCTTGGGCAGCGATTCCAGGATGAAGGCGATATCGGACGGGTGCAGCCCATCGACGAGTGCCTTCAGTTCGGCTTCGTGCTGGCGCTGTACCAACTGCTCGACCAGGTCCTGGCGGGTATCGCCTTCTTCCTGCCTGTGCACCAGGCTGGCGACCAGTTCCTGCCGGAGCAGCAGCTCCTGCACTTCAGCCAACGCATGCTGCGCGTCCTCGGGATCGAGGCGGCGCGGCGCGGCGATGGGCTTTTGCGCGAGTTCGGATTCGGTCATACGCGGCGGTCCGTCAGAGCGCGGGCAGCGGCCGGCTGCGGCGGGCATCGTCCGTCGCGACATACACAAGGGTGGCTTCCGTGACCTTTACGACTTCGGCGTCCAGCCGCTGACGCTGCGCGTAGACCTCCACGGACACGGTGACGGACGTGGTGCCGGTCTTGACGATATCGGCGTAGAAGCTCAATAGATCGCCGACGAACACAGGCTGTTTGAACAGGAAGCAATTGACGGCGATGGTGGCGACGCGGCCGGCCGCGCGCCGCGCCGCCGGTACCGAGCCCGCGATATCCACCTGGGCCATGATCCAGCCGCCGAACACATCGCCGTGCACGTTGGCGTCAGCAGGCATGGGCATGACCCGCAGTACCGGGTCGCGGTTCGCGGGCAGGCTGACGAAGGGCGATGTTTTACTATGGGACATGGGCCGGCTCCTGTCGGACAACCGGCCGATTATGACGGAAATTCGTCCCCGTCGCGTGACAACTGGCGGATCGCTCAGCCGAGCAGTTTCACCAGGCCATAGCCGCCGAAAATCAGCCATATGTACAGGATGAAACCCAGCGCCAGCACGCGTGGCCCCGCCTTGCGGATCTGGCTGAAACGGGTTTCGATACCCAGCGCAGTCATTGCCATCGTCAGCGCGAAGACGTCGAGTTTGCGCAGCTGTGCGACCACATCGCCAGGCAGCACGTTCAGCGAATTCACGATGGCCAGCGCCAGGAAACCGATGGCGAACCAGGGAATGGGCAGGCGCGCGGCGCCGCCGTGGCCGTCCTGGGACTTGGCGCCAGCCGCGCGGCGCAGCCAGAGTCCCAATACCAGCAGCACCGGCACCAGCAGGGCGACGCGCGTCATCTTTACGATGGTGGCGATTTCAGTGGTTGCCGGATCCACATTGCTGGCCGCGCCCACGACCTGCGCGACTTCATGGATGGTGCCGCCGATATAGATGCCCAGGTGCTGCGTGTCCAGGTGCAGCCAGCCGGCGTGATAGAGCACGGGGTAGAGGAACATCGACAGCGTTCCGAACAGCACCACCGTGGCGACCGCGACCGCGCTCTTGTGCGGCTGGGCGCGCAGCGTGGGCTCGAAGGCCAGTACGGCGGCGGCGCCGCAGATGGCGCTGCCGGCCGAGGTAAGCATGGCGGTATCGCGATCCAGCCCCAACAGGCGTTGGCCGACGACGGTGCCGATCACCAGCGTGCTGACCACAACCGCCGTGGAAACGGCCAGCCCGGGCAGTCCGACCGCGGCGATCTGCTGGATGCTGATATTCAAGCCATAGAAGGCGACCGCAATGCGCAGCAGCCGCCGCGCGGTGAAATTGACGCCCGCGCTCCAGTCCTGCGGCATCGTGCCGCGCAGGAAATTGCCGTACAGCATGCCGCAGACGATGCCCACGACCAGCGACGAAAATCCCAGGTCATGCAGGAAAGGCAGATTGGCGAGCTGGATGACGGCGACGGACAACAGGCCCACAAAGAGCACCCCGTTCAGTTTGTCGCGCCATGGGGTGGCAAGGGGGAGGGCGGCGGTAGCGGTATTCATGATGAAGTGGTTCCAGGGATCTGGCCGCGACAGGACAACCGTCCTGTTATAACTACGCCGCCAGTGCTAATAGCTGGTAGTAATGTTAGGCATCGGACAATTATTTGAAAAATTATTAGTTTGGATGTTTAATATCGGAAATTCCGATATCGATGCCATGACTCCAGAACAGCTATTAACCTTCGCCCATGTCGCGGAGGCGGGCAACATCAGCCGCGCCGCCGAATCGCTGCATTTATCGCAGCCGGCGGTATCCGGCCAGTTGCGCGCCTTGCAGGAGTGGTTCGGCGAACCTCTGTACCGCCGCAGCGGGCATGGCATCGTGCTGACGTCGGCGGGAGACCAACTGGTCGAACATGCCCGCCAGCTGCGCCATGCCTACGTGCAGGCACGCGGCGTACGCGACGCCTGGCGCGGTATCGCATCCGGTTCCTTGCGCCTGGGCGCCAGCACGACGCCCGCCAGTTATGTGCTGCCCAGCCTGGTCGCCGCTTTCCGCGCCCGTTATCCGGCCGTGACGCTGCAGCTGTCTGACGGCAACACGAGCGAGATCGTCCAGCGCCTGTCCCTGCTCGACATGGCTTTCATCGAAGGCGACGTTCCTTCGGGGTTGCCCGCGGACACAGCGGTCCACGAATGGCGGGCCGACGAAGTCGTGGCGGTGGTGCCGGCCGACCATGGACTGGCCGGCCGCGGCAGCGTCAGCCTGACGGACCTTGCCGCCTATTCGCTGGTGATGCGGGAGCAGGGCTCGGGGGTACGGCGCCTGGTCGAACGCGCCTTCGAATCAGCGGGGCTGGCCCCCGGTGTAGCGCTGGAGCTGGCCGGGGTCGAAGGCGTCAAGCAGGCGGTGCGCGCCGGCCTGGGCATCGGCTTCGTATCCATCATGTCCATGCGCCACGAGAACGGTGCGCTGGTCGCGCTGCGCGTGGGCGACCACGGCTTGACCCGCACCTTGAGCATTCTGCTGCCGCATGCGTCCGCGCCGGCCCGCGCGGCGTCTTTGTTCCTGGAGATGTGCCGGTCCTAGGGCCCGTCAACCGGCCCTGGCGCGGGGATGCCTTGGCTACCCCGCGGCGGCCAGCCGGGACAGCGCCAGCCGGACCCAGTACGTCGCGCCCAGCCCCAGCAGATCGTCGTTGAAATCGTAGCTGCCGTTATGCAGCATGCAGGGACCCAGGCCGTGGCCGGCGCTGCGGTGGTCGCCCGAGCCATTGCCGATCCAGACATAGCAGCCCGGAATTTCCTGCAGCATGAAGGCGAAGTCTTCCGCGCCCATCGACGGCTGCACGTGGTCGTTCACGTTGTCCGGCCCCACCAGGGCGCGCAGCACGTCGGCGCACAAGGCCGCTTCTGCCGGATGATTGATCGTCGGTGGATAGTGGCGCTGGAAATCCACCTCCACGTCGCAGGCCAGCGCCGCGCAGGTATGGATCGAGATGTCGCGCATGCGCTGCTCGATCAGGTCCAATGATTCCACCGTGAACGTGCGCACCGTGCCTCGCATTACCGCTTGCGTTGGCACTACATTGTCCGCGCTGCCGGCGTGGATCTGCGTGATGCTGAGTACCGCGGCGTCCATAGGATTGCGGTTGCGCGTGATGATGGTTTGCAGCGATTGCGCCAGTTGCACCGCCGTCATGACCGGGTCGATGCCCAGGTGCGGCATGCCGGCGTGCGATCCCTTGCCCGTAATGGTGATGCCGAAATCGTTGCTGGAGGCCATGATGGGGCCGCCGGTCAGGCCGAACGCGCCGTGGGCCATGCCCGGCCAGTTATGCATGCCGAATACCGCTTCCATGGGAAATTCGCGGAACAGGCCGTCGTCGATCATGCGCTTGGCGCCGCCGCCCTGTTCTTCGGCAGGCTGGAAAATCACGTATACGATGCCGTCGAAATCCCGGTGTTCCGCCAGGTAGCGGGCGGCGCCCAGCAGCATCGTCGTGTGGCCATCGTGCCCGCAAGCATGCATTTTGCCGGGATGCCGGCTGGCGTGCTCGAAGGTATTGACCTCTTGCACGGGCAGCGCGTCCATATCGGCACGCAGGCCTATCGCGCGCGTGCCCGGACCGTTGCCGCGGATGGTGCCGACCACGCCGGTACCGCCCAGGCCGCGGCGAATCGGGATTCCCCATTCTTCCAGTTTGCCGGCAACGACGTCGGCGGTACGGAATTCTTCGAAACACAGTTCCGGATGGGCATGGATATCGCGCCGGATGGCGGCGAGTTCCGCCTGCCAGGCGACGATGGGTTCAAGCAATTTCATAAGGCACCGTTGGGTTGCACGCTCGCGCGGGCGCGGCAAAAATAGGATAGGCAATGAAGCCGGCGTGGCCGCGCATGCTGGACGAAACGGCAGGGCAGCCGGACGATCGAGCGTATCATCAAATCCGGCGTTTAATAAATTGGAGACTTACCATGCAGCGTCCATGGCTGGCCGAATATCCCGCCGGCGTTCCCGCTGAGGTCACGGTCGATGGCTATGTTTCGCTGGTCGACCTGCTGGACCGGGCATGCGAGCGCTATGCCAGCCGGATCGCCTGCACGGCGATGGGCACGGACATCAGCTACGAAACGCTGGATCGCCACGCCAGGCACTTCGCGGGATGGCTGCAGTCGCTGGACCTGGAGCGCGGCAGCCGTGTCGCGCTAATGCTGCCCAATGTACCCGCTTACCTGGCCTGCATGCTGGGCACGCTGCGCGCCGGCCATGTACTGGTCAACGTCAATCCCCTGTACAAACCGGCGGAGCTGCAGCGCCAGCTTCTGGACAGCGGCGCCCAGGTCATCGTCGTGCTGGAAAATTTCGCGCACACCCTGCAGGACGTTCCGGATCGCGGCGATCTGCGGCATATCGTCGTCACCGCGGTGGGAGACCTGCTGGGTGGCGTCAAGGAAACAGTGGTGAATCTCGTGGCCCGGCATGTCAAGAAGGCCGTCCCGGCCTGGCACATCGACGGCGCGCTGCCGCTGACCCGGGTTCTTGCCGCCGGCCGCCGGCACGGCTTCACGCCACCCGTCCTGGCCATGGACGACCTGGCCGTGTTGCAGTACACGGGCGGCACGACCGGTACGCCCAAGGGCGCCATGCTGACGCATCGCAACCTTGCCTTCAACGTGTTGCAGACCGAAGCCGTCGCCTGGCCGGCGCTGCACGACGTGACCGGGCAGCTCACCATCATCAGCGCCTTGCCGCTTTATCACGTCTTCGCGCTGACGGTTTGCGGGCTGTATGGCATGCATGCCGGCATGCGCAACCTGCTTATCCTGAATCCGCGCGACCAGCCGACCCTGATCAAAACCTGGCGTGACGTTCCCGTGCATATTTTTCCGGGCGTCAATACGCTATTCAACGCGCTGGCCAACAACCCGGCCTTCGCCGCCCTGGATTTTTCCGCGCTGCGCCTGACGTTCGGCGGCGGCATGGCGGTGCAGAGCACGGTGGCGGAACGCTGGCGCGCCATGACCGGACGGCCGATCATCGAAGGCTACGGCTTGTCCGAAACCGCGCCTGTGGCGACCGTCAATCCGACCAATACACTGGAGTTTTCGGGGTCCATCGGCTTGCCGGTGCCTTCCACCGACGTGGCGATCCTGGACGACGACGGTCATGCCGTGCCCGAAGGCGAGCGTGGAGAAGTCTGCATCAAGGGGCCGCAGGTCATGCGCGGATACTGGCAGCGTCCGGATGAGACCGCCGATGTCATGACGGCGGACGGTTATTTCCGCACGGGGGACATCGGCACGATGGATCGGCGCGGCTATATCCGTATCGTCGATCGCAAGAAGGACATGATCACGGTGTCCGGCTTCAAGGTCTACCCGAACGAAGTCGAAGAAGTCATCATGGCGCATCCCGGGGTGCTGGAGGTCGCGGCGGTCGGCGTGGACGACGAGCGGTCGGGGGAGGTCGTCAAGGTTTACATCGTGCCCCGGAGCGCCGCGCTGTCGCAGATGGAAGTCAACGCATGGTGTCGGGAAAAGCTGACCGGCTACAAATGCCCGCGCGAAGTCGAGTTCCGTTCTGAACTGCCCAAGAGCAACGTCGGCAAGATCCTGCGGCGCGAGCTGCGCGCCGCCGTGGATGAAAAGGCGACTGCCCGTTCATCCGTGACCTCGTGATGCTTCAGGGCTTTTTGGCCAGATGCGGCGCGATCATGGCCGTCAGCGCCGCCGCGATGGCTTGATTGCCCGACACGACATAGCCGCCGATGGGCCAGCTGTCGACGCCATGCATATCTTCGGCCACGCCGCCGGCTTCGCGCACGATCAGCGTTCCCGCCGCCACATCCCAGGGCGCCAGGCCCATTTCCCAATAGCCGTCGTAGCGGCCCGCCGCGGTCCAGGCCAGATCCAGCGCCGCGGCGCCCATGCGGCGTACCCCGCGCGTCTGGTTGATGGCGTCGTGCAGCGTGGGCATGTATTGGTGCTCGAACGAGAAATCGCGGAACGGAAAACCCGTCGCGAGTACGGCGTCGTCCAGCGTCTGGGTGCGCGAGCATGCGATGCGATGGCCGTTCAGCCATGCGCCCACACCATAGATCGCGTTGAACAGTTCTTCCCGGCTGGGATCGTAGACCACGGCCACGACCGGCGTGTCCACGGCCAGCGGCGCGCCCCCGTCCACCCGCGTGCCGGCGTGCGCGACCAGCGCGATGGAAACCGCGTAATGAGGTATGCCGTGCAGGAAATTGGTGGTGCCGTCCAGCGGATCGATATACCAGGTTGCCGCGCCTTCGACCTTGCCGCCGGTTTCTTCTGCCACGATGCCGAATTGCGGCGTACGTTCGCGAAGCTCCTGGATGACGGCGGCTTCGGCTTCGCGATCGGCCTGCGACACGAGGTCGTTGCGCGCCTTGCGGTCGATGACCAGATCGGAGCGGTGGTGCGCGTACGATTGCAGAATGGCGGCGCCGGCATGGGCGGCGGTTACCGCGGCGTCCAGGGCCGCGCACAGATCCATGGGCGCGTTGTGGGAGGTGGCTTGCGCTGAGGGTTGCATGCTTGTCTGGCGATAATCAGGGTTTGTCCGCGGTATGGCGTAGCGGATGGGCCAGGTCGACGACCTATGGCTTGATTCTACGCCGCCAACCGGATCTTCACGATGTAATACAAGATGTTCGATGCCCTTAGTGTTGCTTATCGGCCGTTGATTCCCGCGGAGCCGATCACCGATGCCCGCGG
>DATJHN010000503.1:0-11542 GCA_035493915.1 Bordetella sp.
AGGTCGATCTCGTCCTTGAATTCGGACTGCAGGAATGCGTTGACCTGTGCGGCGATTTTCTCGTGGTCCCGCGCCGCCCATGCCGCTTCGTCCACCTTGCCTTCGGCGCGCGCCACGGCAACGAGTACGCTGTCCGGCGCATCGGACATGACATGGTCGGCCACGGTCTGCTGGCCCAGGGCGATCAGATCTCGCGTGGTGATTGCGCCGGCATCCAGGCCAAGCTCGCGTGCCGACCATGCGCCGATCTTGAAGGCCATACGGCGGCGGCTATCCTGGGCTATTTCATCGGGCACGGCGATGTCGGGCAGACGATCCGGCGATCGCGCCTTGGGCGGCAGGCACAGGGAAATCAGCTTCCATGCATCCACGAACTCCAGCTCGCCCGGCGCCGGAGCATCCCCATGAGCCCGCGCTGGAACCCGCGCGAATGCCTTTGCCATCGCATTTTGCGTCCCCTGTGCCGAATCTTTCTTTTCGCTTTTAACTCCAGCGAATTCCGGCACCCACGATGATTGGGTACCGTTTGTTCCAGCGACCTGCGTACTCACCCTTCAACCTCGCCAAAATGAAACCGGCGCAAAAGCGCCGTGTCGAGGGAGGTAAGTCGATATCGGAAAATCCGGGTTCCCGCGGCTCCCAATATCGGATCAGGCTGAACGCGCGCTGGTGCCGGCGGTGTCCTGCTTTCGACCATCCGGCTACACCGACGTCACAAAGCGTCATCCGGCATGGCGTCCGCTGGACTACTCTTCGCTCGCCAGGGCTTTCAATGCGTCGCTGGTGCGGGTCAGTCCGGCGTCCCGCGCAGCGGTATCCAGACCGGCGGGCCCATGCGCAACGGCGGCCCCGTCCAACAGCGCCGCGTAGCTGGAACCATCCTCCGTCAGCGACAGCAGCACCGCCACGGTTTCCGTCTGCAAGCGGCGCATCACCGCGCCGGCTTGCTTGGGATCGGCATAGGGCACGGAACACAGCAGTTCCTCGCCATCCGCCGCCAACAGGCGAAAGCGGAAATTGCCGGTTTCATCGCGGAAGCTGACGAAGCGCGGTCCGCGCGCGGCCGCCTTCTTCGCGCCCTTGCCCGCGGCGGCCGGCTTCACGGCTTCCAGGCGACGCAGGCCGACGGCGTGGCGCAGCCTGCCGATCAAAGGCACAGCCAATTTGCGCGCCTTCTCCGCGCCGGCCATCAGGATATCCTCGATGCGCTCCGGGCGGGACATCAATTCGACATAGCGTTCGCGCATCTCCGCCAACCCGCCTTCCAGCAAATCGCACAAGGCCTGCTTGGCATCGCCCCAGCCCATGCCCTCTTCCAGCGCCTTGCGGAATGCCGCGGACTTGTCCGCCGGCGCGAAGGCGCGGTAAAGCATGTACAGATGCGAGTTCTCCGCATCCTTGGGCTCGCCCGGCTGGCGCGAGTCCGTCACGATGCGCATGACGGCAGAACGCAGCGCCGCGGCGCCCCCTTCGAACAGCGGAATGGTGTTGTTGTAGCTCTTGGACATCTTGCGGCCGTCCAGGCCCGGCAGCGTCGCCACCTCTTCCGCGATCACCACTTCCGGCAACACGAAATACTCTTCGCCGTACACGTGATTGAAGCGCTGGGCGATGTCCCGCGCCATCTCCAGGTGCTGGATCTGGTCGCGTCCCACCGGCACCTTGTGCGCGTTGAACATCAGGATGTCCGCCGCCATCAGCACGGGATACGAGAACAAACCCATGCTGATGCCGTCGTCCGGATCCACGCCCTTGGCGGTGTTCTGATCCACCGACGCCTTGTAGGCGTGCGCGCGGTTCATCAGGCCCTTGGGCGTCACGCAGGTCAACAGCCAGCACAGCTCGGGAATTTCCGGGATATCCGACTGCCGGTAAAACGTCACCCGCTCCGGATCCAGTCCCGCCGCCAGCCACGTCGCCGCGATTTCCAGCCGCGAACGCGCGACACGCGCCGGATCCTCGGTCGTCTTGATCAGCGCGTGATAGTCCGCCAGGAAGAAAAACGCATCCACGCCGGGCTGTTCGCTGGCCTGGATGGCGGGGCGGATAGCGCCGGCGTAGTTGCCCAGATGGGGCGTGCCAGAGGTGGTAATGCCGGTAAGGACGCGAGTGTTCATGGCGATAAGGCTGGAAACAGGAAGTAGAAAAAGGGCACCCACGCCGCGTCTTCGGCTTGCTGCCCCAAGGGGACCGCTTTTTGCCTTAGGAGCGGCCCGGCGGCAAAAAGTTTACAACGCCACCGTATCGCGCCGCGTTGATTCCAGATATTCCTTGGATTGCATTTCCAGGATCCGCGACACCGTGCGGTGGAATTCGTTGGCCAGCGAGCCCTCGGTATAGAGATCTTCCGGCTCCGCCGCCGCCGACATGATCAGCTTGACGCGATGGTCGTAGAACACATCCACCAGCCAGGTAAAGCGGCGCGCTTCCGAGGCATTGCGCGGCGCCATCTTGGGCACATCCGAGAGGATCACGGCCTGGAAGCGGCTGGCCAGTTCCAGATAGTCGTTCTGCGAACGCGGACCACCGCACAGCGTGGCAAAGTCGAACCACACCACATTGCCCGCCAGCGCCTTGGCGGTCAGTTCGCGATGCTCGATATGCAGCACCGGCTTTTCCGGCGGACGATCCGCCAGCTTGTCGAAGGATTCCTTCAAGGCCGCGTCGGCCTCAGGTCCCAACGGCGTATGGTATGCCTTCACCTGCTCCAGCGTGCGCCGCCGGTAATCCACGCCCGCGTCCACATTCAACACATCCATGCGCGCCTTGATCAGATCGATCGCCGGCAGGATGCGTTCCCGGTACAGGGCTTCCGGGTACAGCTTGTCCGGCTCGTAGTTCGAGGTCATCACAAAGGACGTGCCATTCTCGAACAACTTGAGCAGCAGCCGGTACAGAATCATCGCGTCCGCCACGTCCGAAACGTGGAACTCGTCGAAGCAGATCAGCCTATAGCGCTTGGATACGCGCCGGGCCACTTCGTCCAGCGGGTCCTGCATGCCTTTGACTTCCTGCAGCTCGCGATGAACGCTGCGCATGAATTCATGGAAATGCACGCGCGTCTTGCGCACGACCGGCACGTTTGCGTAAAAGGCGTCCATCAGGAAGCTCTTGCCGCGCCCCACGCCGCCCCACAGATACACGCCGCGCGGTACATCCGGGCGGTTCAGCAGCTTCTTCAGGGCGCTGGAACGCAATGCCTTGAAGCCGACCCAATCGTCGTAATACTTCTGCAGACGATCCACCGCGCGCTCCTGCGCGGCGTCGGATTGGTAGCCACGCTCGGTCAGCGCTTGCTCGTAGTACTCGCGGACGTTCATGGATATTCCCGCAAACCAAAGAAAAAAAACCCAACGCGGCGCCGGCAAGTCGGCTTGCAGCCCCAAGGAGGCCTTCTTGTCTTGGGACAGCCCGGTAATGAAAAAGGCGGATCATCGCAATCCGCCCTTGCTGATCCGGCGCCCCGTGATGGCGGCGCCCGGCGTTGTGCCACACAATCCGCGACGCCTGTGAGGCGCCGCGAATCGCGTGGATGTGCCTTAGAAGTTCAGCGCACGCTTGTCCACCGCCAGCGCGGCTTCCTTCACCGCTTCCGACAGGGTCGGGTGGGCGTGGCAGATGCGCGCGATGTCTTCCGCGGCACCACGGAACTCCATGATGGTCACGGCTTCGGAGATCAGTTCCGATGCCATCGGGCCGACGATATGCACGCCCAGGACCTCGTCGGTCTTGGCATCGGCGATCACCTTGGCGAAGCCGGTGGTGTCGCCCAGCGCGCGGGCACGACCGTTGGCCAGGAAGGGGAAGCTGCCGGCCTTGTACTCGCGGCCTTCGGCCTTGAGCTGCTGTTCGGTCTTGCCCACCCAGGCGATTTCCGGCGACGTGTAGATCACCCACGGCACGGTATCGAAGTTGACGTGGCCATGCTGGCCGGCGATACGCTCGGCCACCGCCACGCCTTCCTCTTCCGCCTTGTGCGCCAGCATCGGGCCGCGCACGACGTCGCCGATGGCCCACACGTTAGGCAGGTTGGTCTTGCAGTCGCTGTCGACCGCGACAAAGCCGCGCTCGTCCAGCTTCAAGCCGACCGTGTCCGCCTTCAGGCCATCGGTATAGGGAACCCGGCCGATCGACACGATCAGCTTGTCCACCGTCAACGTCTGAGCTTCGCCCTTGGCATCGGTATAAGGCACGGTCACCGACTTGGCGGTGGCCTTTACTTCGCCGATCTTCACGCCCATCTGGATGTTCAGGCCCTGTTTGGCAAACGCCTTCAGCGCTTCCTTGGCCACCTGCTGGTCGGCGGCGGCCAGGAATTCCGGCATCGCTTCCAGGATGGTGACTTCAGCACCCAGGCGGCGCCATACGCTGCCCATTTCCAGGCCGATCACGCCGGCGCCGATCACGCCCAGCTTCTTCGGCACGGCGCCGATGGCCAGCGCGCCGTCGTTCGACAGAATGGTCTTTTCGTCGAACGGCAGGCCCGGCAACGCGCGTGCCGAGGAACCCGTCGCCACGATGATGTGCTTGCCAACCAGGTCTTCCTGGGCGGTGCCGGTTACCTTGACGCTCCAGCCGCCTTCCACCTGGCCGGCGAATTCGCCCTTGCCATGGAAGAACGTGACCTTGTTCTTCTTGAACAGGTACAGGATGCCGTCGTTGTTCTGCTTGACCACCGTGTTCTTGCGGCCCAGCATCGTTTCGATCTTGACGCTGGCGCCCTTGACCTCGATACCGTGCTCGCTGAAATGGTGGTTCAGCTGCTCGTAGTGTTCCGACGATTGCAGCAAGGCCTTGGACGGAATGCAGCCGACGTTGGTGCAGGTACCGCCGGGCGCGGGGCCGCCTTGGCCGTTCTGCCAGGCGTCGATGCTGGCGACCGACATGCCCAGTTGGGCAGCGCGGATGGCCGCGACATAGCCGCCGGGGCCGGCGCCGATGACGATAACGTCAAATTGTTTAGACATGAATTTCTCGCGAGTTGGTGCGGTGCGGACCGGTGTGGCGCCGGCCGACCGGCGGGGTGAAGCGCAAGGCGGCAGCCTTGCCCGCCAGACCGGGCGCGGCATGGTGCGCCCGGCCGGCAAGACACGCGGTCCCGGGGAATGTCCGCCAGGACCGCCTGCACGGCTTACAGGTCCAGCAGCAGGCGCTGCGGATCTTCCAGCGCTTCTTTCATTGCGACCAGGCCCAGCACGGCTTCGCGGCCGTCGATGATGCGGTGGTCATAGGACATGGCCAGGTAGTTGATCGGACGGATCACGATCTGGCCGTTTTCGACCACGGGGCGTTCCTTGGTGGCATGGATGCCCAGGATCGCCGCCTGCGGCGGGTTGATGATGGGCGTGGACAGCATGGAACCGAAGACGCCGCCGTTCGAAATGGAGAACGTGCCGCCGGTCATTTCCTCGATGCCCAGCTTGCCTTCGCCGGCACGCTTGCCGAAGTCGGCGATGGTCTTCTCAATTTCAGCGATGCTGAGCTGCTCGGCATTGCGCAGAATCGGCACCACCAGGCCGCGCGGGCTGCCGACGGCGATACCGATATCGAAGTAGCCGTGGTAGATGATGTCCTTGCCATCCACCGAAGCGTTCAGCACCGGGTACTTCTTGAGCGCGGCAACCGCGGCCTTCACGAAGAACGACATAAAGCCCAGCTTGACGCCGTGCTCTTTCTCGAACTTCTCTTTGTACTTGTTGCGCAGGTCGATGACGGCCTGCATGTTGACCTCGTTGAACGTGGTCAGAATGGCGTTTTCCTGTTGCGATTGCAGCAGGCGTTCGGCCACGCGGGCACGCAGGCGGCTCATCGGCACGCGCTGTTCGGGACGGCCATCCAGCGACAGCTGCGTGGGAGCAGGAGCGGCAGCAGCGGCAGGCGCGGCGGCGGGCTTGGTGCCGGCTTCCAGCGCGTCACCCTTGGTGATGCGGCCACCGCGGCCGGTACCGGCCACGCTGTCGGGCGACACGCCCTTGTCGGCCAGGATCTTGGACGCGGCGGGCGAAGCCACGGAGCTCGCAGCAGCGGCCGGCGCGGGAGCGGCAGCAGGCGCGGCGGCAACGGCGGCCTGGGCAGCCTTGGGCGCTTCGGCGGCGGGTGCGGTGGGCGCGGTGGCGGCGGCCTTGGCGGCCGTATCGATACGGGCGATGACTTCGCCGGAAGTCACCGTGCTGCCATCACCCCTGACGATCTCGGCCAGCACGCCGGAAGCCGGCGCCGGCACTTCGAGCACAACTTTATCGGTCTCGACCTCAATCAGGATTTCGTCCGCCTGGACGGCGGCGCCTGGCTGCTTCTTCCAGGTCAGCAGCGATGCCTCGGACACGGACTCGGACAGCTGGGGAACTACGACATCGGTATTGGCCATTATTTTTCCGTAAAAAGATATTCGTGAGATCTACGCGCGCATGGCCGGTTCCGCGAAGGGATTGCGCGGCCATGCGCCAGTGCGCGTTTACTTGGTCAGCATGTAGCCCTTGTACTTGGGCGCCAGCGCCTGGTCCACCAGAGCCTTCTGCTGCTCCTGGTGCTTGGCCAGATAACCGACGGCCGGCGAAGCCGAGGCCGGACGACCGGCATACCCCAGCTTTTGCCCTTCGGCCATGTTTTCGTACAAGTGATGCTGCACGTAGAACCACGGACCCTGGTTCTGCGGTTCGTCCTGAACCCAGATGACTTCGGTAGCCTTGGGATACTTGCGCAGTTCAGTCTCGAACGCCTTGTGGGCGAAGGGATAGAGCTGTTCGACGCGGATGATGGCGACGTTGTCCAGTTCACGTTCCTTGCGCGCATTGACCAGGTCGTAATAGACCTTGCCCGAGCACGCCAGCACGCGCTTGACGGAAGCGTTCTTGATGCTTTCGTCGACTTCGGCGATCACCGGACGGAATCCGCCGCCCGCCAGGTCGGCCAGCGGCGAACCGGCGTCCTTGTTACGCAGCAGCGACTTGGGCGTCAGGATGACCAGCGGCTTGCGGAACGGCCGGATCATCTGGCGGCGCAGCAGGTGGAAGATCTGTGCCGCGGTCGTGGGCTGCACGACCTGCATGTTGTTGTCGGCGCACAGCTGCAGGAAGCGTTCGATGCGGGCGGACGAGTGTTCCGGACCCTGGCCTTCGTAGCCGTGCGGCAGCATCAGCGTCAAGCCCGACTGGCGGCCCCACTTGGCTTCGCCGGCGCTGATGAACTGGTCGATCACGACCTGGGCACCGTTGACGAAGTCGCCGAACTGGCCTTCCCAGATGGTCAGGGTGTTCGGTTCCGCGCTGGAATAGCCGTATTCGAAGCCCAGCACCGCCTCTTCGGACAGCACCGAGTCGATCACGACGAAAGGCGCCTGGCCTTCCGACACGTTCTGCAGCGGAATATACGTGCCGTCGTTCCAGCGTTCGCGATTCTGGTCATGCAGCACCGCATGGCGGTGCGTGAACGTACCGCGGCCCGAATCCTGGCCGGTGATGCGCAAGGCGTAGCCGGACGACACCAGCGTCGCGAACGCCAGGTGCTCGCCCATGCCCCAGTCCAGATTCATCTCGCCACGCGCCATGGCGCGGCGATCGTTCAGCAAGCGGGCAACCAGCGGATGCACCGTAAAGCCTTCCGGCACGGTCGTGATGCGTTCGCCGATGCGCTTCAGTTCAGCCAGCGGCACACCGGTATCGGCCTGGTCGGTCCACTTGGCGCCCAGGTAGGGCGACCAGTCGATCGCGTACTTGCTCTTGTAGTCGGTCAGCACCGGTTCGATGGTGCGATGGCCGTCTTCCATCAGTTGGCGGTAGTCCTTCACCAACTGGTCTGCGTCGGCGTCGGTGATGACGCCCTGTGCCACCAGCTTGTCGGCGTAGGTCTTGCGGGTGCCGGGGTGATGGCTGATCCGCTTGTACATCAGCGGCTGGGTCAGCGACGGCGTGTCCTGTTCGTTATGGCCCAGCTTGCGGAAGCAAACGATGTCGACCACGACGTCATGATGGAACTGGGCGCGGTAGTCCAGCGCCAGGCGCGTCACGAAGACGACCGCTTCAGGATCGTCGCCATTGACGTGGAAGACCGGCGCTTCGATCATCTTGACCACGTCGGTGCAATACAGCGTCGAACGCGAATCGCGCGGGTCGGACGTCGTAAAGCCGATCTGGTTGTTGATAACGATGTGCAGCGTGCCGCCCGTGCCGTAGCCGCGGGTCTGCGCCAGGTTCAGCGTTTCCATCACTACGCCCTGGCCGGCAAAAGCCGCGTCGCCGTGCACCAGCACCGGCAGGACCTGCTTGCCTTCGTGGTCGCCACGACGTTCCTGGCGCGCGCGCACGCTACCTTCGACCACCGGGTTGACGATTTCCAGGTGGGAGGGATTGAACGCCAGGGACAGGTGCACCGGACCGCCGCGCGTGGACAGGTCGCTGGAAAAACCGTTGTGGTATTTCACATCGCCGTCGCTCAGGCCTTCGGCGTGCTTGCCTTCGAATTCCGCGAACAGGTCACCGGGCATCTTGCCCATGATGTTGACCAGCATGTTCAGGCGGCCGCGGTGAGCCATGCCCACCACGATTTCCTGCACGCCGTTTTCGCCGGCATGATTGACGACTTCGTCCATCGAAGCGATGAAGCTTTCGCCGCCTTCCAGTGAAAAGCGCTTCTGGCCCACGTATTTCGTGTGCAAGAAGCGCTCGAGGCCTTCGGATTCGGTCAGCTGCTGCAGGATATGGCGTTTATGTTCGACAGAGACCGGCGGCGAGCTGAGCGTTGATTCCAGGCGTTCCTCGACCCATCGCTTGACCGCCGGATCCGAGCAATGCATGAACTCGGCGCCGATGGTGCGACAGTAGGTGTCGCGCAGGCTCTTCAGGATATCGCGCAGCGTCATCGTGCTGGCGCTGGTGAAATAGGTATTGGTCGCGGAATAGACCTGATCCAGGTCGGCTTCCGTCAGGCCGTAGAACGCGGGGTCCAGCTCGGGAATCGTCGGGCGTTCCTGGCGCTTGAGCGGATCCAGGTCGGCGTAGCGCGAGCCCAGGGTGCGGTACGCGCCGATAAGCTGCTGCACCGAAACCTGCTTGGACGCGACGGAAAGATCCGACTCCTGCGAGCGATGCACGAATCCATTGCTGCGCGCGCGCTGGGCGAACGAGGCAACGATGGGGGCATGGGCTTGGTCGCGGGTGGTTTCCTGGCCATCGGTCGCCGGCAGATGCTGCAGCGAATCGAAATAGGTACGCCAGTTATCGCCGACGGCGGCAGGATTATCGAGGTAGGCTTCGTAGAGCTCCTCGACGTAGGGAGCGTTGCTCCCGAACAGATATGAGTTGGACTTAGATTCGATCTCTGTAGACATATAACGCTTCACCTTACCGGGTGCTTCACCCGTTGCGATGCAGGAAAACCTTCCGCGACACGGCTCAACCGATTGGCGGATAGCGGGGCAGAAGGCACGTACAAGCCTTGATAGCCGTATCGAAGCAGTATAGCGCTTTGTATGAACGCTCGTGTGGCACCCTGCACGGGAAACACGGAGGATCGATCCGACGGCGGCATTTTGCACTTTTTTCGTGGCGGGACTGAGACAACGCGAAGACAATGAATACAGTTCAGGACGCGTTCAGATTGCACGGCGTTTTTTGGATTTACGCCGCGCTGCAACAAGCTTCCGCCAGCGCTTTCTGATGAAATACACGGCCGGCCAAATTTATGCCGCCGCGCCTGCGTCCCCAACCGGGGCGCGCACGCCCCGATCACGGGCGCCACGCGGGGCCCATACGCCCGGTGCCAGGATCGCTGCCCGCGCTTTTTGCATTTTTTGCACCACACGCCGCCATCCTGCCCGTCCCGTTTTCCTCTTCTTGATCGATAAAGGCTGTACCGCAATGGACGAAACCCTTACCAAACTGGCCCTGGACTATCACGCCTATCCCACGCCGGGCAAGATATCCGTGGTCCCGACCAAGCCCCTGGCCAACCAGGACGACCTGTCCCTGGCCTATTCGCCCGGCGTGGCGGCGGCCTGCATGGCCATCCATGCCCAGGGCGACGACGCGGCATCCAAATACACGTCGCGCGGCAACCTGGTCGGCGTGATCACCAACGGTACGGCCGTGCTGGGACTGGGCAACATCGGCCCGCTGGCCGCCAAGCCCGTGATGGAAGGCAAGGGCTGCCTGTTCAAGAAATTCGCCGGCATCGATGTCTTCGATATCGAACTGGCCGAAACCGATCCGGACAAACTGGTCGACATCATCGCCGCGCTGGAACCCACGCTGGGCGGCGTCAACCTGGAAGACATCAAGGCGCCCGAATGCTTCTACATCGAAAAGAAGCTGCGCGAACGGATGAAAATTCCGGTTTTCCACGATGACCAGCACGGCACGGCCATTATTTCGTCGGCAGCCATCCTGAACGGCCTGAAGGTGGTCGGCAAGCGCATGGACCAGGTCAAGCTGGTCTGCTCGGGCGCCGGCGCCGCCGCCATCGCCTGCCTGGACATGCTGGTGCAGCTGGGCATCCGCCAGGAACACATATACGTGACGGACTCCCGCGGCGTCATCTGGCATGGCCGCGAAGAGAACATGGAGCCCAACAAGAAGCGCTACGCGCAGAACACCGATGCGCGCACGCTGGCCGACATCGTCAAGGGCGCCGATGTTTTCCTGGGCTGCTCCACGGCCGGCGTCCTGACCGCCGATATGGTCAAGACCATGGCCGACAAGCCGTTGATCCTGGCACTGGCCAACCCCGATCCGGAAATCCGCCCGGAAGTCGCCAAGGCGGCACGCCCGGATTGCATCATCGCCACCGGCCGCTCCGACTATCCCAACCAGGTCAACAACGTCCTGTGCTTCCCCTTCATTTTCCGCGGCGCCATGGATGCGGGCGCCACGCGCATTACCGAAGAGATGAAACTGGCCGCGGTGAAAGCCATTGCCGAATTGGCCGAAGCCGAGATGAACGATGAAGTGGCGCGCGCCTACGCCGGCCAGGAGCTCAGCTTCGGACCTGACTACATCATTCCCACGCCCTTCGACCCGCGCCTGATCGTCAAGATCGCGCCGGCCGTCGCCCAGGCGGCCGCCGATTCCGGCGTGGCGCTGCGGCCCATCCAGGATATGGAAGCCTACCGCCAGAAGCTGATGGGCTTCGTCTATCACTCCGGACCGCTGATGCGCCCGCTGTTCCAGCAGGCCAAGCAGGCGCCCAAGCGCGTCATCTACGCCGACGGTGAAGACGAACGCGTCCTGCGCGCCGTGCAGACCGTCGTCGATGAAAAGCTCGCCCGCCCCATCCTGGTCGGACGCCCATCCGTCATCGAAATGCGCATCCGCAAGTTCGGCCTGCGCCTGGCGGCCGGCACCGACATTGAAATCGTCGACCCGGAAGACGATGCGCGCTTTAACGAAACCTGGAACGCCTACTACCAGATGCGCGGCCGCCAGGGCGTCACGCCGGCGATCGCCAAGGCCATGGTCCGCAAGCACAACACGCTGATCGGTGCCCTGCTGCTGCAGCGTGGCGACGCCGATGCCCTGCTCTGCGGCGTCGGCAGCAGCTACGACAATCA
>DATJHN010000504.1:0-2211 GCA_035493915.1 Bordetella sp.
AGCACGACGATGTCGAACTTTTCGTCGGCCTTGTAGACCGATTCGCTGCCCGCGGCGGTGAGCAGGTTCTTGAACTTCAGCTTGACCACGGCCGCGTTGCGGCCCGACTTGTTGTATTCGGCCTTCTGGACCACGAGCGGATCCTTGCCGACCATGACCACGTTGCCGACTCGCAATTCCTGAGCGGTTTTCATCGATTAAAACTCCGGGAAATTCCTGGTTCTACCCGGTCCGGCCAGGTCGTCGGAACGGGAATATCATTGGTTGCAATCCACATCGGCTGCAACGTAGTGCCAAGCACAGCAGCCAGGCACAATACATCGCGCCAGCAAATGCTGAACCGTAGCATCGGGGTTATAGCGTTACAGCTAGCGCTACCGGTAGTACTACCGCTAGTGCTACCCGTAGCGATACCTGTAGCGCTACTGGACATGGGGCCGTAGAGTGGAAAAGCCCCGCAAAACCCAGCATTTTATCATTTCTGGCGCAGTTCTGCGCAAAATTCGATCAGTTGGGTCGCCAGGTCCGGCATGGCGGACAACCGCGCATCCCAGGCGCGCGCGGTGTACGCCCAGGCATTCCAGGCCTCCGATGCCACGGCCTCGCGCCACGCCGCCGCCAGCGTATCGGGCGCCGCTCCGGTATTCCAGGCGTGGAATAGCGCGCGCGCCGCGGGCGGCGGAAGGTACCTGTCCAACCATGCGTCCAGCTTGCCCAGGTGGACATCGTCCGCCTGCGGATAGATCTGCCAGACCAGCGGACGCGCGGCCCAGCCCGCGCGCACCACCGAGTCTTCTCCCCGCACGAAATTCAGGTCCGCCGACCACAGCAGGCGGTCGTAGTCGTCCTGCGGCAAAAAGGGAATGCGCACGATATCCAGCGCGCCGCCTCCGTGATCGGTCAGCGATTCCAGGCGCGGGGCGACGCCTTCCGGCACCAGCAGCAGGGTCGGCGCGGCGTCGCTCTCCAGCGCGCGGACCAGGCCTTCCAGCGGCGCATCCGGATAGCAGAACAGGGTCACCAGGCGTGGGGCTGCCTCGTCCCCGGGTTCCGCGGCGCCGTCCACCATGCGTGCCACGGCTTGCGCCGGCACGTCCAGTTCGCGCAGCAAGGTCCGCCGGGCGTCGGGCGAGCGTTGGAAGGCATCGCGTCGCGCCGTCAGATCCGGCTCGCGCAGCAGCCCGCCCGTGGCGGCCGTAAAACCCGGAAAGAAGAAATACTTCATCAGGCCGTCAGGCTGCGGCGAAGACAGCTTGTGGTATGACTCGACCCAAGGTTCGGCGCTCAGATATTCCAGATTCACCCAGACGGGCGGACGCCGGCGCATGGCCTGGCGGAAGGCATCGGGCGGATCGCAGGCGAAGGCTTCGATGACGACGTCGCCGGGCATCAAGGCCGGCGGATGCGGCGACCAGGCGACGATATCGATGCCGTCGATATCCTGGACCTGGCGGTCCACGATGCAGCGGGGCTCCATGCGCGCGAATGCCGGCAGATCGTCGATCCACAGGCGGACGCGCCATCCTGCCTGCCGGTACAGGCGCCGCGCCAGGCGCCAGCAGACGCCCACGTCGCCATAGTTGTCGACCCGCTTGCAAAAGATATCGGCATGCATGGCAAGAGCGGATTACCGCGCCGCGGATAAGGTGGAGGCAGGGCAGGCGCCATGCGGCGTGGCACGCCGATACGGCGCCGGACCGCCGCCCTAGTGAAACTTGGCCGGCGCCGATTCGGCGTCTTCCGGCAGTTCGGCGTGCACCATTTCTCCCAGCGGGTTGGGGAAGTACGGCGTACCGCAGTCCTCGCAATATTCGGCCGGCAGAACGCCGGGAATGCGGCGGACTTCGGTCACGCTCAGCTCCTTGAGCAGGGCGGCGATTTCCTCCGCGGGATCGGGCTTGTCCTCTTCGCCGCCGGTTTCATCCTCGCGGCCATACAGCGGCCAGACGCAGCCGTAGATAACGTCGTTGCTGTTGCGCGCGGTGAACGAAACCCGGTATTCGTCGATACGGCCTTCGCCGCAGCCTGCCACCACGGCGCGCAGACGCGCCGGCTCCAGGTTTACCGCGCCTTCCAGCCAGGTGATGGCAGCGCGCAGCGCCAAGGGCCGCACACGGCGGTCCGCTTCGCGGTTGCTGATGTAGTACGCGTCCGGCAGCAGGCATTCGAAGCTGCAGCCGGGCAGCAGCGTGGCCAGCGTGGGTTGGGCCT
>DATJHN010000505.1:0-2588 GCA_035493915.1 Bordetella sp.
TCGCAGGCCGCGGCAATCGCAGAGGTGTCGATCAAGGATGGCCAGGTGGTGGTGCACGATATCTGGGAGGCAATCGACCCGGGCAGCATCGTGAATCCGGCGATTGTCAACGCGCAGGTCAGTGGGGCGGTTGCGCTGGGGCTGTCGCAAGTCCTGCTGGAAGAGGCGGTGTACGAACACGGCCAACCAGTCGCGCGCAACTATGACCTGTACCCGATCCTGCCGCCGGGCCGCATGGCGCGCGTGCACGTCCGGGTCGTCGAAAGCGGCGAAAAAATGGGCGGAATCGGCGAACCGCCATTGCCGGCCATTCCTCCGGCCGTGGCCAACGCGGTGTCCACTTTGACCGGTCAGCGTGTCCGCAGCATGCCGTTGTCGAAGTACACGTTCAAGGTTTGAGCCAGCCAATTCACAGGGATCGCACGACAGATGAAGAGAAGCAGGATGGGAAGAGCGTGGACCAGTATCGTGCTGGTCTGCGTTGTCGCGGCGGCGGCGGTTGCGTGGTTCGTGACACGCACGCCGTCGTCCGCCTTCGATGGCGTTGCCGACGCGGATAACGCGTCGCCCCAATTGATACGGCAGGGCGAATACGTCGCCCGGCTCAGCGATTGCGTGGCCTGTCATAGCACGGCCGGTGGGCCGCCTTTCGCCGGCGGACTGGAAATGGCGACGCCCCTGGGCTCGATTTTCGCGACGAATATCACGCCCGATAAGGACACGGGTATAGGCGCATATAGCCTGGCGGACTTCGACCGGGCGCTGCGCCATGGCGTCGCCCTGGACGGACATCGCCTTTATCCGGCCATGCCTTACCCATCGTATACGAAGCTAAGCGACGACGATGTGCGGGCGCTCTATGCGTATTTCATGCATGGCGTACGGCCGGCACATCAGGAGAACAAGCCCAGCGGTATTCCCAGCCCCATGAATATGCGGTGGCCGCTGGCCTTGTGGAATCTGGTCTTTATCGATCCCGGAACCTATCAGCCCAAGCCTGTGCAAGGGGCCGCCGACAACGGCACCTTGTGGAATCGAGGTGCGTATCTGGTTCAAGGGGCCGGCCATTGCGGAAGCTGCCACACGGCCCGCGGCTTCGCGTTCGACGAGAAGTCCCTGGATGACAGCAGTTCCACCTATCTGGCCGGCGCCCTGTTGGACGGATGGTATGCACCAAGCCTGCGCGGCGATCCCAACACTGGCCTGGGCCGGTGGAGCGAGGACGACGTCTACCGTTTCCTGAAGCAAGGGCGGAATCCGCACGCGGTCGTGTTCGGTTCGATGACGGACGTCGTCAACAACTCTACCCAATTCATGACCGACGGCGACTTGCAGGCGATCGCTCACTACCTGAAATCGCTGCCGGCGCCGTCGCAGCGGGATGGCGCGCCGTACCAGTACGACGCATCCTCGAATAATGCGCTTTCAGTGGGTGAGCGCCTGCGTATCCCGGGCGCGCAGACATTCATGGCACGCTGCAGCGCCTGTCATGGCGCCGACGGACGCGGGCAGGGCGAATGGATACCACCCCTGGCGGGATCGGCAGCCTCCATGTCCAAGGAAAATGCCTCCGGCATTAACGTGACCTTGAATGGATCGGGCCGCATCGTCGCCAATGGCGTTCCCGATGCGTATCGCATGCCGCCTTTCCGGAATCAGCTGAACGATCAGGAAATCGCCGACGTGTTGACCTTCGTCCGCACGTCCTGGGGCAACAAGGGCGGGCCGGTAAAGGCGGATGCGGTCAAAGATTTGCGCGACCGCACCAATCCGGCCAGCAGCAATGTGATTGTGCTGCAGATGCGTTGATTCTGATGGGTGCGCCCCCGGCGCGCCCATCGGAAATCCTAGCCCAAACGTATAAAGTTCGCCGATTCGACCGCGTAAGGGGCGAACAGGAAATCGCGGATCGCCGTGACCTGGTCATCCCGCCAATCGACCAGCACAAAATGCGCCGGCTTTTTTGTCGCGTCGCAGCGTTGAAGCTCATGTCCACTGTGGATCCGGGTGCCTATGCACGTTCGCAAGCACCGGCGCCAGTCGGGGACGTCAGGATGGCGCTCGTAACGAGGTGAACGAGATGATCCGCCCGCGACGCGAATGAGGGTTGGTCAACCGCCCAGCCGAGCGCCGTTATCAAGGCGAAAAGGTCGTCCCCCGTCATGTCAGTGCGTGCGGTTCCTTCGGCTTGGGCACGCAGCAGCAGTCGCGCGCCTGCCGAGTGCACCGCGGCGCATGAAGCGTAAAGCGCGGAGTCCGGGTTGGTGTGGGCGGCCGCCATCATGGCAACAACGCCCCTGTAGCTCTGGGTGAATGCCACCAATTCCCGAAACCAGGTGAGAAGTGCTTCGTCAGCCGAAGCCGAGGTTTCGAGTGCGTCCGCCTTCTGAGTCAGTGTGTCCAGCTGGGTACACAGCAACGCCTCGAACAAGGCTTCTCGTGACGGAAAACGACGAAGCAGCGTGGCCAAGCCTACTCCGGCGCGGCGGGCGATATCACGCATCGACGCCTCGGCGCCATGCTCGGCGACGACGTCTCGCGCGACCGTGAGGATTTGGCTGCGATTTTTTTCGGCGTCGGCTCGCATA
>DATJHN010000506.1:0-7237 GCA_035493915.1 Bordetella sp.
GTCGGACATGTGTGCCTTTGCTTTAGTAGAACTGTGCCGTGCCGCCGCCGGGCCGCCCCAAGGCGGCACAGCCCCCTCGGGGGGCAGGAAGGACTCGAAGAGGCCGCACCGTGGGGGCCATCATCTTGCCGGGGCGCATTCGAAGGTCAACGTCAACGGGCGGTCAGCCACCAGCGTCGTATCGCTGGCCAGTACCACCGTGCGCGGTCCCGATCCAGCCGCGTTGAGCTGCCCCTGCTGCAGCGGGCTGCGAGCGCCGCCAGCCAGCACGACCTGCGACGCATAGCTCATGATGGCGGACTTGCAGCCGCATTCGCCGATGGGCTTGCGGACGTCCAGCGTCACGCCCTGCAGGGCGACGCCGTGTTCTACCGTCCGCATGTCGGGCTGGATCGCCACGCAGGCCTGCAGGCGGTTTTCCAGGGTGACGCCACCGGCCGCATGGGCGGGCGCGGCAACGATGGCCAGCGCGCCCGCGATGGCTGCGGCCAGGCCGGACACGATGCTATTGCTGGACACGCGTGCCTCCGTAAGTCGAGCGGCCGGGTACGTACTGCACCATCAGGATCATGGATACGCGCTGGCTGGCGCGCACATAGGTGCGCAGCAAGGGGAAGATGCGGCCTTCCACTTCGATGCAGCCGTGGCTGTAGCCCTTGATCGAGTCGTGCAGATAAAAACCGCTGCGCGCGGGCGTGCAGCGGCCGCGCGTGGCGTCGTCGGCCGGCTCCATGCGCGCGCGGTTCCAGCCCCAGTTGGCCCAGTAGGGCTCGCATTCGCCCGCGGCGGTGCCGCGCGGAATCGTCTGCGCTCCCCACGCGGGCTTGAGGGCGCAGGCTTGGCGGCCGTCGTCCTGCGCCTGCCCGCGGTCGGCCAGCATCACCTTGTAATAGCCGGGCGGAATGGGGCCGCTTTCACCCGAGCAGAATTCGTCGGGCATCTGGTGTCCCGGCAGGCCGCTGCTGGCGCGGAATTTGCCGTGGCCGGGCCAGTCCAGCACCTGGCCGTCGTAGAACATATCGTGCTTCATTGCATGGCCTCCTCGGGTTGGGGGGCTGCCGCGGCGGCGTGGGCGGCGCCATGCGCGGCCCGGTCGCGGCTTTCGTAATCGAGCAGCAGATCGCCGGCGTCGCCCTGTGCCGGCCGGCGGCGGCCCAGCCAGGCCGCCAGGCCCAGCGGCTGGGGCCCGCCCAGGCGCACGCCGTGCGCGTCGGCGGCGCGCAGGACCGGCCGCACGTCCCAGGCGAATTCGACGCCGATGTAATGGCGCACCCAATGCATCAGTTGCCGTCCGCGCGGGCCGCCTGGCAGGAATGCCTTGTAGGTATCCAGATCGAGCGGACCGAGTTCGATGCGGAACTTGTGCTGCGCATCACGTACCGCGGCGCCCAGCACGGTATCGCGTCCCAGCCCCATCTCGCCGCCCAGGGCCAGGCGCTGCGCCGGCTCCAGGCGTATCCATTGCGGCACGAATTCGGCGATGCGCACGGGTATCTTGAAGAAAGACTGCAGGATGTGCTTGATGCCTTCCGGATTGCGCGTCTGCCGCACCAGATGGCCCGCCATGTAGTACTTGGCGTGGTCCATCACCGCATCGCGCCGGCGCATGGACGGCTGGCCCAGGTGCAGCAGGCTGGCGACGAAGCGGGTGAAGCCTTCTTCGCCACGGTCCAGGCTGACGGTGCTCTGGGCATCGGCCCAGGCGCGGTAGAACAGCAGGATCAGGCGGTGGTGGAAGATGTCGGCAAAGGCCGCCAGCGTGTCGTCGCGATAGTGATGCATGCGCTCGCGCGCATGCTCGGTCAGGTGCAGGGGCAGCGGTCCGTTCGGACCGAACAGCCCGAAGCCGTAGATCGACAGTTCGGGCGGGCGTCCGGGCCGCGCGGCGCTGGCGGCGGCCATCGTCGACGGCGCGAAGGCCATCGACGGCTCCTGCCGCAGGCGCACGGGTTCGTTGCGCGGCAGGGTATCGCGTCCCAGCGGCGCGCGGTGGCCCGCCCGCGCGTCTATCCAGCGCAGCGTGTTGAACAGATCGTGCGAGTAGGGCTGCTCCTCCAGCCGGCTCCAGAACTCGCCGGGCAGGGCCGCGGGCGCCGCGCGCCGGCCCGCCTTATCCCATGTGGATCTGCTTGGCATCGACCTTCACCAGCTCGGCGCCGGTGACCATGGTGTAGTTGCCGTGCAGGCGCGCCGCCTGTTCGGCCTGGTAGTCCAGCGTGCCCGCGCGTACCTGCTCGACTTCTTCCGTGGTGCGAAAGCTCAGGCGGCTCATCAGCGTCATGCGGTCCAGCACGGCCTCGTAGGCCTTGCCGACCAGGCGTGTGGTGCCCACGGTGGCCAGCAGTTCGGCGGCGACGTAGCGGATGCGATCGGCCACGCAGCGGGCCTCGCGCGCGCGCAGGTCCAGTTCGTCGGTTTCGACGCGCACGGCGGTGCCGCCGCGCAAGCTTATTGCCTTGGGGCTTTCCAGCGCCAGGTTGCCGTCCGACGATTCCAGCGCGACGCCGCCCGCCAGTTCGAGCCGCGCGCGCGCCGGGTCGGCCTGTTCGATCACGGCGATCAGATAGACGCGGCTGGTGTCAGGTCCGCTTATCAGCACTTCGTCGCCGATGCCCGGCGCCAGCAGGCAGCTGGCGGCCCGGCGGGCGACCCAGGGGCGGCCGTCGCAGTCCACGCGATAGCTGCCGTCGTCGTCGCGCGCGACGACGTGTCCCAGCAGATGGACGGGATCGTAGGCAGGGTAGCGGCGCGCGGCGGTGGCGGTTTTCATGGTGCATTTCCTTTCAGATAAGCGGCGCTATACCGCGGGCCGGTTGCCCATGCGCGGCTTCCATCTGGCGATTTCGCCGCGCTGCAGGGTGGACAGGACCAGTTCCGTCATCATGTTGATCGAGACATGGCGGGCGAAGAATTTTTCCAGCACGGCGCCGAACAGGTAGGGACTGATGCCGGAGAACGCGGCTTCGTCCACGTCCAGGCCGATGCGCACGCCGCGGCCGTAGACGATGGGGCCGGGCGTCGGCAGCCGATGGTGCATGGGCGTGACACGCACGTGGCGCACGCCGGAGATGTACTTGCGCACGACCGGATCGGCCAGGTTGCCGTAGACGGTCAGCATCTCGCGCATCGTCTGCGCGCCGGCATCTTCGTCCAGGTCCGTCAGGCTCAGGTAGTTCAGGCCCAGGTGGCTGATCAGGTGCCAGGTGGCGGCGTCTTCCGCCAGCGCCGGATGCGGCCGTGTCGGACCGTGCAGTACCTTGATGGCCGCCACCGGCGCCGACACGCGCAGCGTCAGGTCGGTCTGTGTGCCCAGCGGCAGCAGCACCGCCAGATCGCGGTTGGTGCACAGCGTATCCAGCGTCAGGTGCCGCAGCTGCCCGGAAAACGGCGCTTCGTGGCGGTCCACCAGCGACAGGTAAACCTCGCTGCCGGTATAGCCCGTGCGCGTCCCGTTGCGCCGCGCGGTGTCGGAGATCAGGCGCGGCTCGCGGCGCATCGAGTAGTAGGCGCCGTAGTCGTCGGGGTCGCTGAACACCGATCCGTAAAAGGGCCGGAATTCCTGTTCGGGGCGCTCCGCCGACGCATGGCCGGTAACCCGGGTCATGCCGTAGATCTCGTAGTCCAGCGGACGCGTGCGGTCCACCACTACGTGGTATTCGGATGTGCGCGACGTCACGGCGACGCGGTCGGCGCGCTTGGGGAACAGATTGATGACCGGCACGCAGTGCAGCGGCAGGTTTTCGGCGCTGATGGCGCCTTCCAGTTCGGGCGCCGCGGCGGAGAACAGCAGCGTCAGGTCGAAGCTGCGTGTTTCGCGCTGCTTGCCGGCCGGCGCGGCGGTGCGCAGCCCGTGCTTCAGTCCGTTGACGCTGAAGAACAGATAACGGCGCGGGAAAGCGAAATATTCCTGCAGCAGGCGATAGCCCTGGAAGATCCGGGCATCCGTGGGCAGCAGCGCCTGGTCGTCGTCAAAGCCTTCGTGGCGCACGGCGCCGGCGGGCATGCGGTTGATCCAGGCCGCCGGCCGCGCGCTGTCGTGGCCCAGCACGGCCACCGTGTGGCCCATGACGACTTCCAGCAGGCGCTGCATTTGCAGATCCTGGCCATTCAGGTAGAACACCAGCTGGTCCAGGTCCAGGTCTTCCAGCCGCAGGCCGCCGCAGACTTCGATGCGGATGCGCAGCGCGCTCAGCGCGCGCGCGTTGCGGCCGCCCATGCCCAGGCGGGTCAGCGGCAGATCCGGCGGCGGCGCCCCGAAGGAAGCGTCCACCACCCGCAACGGCCACAGCCTGGCATGATGGCCCGTCATGAATTCGGCCGGCGTCTGTTCGCCGCGCGGCACCTTGCCGCGCAGCAGGGTGCCGCGCGGCAGATCGAAGCCGCGAGCCAGGGTGCCTTCATTCATGCTGGGCTCGAAGCGCACCACCGCCATGGCCGGCGTGGGGGCCAGGTAGTTGGGATAGACAACTTCCAGCAGCCGCTGCGAAAAACGCGGGAACTCCGCGTCCATTTTCATGTGGATGCGCGCGGTCAGGAAGCTGAAGCCTTCCAGCAGCCGTTCCACGTAGGGGTCGGCGACCTCGGTGGCGTTCATGCCGAGCCGTCCGGCGACCTTGGGATAGTGCTGCGCGAACTCGGCGCCCATTTCGCGCATGTAGACGAGTTCGCGGTTGTAGTAATCCAGCAGCCGCGCGTCCATCAATAGCCTCCCAGGTCGCGCAGGTCCATATGGCCGCTTTCCAGATCGATGTCGGTGCGGAACAGGAATTCCAGCGGATGGGGTACGCACCACAGCATGCCCTTGATCTCCAGGCTGAGCACATTGTGGTGCTCCAGCGTTCCGGTGTCCGTCACGCAGCGCACTTCCACCGAAGAGTTCAGGATGCGCGGTTCGAAGGCCGCGATGGCGCGGCGGATGGAGTCCTCCACATCGACCCAATCGATGTCCGACATGCGCTTGCCCGCCATCGCGCGTACGCCGTAGTTCAGTACCGAGCCCATGGCGGGCGGATAGGCACTGATGTCGTCGGTGGTTTCCAGGCTGACCGTATTCAGCAGCCAGCGCAGGTCGCGCAGCACGACCTCGCGCAGCTGCGCGTGCGTCAGCATCGACGATTCGCGGGTCTCCTCGCGCTTGACCGGGTCGTTGTCCATCAAGCGGTCGAGCAGTGAAGGCTGCAGGCGGTCGCGGGCGGTACGCTCGGTTGGCGCCAGCGCGGGATCGCTATGTCCCATCCGCATGCTCCACGACACGGATATCCAGCAGCGCGTACTCGCCCTGGTCCGTCAGCCACATTTTTTGCCCGACGCCGGTATAGGTGCCGTCGTGCAGGGGTTCCCATTGCGTCAGGCGCGCCAGCCGAATGCGCTCTTCCTGGTCGGCCATGCGGCGGTCGGCCGGCGCGGGATAGCGTGCCGGGATCAGCGCATGCAGCACGCGGGCATCGGCCAGCGTGATTTCGGCCTGCGCCCAGATCACGTCGCACAGTCCTTCCGGCGGCAATATGCGTACCTTGCGCAGATAGGAAAAGGGCAGCCACGCATAGTGCTCGCCCTGGATGAATTCAAAGATGGGACCCAGGCGGCTGTCGCCGTCGCAGATCCACGGAAAAGGTAGCGGCGCGGTGTCGCCGGCGTGTTCCAGCGTGCCGGCCAGCGGCTCGGCTTCTTCCAGCGCCCGCGCGCGCAGGGTCTGGGCACGCGCCGGATCGCCGGCGTCGTGCCGCAGGGCTTCCAGCAGCGTATCCAGCCAAGCCGGGCGGGGGCCCGGCACGGCCGGATCGGCCTGGCCGGCCAGCACGGCTTCACGCTGACGTTCGGCCGCGATGGCGCGGTCGTACATCAGCGCCGTGGGCGCGGCCTGCGTGTTCAGCTCGGCGCACAGCTTGATCTGCTCGGCCGCGCGTTCCCATTCGCCCTGCACAACCAGCAGCTGGAACAGTTGCGCGCGCAGATCGGCGTCGCCGGGGTGGCGGCGGATCCGCGCGGCGACCGCATCCATGTGTGCCGCGATAGTGCCGGTATGAAGGGGAACGGCGGTCCGGGTCATGGGTATCAGCCGACTTCCTTGTTCTGCTTGATGTCCCACGCGACCAGCGTTTCGGCGCCCTTGCCGCCCTGGTCGGTCTGCTCCCAGTATTGCTGCTTGACCTTGGCGGCCTGGAAGGCAAAGTTGATGATCACGCCGGATTCCGAGCCACCGTCGCCCGACAACTGCACGGAGGACACCAGGACGTCTTCCAGGGTGATCTTGGAATACTCGATCTGCGTGCCGCCCGCCTTGCACATGGACAGCTGGACCATGCTCAGGTGCTTGCCGCTGGCGCAGTGCTTCATGACCGCGGGGGCGGCCTTGTCGATGCGCGCCACCACGTGCAGGTCGTTGAAGCTGGCCTTGCCGGCACCCAGGCCGCCGCCGCTCGACATATTGCCGGGCTGGGTGGCACCCCAGGAGAACGACAGCACATCACTCCAATCCTTGTGATTGGCATCCTTCGATTCGCCATTGGCGCCATCGATTTTCATGAAAATATCAACAGCCACTTGCTTCTCCTAATTTGGGATTCAATAAAGTCCTGCACGGAAAAAGCCACGCCGCGGGCGTTCTGCGCGAGAAAAACCCGGCGGAGTCGGCGATGAAAATCGTCTTCGGACGGCACCGAACACGTCGGATGCGCGCTCCTGGGACGGGAAGCCAGCGGTACCGCACCCACTGCGTCGGCCGGCCGCCCCCGTCGGGGCGGATGCCGTGGCGCGGCCGGATGGCCAGTCGGTCCAGTCAGCCGTCGTTCTGCTTGAGCGAAGGCAATTTGGACACTAGGCGCAGCGACACTGTCAGCCCTTCGAGCTGATAGTGCGGCCGCAGAAAAAACTTGGCGGCGTAATAGCCTGGGTTGTCCTCGACTTCCTGCACCTGGACTTCGGCGGCGGCCAACGGCTTGCGCGCCTTGGTTTCCTGCGAGGAATTGACGGGATCTCCATCGACGTAATTCATGATCCAGTCGTTCAGCCAGCGCTCCATGTCGTTGCGCTCGCGGAAGGAACCGATCTTGTCGCGCACGATGCACTTCAGGTAGTGCGCGAAGCGGCAGCAGGCGAATAGATAGGGCAGCCGGGCCGACAGCTTGGCGTTGGCGGCCGCATCCGCATCGTAGTAATCGTGCGGCTTCTGCATCGACTGCGCGCCGATGAAGGCGGCGAAATCGGTGTTCTTGCGATGCACCAGCGGCATGAAACC
>DATJHN010000507.1:0-7584 GCA_035493915.1 Bordetella sp.
CTCCGCAAGCGTTGACGCGCCGGCTTGCGGGCGGCCATTGTCCTTCAGGATCTCGACCATCATGCGGCGCGGTTCCTGATCCAAGCCTTCAACCACGGCCAGACGTTGTGATTGTCAAACGCAACCGGGTGGTGGAAGTCCAGCACAAGGTCCCATCTCCTTGAAGTAGTACGTCGTCGAGCAGGGCTGGCCGTCCGGGGTCAATGCATATTGCGGGATGTCGCCGACGCGCTGCCAACCGGCTCGACGGTATACGCGTTCCGCATCGCCTCCCGTGGCGGTGTCCAACACGAGCAGAGTCTTGCCGCGCCGCCGCGCCTCTTGTTCCGTGGCGTCCATCAGTGCCGCCGCGACACCGCGCCGGCGGGCGTGGCGATGTACGAGCAGTTTGGCGATGTCAGCGCGGTGCGGCTGGTTTTCCGGCTGACCGATCACCAGTTGTACGGTGCCCAGGATGCGGGTGTCTTCATCGGTGGCAGTAAACAGTACGCGATCCCCGCTTGCCACGCCCTGCGCCACGCCAAGCCAGAATCGAAGCGCTTTTTCGTGCGTCATGGGTAGCATGAAACTGACGGAAGCTCCGCCCTCGACGCAATCGATCAATACGTCGGACAGCGCTTGCGCGCTGTTGGTCGTCGCCTCGGCGTCCATTATTCGGACACGTACATTGCTCATGGTTTTTTCCTCGAAACGACGGCAGGAGATGTCAGCGCCACAAGATAGCGCGCTTCCTTGCTGCCGGAATTGTGAAATACGTTGAAGGTATCCAGGCGCATGGACAGGCAGTCGCCGCGTTGCAGGGTCCAGCTTGCGTCTCCCACGGTGATCTCCATGGTGCCGTCGAGCATCCATATTTGCTGGTACGTTTCAGTGCCCGGGCCGGCACTTTCATAGGCCACGCGCTGTCCAGCCGGAAACCGAACTTCCACCAGCTGGGTAGGCGACGGTGCCAGAGGTGAAAGGTGGCGCCGCACATAGCCAGACTGCGGGTCCTTCCATATGGTCTGTTCAGCGCGGCGCATCACTGGCGAAGGCGGGGAAGGCAAGGCCTGGGACGGGGTTTCGAATAGGGACGCCAGCGTGACGCCGAGAGCGCTGGCCAGCTTATCCAGTACGGCAGCCGTGGGACTGCTCTCGCCTCTTTCGATGAGAGAGATATTCGAACGGCTGACGCCGCTTCGTTGCGCCAGCTGATCCAGCGAGTAGCCGCGTTCCGCGCGCAGTTCGCGGATACGCTCGGCAAGCAACAGTTCGACGGACGGTTGGCTGGACGGCATGTGCATCCTGAATAATGGAGGAATGATGTCCATTATAATGGAATACAGTCCAGAGCGGTTTTACCGTGGGCCTGGATGCGTGCTAGATTCGCAAGCCGGAAGGCCTCGTTGCCATCCCGATATCGATTGCCGAGGCGAAGGTGATGCCACGATGATCCAGGCGGGCGCCGGCAGGGATTCCGCCGAGCGCGGCATCGGCTTCAGACGCGAATAAAAGGAATCGATCATCATGGATGAATTGCAGGCACTTGCCCATTCCATCGCCAAACGGCTGACGCAGCGCGGTGAAACGCTGGTCACGGTCGAGAGTTCAGCCGGCGGCCTTATCGCCGCCGCACTCGTGGCCGTTCCGGGCGCCTCCGCCTATTTTCTGGGCGGCAGCGTGGTGTATACGGCAGCCGCGCGCCACGCGCTGCTGGGCCTGCCGCTGACGCTGCCCGACGGCATGCGCTCGGCGTCCGAACCCTATGCGATCCTGTTGGCCGATACGCTGCGCGGAAAATTGCAGGCAAGCTGGGCGCTCGCTGAAACCGGCGCAAGCGGCCCGACCGGCAACCGCTATGGCGACGCCGCCGGCCATACCTGCTTCGCGGTGCGCGGACCGAACAACGCCAGTAAAACCCTGGAAACAGGAATGGCGGACCGTCCTGCCAATATGCGCGCTTTCGCGATCGCTGCCCTGACGCTGTTCGAACAGGCGCTGGACGCCAGCCCGGCGGCTGCGCTCTGACGCTGATTTTCGCGGACCGCGCCGACGACAGGGCCGGCCGCGGAGAAAAATTCAACCGCAAAGAGCGGAGTTTCTTTCCGCGATGCCATCGCTAAAGTGGACGCAATAAACGAGGCGTCCCATGAACACGACTTCCACGGATCTGGCGGACAAAATTTCCGAAGTGCGCCGCCAGGCCGAATCCTATTGTCAGTCGCTGGTGGATGCTGGCACGGCCGAATGGCGGGTCAATGATGAAGGCGATACCGAGCTGCATATGGACGGCGGCGAGGCTTATCTGTTCGGCGACCTGGGCGTGACGCGTCTGAGGTAGCCGCAAGAATCGGATAGCTTGCGGTTGACGCCCGGCCTATCGTGAGTGCTGTGAGTGGATTACTCCAAGAGTGCTGACATGAACAACCAAGCTTTTGAAACCGAAGACGACCGCTGGGCGGCGGTGCAGGCACGGGATGCTTCCGCCGACGGCCATTTCGTCTATGCCGTGCGCACCACGGGTGTGTATTGCCAACCGAGTTCGACGGCGCGGCTGCCCAAGCGCGAGAACGTGGAGTTCTTCGCTTCGGCCGAGGCCGCCGAGGCCGCGGGCTACCGCTCCAGCCGCCGCGCCCGGGTTGACCAGACCAGCGCCGCCGCCCAGCGCGCCGAACTGGTGGCGCGCGCCTGCCGCATGATCGAGGCATCGGAGACGCCACCGCCGTTGGACGACCTGGCAGCCGAAGTGGGCATGAGCCCGTTCCACTTCCATCGCCTGTTCAAGGCCGAGACGGGCTTGACGCCCAAGGCGTACAGCTCGGCTTACCGCGCCCGCAAGCTGCGGCAGGAGTTAAGTACGTCGAATGCTTCCATCACCGATGCGATCTACGGCGCCGGCTTCAACTCCAATAGCCGATTCTACGAAGCCTCCGATCAACTATTGGGTATGCGTGCGCGGGACTACCGTGCGGGCGGCGCCGGTGCGGTCATCCGCTTTGCGGTCGGCCAATGCTCGCTCGGCGCCATTCTGGTGGCCCAAAGCCAGCGTGGTATCTGCGCCATTCTGCTGGGCGATGACCCGGATGCCCTGGTGCGCGACCTGCAGGACCAGTTCCCCAAGGCCGAAATTATCGGTTGCGACGATGAATTCGAGCAGTTGGTGGCCGAGGTCGTGGGCTTTATCGAAGCGCCTGCTATCGGCCTGAATCTGCCGCTGGACGTGCAGGGCACGGCCTTTCAGGAACGTGTCTGGCGCGCACTGCGCGAGATCCCCTCGGGCACGACCGTAAGCTACGCGGAGATCGCCGCGCGCATCGGTTCGCCCAAGGCGGTGCGTGCCGTGGCCCATGCCTGCGCGACAAACCACATCGCAGTGGCGATTCCCTGCCATCGTGTCGTGCGGCGCGATGGCGACCTTGCCGGCTACCGCTGGGGCGTGGATCGCAAGCGCGAGCTGCTGCGCCGGGAAATCAACGATTGATGGAGATTTCCCAGGACCGCGCCCAACACGATCGTCGGTCGACAATGCGAGCACGTTGACGCTGGCTACCCCACCTTGGCTCCGGACTTTCTGACCACATCGCCCCACTTATCCGACTCCGATTTGATGAAGGCGGCGAACTGCTGCGGGGTGGAAGTTTCAGGATCGAAGTAGTTCGCTACCATCTGGTCGATGACGGCTTTGTCCGTCAGCGCCTTGGTCATTTCCTTATTCAGCCGCCTGACGATGTCGTCCGGCAGGTGTGCCGGCCCGAGCAGGCCGTACCAGACGCTGGCCTCGTAGCCGGGCAGCCCGGACTCCGCCAGGGTGGGTACGTCGGGCAGTTGCTGAAGACGTGTTTTGCTGGTGGTGCCCAGCGCTCGGAGTTTGCCCGACTTGATCAAGCCGACCACGCCTGGCGTGGAGGCGAAGCTCAGGTCGATCTGCCCAGCCAGCAAGTCGGTGGTCGCGGGCGCCGCGCCCTTGTAGGGCACTTGCCGGATGTCTATACCGGCTTTCATCTTGCACAGTTCTGTCGCAAGATGCGCCGCGCTGCCGGGCACGACGCCGTAGTTCAGTTTGCCGGGATGGGCCTTGGCGTAGGCGACCAGGTCCTGGAAGGTTTTGAAGCTCGACTTGGTATTGACCACCACTACGAAAGGCGCGCTGGCCGCCATGCTGATCGGCGCGAAATCCGTGATGGGGTCGAACGGCAGGTTGCCGTATAGCGTAGCGTTGATGGACAGCGGTCCCGAGGTGCCGAGGAAGAGTGTGTAGCCATCGGGACGCGCTTTGGCGACGTACTCGGCGCCGATGTCGCCGCCTGCGCCGGGGCGATTGAGAATGACGATCGATTGCCCCAGGCTTTGGCCGAGCGGCTTGGCGAGTATGCGTGCCAATAGATCGGTAGGGCCGCCGGCGGTGAGCGGTACGACCAGTTCAATCTGGTGCTCGGGCCATGCGCCGGCCGCCTTGCCGATAGCGGGCAGCGCCAGGGATGTCAGGGAATAAGTCAGGATGGCGCGCCGTGTAATGGGCATGCTTCAGTCTCCGTTTGCGTTCTGGGCGTGCTCGTCTCAAGCGAACTCGAAAATAACGATTTCGTGATCATGCAAACGCGGGACAGTGACCTCCACCCAGTCACCGTCATGGCGGCAGGGCAGGGCCGCCTCGTTGGTGGCCAGGCGTGCCTCGCGTAGTTTGCGGGAGCCGTCCGGGCGCAGCCGGACGGTGATGCCATCGACCGGGATCAGGTTGCGGCCCGGATAACGCCACCCGGTGGTGACGTGCTTGCCCACCGCGAAGTTGATCAGGTGCACCATCTGGCGTCCGGGCTGAACCTGGTGAGTGACGTCGACGTAGTCCGGCGCCTCGACCTGCAGGTTGCGACTGTCGCCCAGCCCCATTGCCACCGCGTTTCCGAGGATGCGGCCGAGGTCGGCGAAGCCGTACTTGTAGAACAGCGTGTCCATGCCGTTGGTAAACAGCACGACGCGGCCTTCACCGTGGCGGCCGTGCACGGCGACCGGGATGTCCGTGGCGCCCGTTACCGCGCTGTATTCGGGAATACTGATGGTGGCGCCGGAGTGCGCGGTCACCGGCGGGATCAATGTCAGCGGCACGACGTTGCCGGGGCCCGGCGTGAACTCCAGCAGGTCGCCGTCATTGGGGACTATGTCCGTATCGCCCAGATCCCGCAGCAGCGGATCGTCGCGTAGTGCCAGGTAGCCGTACGACGACTGCAGTTTCTTGCGGTGCGCGCCGTATCGCCCGCCCAGCATGGCGGCGAGCGGCGCCGGCTCGCGCTCCTGGCCTGACTCGTTGAAGCGGCCAGCCTGGTAGGTACCCACCACGGTGCCGCCTTGTGCCACGAATGCCGTTATTGCCGCGATGGCGGCATCGCTCAGGCAGGCTGTATTGGGTAGTACGAGTACGCGATAACGCGCCAGCTGCGTCGTTTGAAGGAATTTGTCCGACAGTACATCGAAGGGTATATGCGCTTCCATCAATGCGCAGTAATAGCCGCGCACCGCGGAGGTATAACGGCCATAGGGGTCGTCGCGGCCATAGTTGTCCTGGGTATGCCGCGAGAACACCAGGGCTACCTGCGCGGCGGAGCTTGCATCGCGGAAATACTCTGCCCAGCGTTCCAGGCGTTGGAAGATTTCCTGCATGGGCGCCAGTGCACGCCTGTCGAAAATCTTCGACAGGCCGCCGTTGATGTGCAGCCAGCTGTTGACGCCATTGGCGAACTGTTGGGCTATCCAGGGACGGTTTTCCGTCTCCGGCGAGGCGTACAGGCGCCACCACGGATAAAAATAGCTGACGGTCATCCAGCGCGGCTTATCGGGCGCGATGCCGGCCAGGTACTTGGCCTGGATGCCGGGCCACCAAGGCGCGGTATTGCGGCGCTGGCATTCGAAGGCGACCACGTCCTGATAAGGCAGCCAGTAATCGATGTCCCAGCCACCGGAGCGGATGGTTTCGAGCGATTCCGCAAGTTGGATGGCCGCGATGAATATGGCGTCCTGCTTGGCCTTGTGGATCACCGTGTGCATGCGCTCGACCCAGGCGGCGATGCGTCGATAGCGCCATTCGTTGAATTGGCGCCAGACGGGGTCGTCCCAATTTTCCTCGGCCGGAATGTCGTGGCTCGACTCTTTGCGGAACAAGCGGCGGCACGTGTCGCAGTAGCACGCGTCGGTGTCCCAGGCCGCGAACTTGCCCTGGTTGTTCCAGATGCCGTCGGCATCGTAAGTGCGCACGATTTCGGTGACGACTTCCGCCATGCGCTCGTGGTAGTAACCGGCGTTGGGGCAGGTCACATAGTTGCCGCTTACTTCAAAGAAATTGCCGTCGCGATCGCGGGCAAACCAATCGGGGTGCTCATCGGCCAGCTCGCGCGGCGCGCAGCTGGGGTCGATGCGGGCCAATACGCGCAGCCCCTGGCGGTGTGCTTCAGGAATGATTTCGCCCAGCAGGTCGCGTTGGCCCAGGGCGGCGCTGAGCCGTTGGCCGGCGATGCGGGTCTGATAGAACGCCACGATGCCGCCGCCATTGATGCAAAAGGCCGTGGCACCGTAGCGCTTGACGTCTTCCAGCAGGGTTTGCGCGTTGACCAGGGGCTCGTCGCCCTCACGCAAGTTGAGAAGCAGCACCCGGTGGGGGCCCTGCCACCACGATCCAGGCGCTGCATTGCCTGTTCCATCCACGGTCATTGACTTGTCTCCGAGTCTGCCATGTAGACTATGCCGCAAGTTATCTTTGTTGTTGCGCACGGCTCTATGCAGGCAGTTTAGCGGGCGCATCGCCGGCTGAACCAGGTGAAAGGGCCGGTACGTCCATATTGTGATCGCTCCATTGTCGACGTCCCATGTCATGTCCGGCCAATCGCAGGTGCGCGGAACCCAGCTGATCGGGCGTAGCGCGCTGTTGCTGCGCCTGATTGCCAACGCCAATCATCAGGGTGCCCGCCTGGTCGATCTGACCCTGCATTCCGGGCTCGAGCGGCCAACCGTGCGGCGCATCCTGCAAGGGCTGATCGAAGAGGGGCTGGTACGCCAGCAGGACAGCGACCGCCGCTATTTTCTCGGCGTACTTACCTATGAATTAGGGCTGGCGGCGGCGCGCGGCATCGCAATGCCCTCTGTCGCCGCGGCATCGCTGGACCGTATCGCCCGCGAAACCGGCGACACGGTATACCTGGTTCAGCGCAGCGGCCTGGACTCGGTATGCATCGACCGGCGCGAGGGGGATTTCCCGGTGAAAGTGCTGACCATCGACGTGGGAGCACGCCGGCCGCTAGGCGCCGCCGCTGGGGGCTTGGCTTTACTCGCGGGATTGCCGGCCAGCGAACGCGACGCAATCGTTGTCGATAACCGCAGCCAGATGGGGGCTTACGAAAAGCTGTACGGGCGCTCGCTGGAAATCGCGGTGGCGGATACCCTGCGGCGCGGGTTCGCGCTGATGCCGACCAATGTGCTGCCTTACGTTAGCGGCGTCGCGGTGACGGTGCCGACGCGCACTGGCTCGCCGCATACGGCGCTGGCGGTATCAGCGCTGGCGCACCGCATCATGGACGATGAACGTTACTTGCACATCGCCGCAATCCTGCGGCAGGAAGC
>DATJHN010000508.1:0-5490 GCA_035493915.1 Bordetella sp.
GCGCCACAGGATGGGTTTTTCACGCATTGGTGCTCTCCTCATCCGTTGCGCCGGAAGTACCGGCCCGCAGGATCCAGTTGTACAGGATGAAGCACATCAGCAGGATGATCAGGAAGTAGACAATGGAGAAAGCCGCCGCCGGCCCCAGATCGAACTGGCCCACCGCCTTCTGCGTCAGATATTGCGACAGAAAGGTCGTGGCATTGCCGGGACCGCCGCCCGTAAGGACGAACGGCTCCGTATAGATCATGAAGCTGTCCATGAAACGCAGCAGCACCGCGATCATCAGCACGCCGCGCATCCTGGGCAGTTCGATATAGCGGAATACCGCCATGCGCGACGCGCCGTCGATGCGGGCCGCCTGGTAATAGGCCTGCGGAATGGCGCGCAGGCCGGCGTAGCACAGCAACGCCACCAGCGGCGTCCAATGCCAGACGTCCATGACCAGCACGGTCAGCCAGGCGTCCAGATCGTCGCCGGTGTAGTTGTAGTCGAAACCCATCCAGGACAAGGCGGCGCCCAGCAGGCCGATGTCGGTACGGCCGAACACCTGCCATATCGTGCCGACCACATTCCAGGGAATCAGCAGCGACAGCGCGACGATGACCAGCACCGCCGAGGCCTGCCAGCCGGCCGCCGGCATGCACAGGGCCAGCAGTATGCCCAGTGGAATTTCCACCAGCAGCACCGCCAGCGAAAAGCCGATCTGGCGCCACAGCGCGTTGTGCAGGTCCTGGTCCTGCAGCACGGAGGCGAACCATTCCGTACCGACGAATACCCGGCGATCCGGCGCGATGACGTCCTGCACCGAGTAATTGACGATGGTCATCAGCGGCAAAATCGCGGAAAACGCCACGCACACCACCACGGGCAGGACCAGCAGCCAGGCCTTCTGATTGATCGGTTTCATCGGATCAGTTCCTCGTCGCGGTAATAGCAGCTATGCGGGTTGACTACGGACAGCCATACCGTGGCGCCGACCGTGCATCCGCTGCTGTCCAGCGGCAGCCGGGCGCGCACGGCCTGCCCTTCGAAGCTACCGGTCAACAGCAGATAGGTGCCGACGTCCTGGATGCGCGTCACCAATACCGGCACAGCGCCTTGCGCGTCTTCCGCGTCCAGGCGCACGAACTCCGGCCGTATGCCCAGCGTGAACACGCCCGCTTCGGCCAATGCCCCCACGAATTCCGGCGACGCCTGCCCCAGGCGCCGCGTACCGATCCGCACGCCGCCTTCATCCCAGCGCGCGGGCAGGAAATTCATGCCGGGCGAACCGATGAAATGGCCGACGAAGGTATGCGCCGGGTGCAGGAACAGGTCGTCCGCCGTGCCCACCTGCATCACTTTGCCGCGCGACATCACCGCCACCTGGTCGGCGAAGGTCAACGCTTCGGTCTGGTCGTGGGTGACGTAGATCAGCGTCAGGTTGAACTCCTGGTGGATTTCTTTCAGCTTGCGCCGCAGCTCCCATTTCAGGTGCGGATCGATTACGGTCAGCGGTTCGTCGAACAGCACCGCCGATACGTCGCTGCGCACCAGTCCGCGTCCCAGCGAGATTTTCTGCTTGGCATCCGCCGCCAGGCCGCGCGCGCGGCGGTCCAGCACCGCCGATAGTTCCAGCATCTCGGCGATGCGCCCTACTCTTTCGCGCACGCGGTCTTCGGGTATGGCGCGGTTGCGCAGCGGAAACGCCAGGTTCTCGGCCACAGTCATGGTGTCGTAGACCACCGGAAACTGGAAAACCTGCGCGATATTGCGCTGTTGCGGTGTTTGTTCCGTGACGTCGCGGCCGTCGAAGCGGATATGCCCGGAGGATGGCCGCAGCAGGCCCGATACGCAGTTCAGCAGCGTGGTCTTGCCGCAACCGGAGGGCCCCAGCAAGGCATAGGCGCCGCCGTTAAGGAACGTGTAGCGCAGGGGCAGCAAAGCGTAGTCCTCGTCGCTGGCGGGATGCGGCACGTACGAATGCGACAGATCCAGTTCGATGCTCGCCATCAGGCCGCCCCGGCCCGCACGGCACGGTAGGCGGGCGCGGCAAGCAGTTCGCCCGCGGAACCAAAGGCATAGGTCTGGGCGGGATCGAAATACAGGCGTATGCCTTCTCCCAGCGCAAAGCGATGCACACCGGTCAACTGCGCCACCAGGTTCCCCGCCGCCGTGGCGGTATGCACGAAGGTATCGGAACCGGATATCTCCGCCAGCCTGACCGTGCCCTGCACGCGCACGCAATCGGGACGCTCGTCCAGATGCAGCGCACCGGCGCGCAGGCCGGCCGTGATATCTCCGCCCGCGCCGCCCAATTCCGGCAGGTCCCTGGGCACTCGCAGACCATCCGACAATACGAAGCCCTGCCCTTCGCGGCGCGCCGGCAACAGGTTCATGGGAGGATCGCTGAACACGCGCGCCACACGGATCGAATGCGGACGATGGAAGACCTCGGCGGTGGGACCGTATTGCAGGAGTTCGCCAGCGTCCAGCACGGCGGTATGGCCACCCAGCAGCAAGGCTTCGGCCGGATCGGTGGTGGCGTAGATTACGGTGGACCGGCCTTCCTCGAACAGTTCGGTCAGTTCGTCCCGCAATTCCTCGCGCAGCTTGTAGTCCAGGTTGACCAGCGGCTCGTCCAGCAGCACCAGCGGTGCGTCCTTGACCAGGGCGCGCGCCAGCGCTACACGCTGCTGCTGGCCGCCGGAGAGTTCGGCCGGATAGCGATCCAGCAGATGTTCGATGTGCAGCCGCGCGGCCATCGCCCTGACGCGCTCGTCCAGGCCTTGCGCGCGGCGCAGCCTTAGCGGCGAAGCGATGTTGTCGAAAACGTTCATCGACGGATAGTTGATGAACTGCTGGTACACCATGGCGACATTGCGATCGCGCACGGAAACCCGCGTCACGTCGGCGCCGTCGACCCGCACGGCACCCTGGCTGGGCCGGTCCAGCCCAGCCATGATACGCATCAGCGATGTCTTGCCCGCCTGGGTCACGCCCAGCAAGACCGTCATGGCCCCCGGCTCGGGAGCGAGGCTCATCGGATATAGCAGGACTTGTGATCCCGCCTGTCGTTGAACGCCTTCCAGCATCAGCCGCATCGCGTCTCCTGACGAAAAGCTGCCTGAGGGTCCCAACTTTCATATTTCTTTCTGCGTTTGTACAGAAAGGCCGGCAGAAAGACAATGCCGCGGACGCGCGGCCTGCCCGGTAATACACCGTTCCCTGGCGCCATTCGCGGCGGCGAGGCGATGCGCGCCCCCGCCATGTGGAATCGATACATGCAGGAATAGCCCGTCATCAGGCGGTCCTGGAATTTTTGTACCATCGACGGATGGACAGCCCCGACACATTACAGACCGCGAGGATGGAGACTCCGGACAACTTTCAGATCGCCATCGATCGGGAAGCGCGCATGCCTCTGACCGGACAGATCCACCACGCCATCGGCACGGCGATCCGCGAAGGACAATTGGCGCCTGGCGCTCGTTTACCCTCGTGGCGCGATCTGGCCGCGCAACTGGGTGTCGCGCGCGGGACCGTGCGTTCGGCCTACGAACGCTTGATCGACGAACAATTGCTGGTTCCAGCCGGCGCGGCGGGCACCTATGTGTCGCGCCACGGCATACCCGCGCCGCCGCCGCTCCCGCCCGGGGATACGGCGCCCGTGCCGGACCTGGTCCAGCGCTTTTCCGCCACGCCGCTGGTATTCCAGATGGGCGTCCCGGGACAGGACACCTTCCCCGTCCCGGTCTGGTCGCGCCTGTTCGGGCAGGCCGCACGCGAAATGGCGGCCGGCCCGATGGGTTATCCGGACCCGCGCGGCGAACCGCGCCTGCGCGAACAGATCGCGGCCTATCTGGCGCTGGCGCGCGGCGTGGCATGTTCACCGGCGCAAATCCTGATTACCGCCGGCTACACCGGCGCGCTCAATCTGGCGATACGGGCGTTGGGACTGGAAGGCCGGACCGCCTGGATGGAAGACCCGGGTTTTCCCTTGACCACGCGCGCGCTGACCCTGGCTGGCATGCGACTGGCCCATGTACCCGTCGATGCGCAGGGCCTGGATGTCGATGCGGGCAAGCGCATCGCGCCGGATGCCGCCCTGGCCGTCGTCACGCCCGGCCAGCAGGCGCCGCTGGGCCACACCATGGCGCCCGCCCGCCGGCGCGCGCTGTTGGATTGGGCCGCGCGTCAAGGCGCCTGGATCGTGGAAGACGATTTCCTTAGCGAGCTGCAGCTGCGCGGCCGCGCCGCACCTGCCCTGGCGGCGCTGGACGACGCCGGCCGCGTCCTGCATATCGGCACCTTCAGCAAAACCATCAGTCCGGTGCTGCGGCTGGGTTTTATCGTCGTGCCCACCGAAAAGGCGCGCCACTTTACAGAAGTGGCGGCCTGCCTGGCGCCAGCGCCGGTCTCGGCGCACCAGGTGGCGTTGGCCGAATTCATGCGCCAGGGTCATTATCTGCGGCATCTGCGCCGCATGAAACGACTCTATGCGGCCCGCCGCGACGCATTGAACGCCTGCCTGGCCCACCTGGCGCCGGATGCCGCCACAGGCATGGGCGGCGCCACGGGCATGGCCATCGCCACGGGCACGGCGGGCCTGGCCGTGCATCTTTCACTGCCTGACGGCACGAACGACACGGAGATCGCGCGGCGCGCATTGGAATACGGCATGGCGCCGTCCCCGCTGTCGCGATGGTACGTATCGGCACCGCGCCGGGCGGGCCTGATGCTGGCCGTCAGCAACGTATCCGAACGCACGCTGCAAACCGATTGCCACCGCCTGCTGCGATTGATCGACGAGGCCGGCTGATCGGCGACGGCCTCCGGCCGTCAATCCACTTCCGCGCCCGAAGCCTTTACCGCGCCGCCCCATTTCACGATCTCGCCTTTGACAAAGTCCGCGGTCTGGGCCGGCGTCATTGCCATCGGTTCGGCGCCGCGATCGCGCAGATAGCTCTGCATGGCGGGCGAATTCAGAATGGCGCCGATACGCTGGCTAAGGAAATCGACGATGGGCGCGGGCGTGTCCTTGGGTGCCAGCACCGCCGCCCAGCCGATAGCCTCAAAGCCCGGATAGCCGGACTCGGCGATGGTCGGCACGTCGGGCAGCTGCGGCAAACGCTTGGCCGTCGTAACCGCCAGCGCGATCGCCTTGCCGCTCTTTACATGAGGCAGCCCCGCGGTGACCGAATCCACCATCAGCGGCACCTGGTTGCCCAGAAAATCGGCTTGCGCCGGACCGCTGCCCTTGTACGGGATGTGGCGGATATTGATGTCCGCCGCCGACTTGAACATCTCGGCCGACAGATGCTGGGTTCCGCCTATGCCGGCGCTGGCGTAAGCCAGTTCGCCGGGATGCGCCTTGGCTTGCGCCACCAGTTGGCCCATGGTCTTGATGCCCGATTGCGGATTGGACAGGAACATGAGCGGCACCGAGAAAATCCCGGTCACCGGCGCGAAATCGTTGGCCAGGTTGTAATCCAGTTTCTTGTACAG
>DATJHN010000509.1:0-8272 GCA_035493915.1 Bordetella sp.
CGCGCGTGATCACGCCGTGTCGCAGGGCATATTCGCCTACCCGTGCCGCCACGCCCATTTCGGGCGGGAAAGGCGTCTTGTCGCGCTTGTCGGCGACGAGCTCGGCCGCACCGATCAATCCGCCGCCGCGTGCCTCGCCCACCAGAGGATGGTCGCCAAGTTCGGCCAGCCGGCGCTGGAAATGCGGCACGATGCGACGGACGTGGTCGAGAATGCGGTCCTCTTCGTAGATGCGCAGCGTTTCCAGCGCCACGGCGGCTGCCACCGGGTGGCCGCTGTAGGTAAATCCGTGGCTGAAAGAGCCGATCTTGCGGCTTTCGCTGACCATCGCCTGGTAGATGTCGTCGGTGACCAGCAGGGCGGAGATCGGCAGGTAGCCAGCCGACAATTGCTTGGCCAGAGAGATCATGTCGGGCTGGATGCCGAAGGTTTCGCAACCGAACATGTTGCCTGTGCGGCCGAAGCCGCAGATCACCTCGTCGGCCACCAGCAGCACGTCGTGGCGCCGCAGTACCGCCTGGATCTTTTCGAAGTAGGTCGCGGGCGGCATGATGACGCCGCCCGAAGCCATGATGGGTTCGGCAAAGAATGCGGCGACGGTGTCCGGCCCCTCGGCGCGGATCAAGGCGTCCAACGATTCGGCGCACCGCGTGGCAAAGGCTTCCTCGGATTCCCCGGGCAGGGCATTGCGATAGTAGTTCGGGCAGTCCGTGTGCAGGATGCGGTCGATCGGCAGATCGAAATCGCGATGGTTGTTGGGCAGGCCGGTCAGGCTGGCCGAGGCGATCGTCACGCCGTGATAGGCACGCGTGCGCGAGATGATCTTCTTCTTTTGCGGACGACCCAGGGCGTTGTTGTAGTACCAGATCAACTTGATCGCCGTATCGTTGGCCTCGGAGCCCGAGTTGGCGAAGAAGGCCCGCGACATGTTGCCCGGGGCCATCTCGATCAGCTTCTCCGCCAGGCGAATCGCGGGCTCGTTCGATTTGTGGCCGAACGCATGGTAGAAGGGCAGCGTACGCATCTGCCGGTCGGCGGCGTCGGCCAGGCGTCCCTCGCTAAAGCCCAGCGAAGCGCAGAACAGGCCCCCCAGCCCTTCCAGGTAGCGATTGCCGGCATCGTCATAGACATACACGCCTTCGCCGCGCGCGATTACCATCGGTCCGACCTGCTCGTGGACGCTCAGGTTGGTATAGGGATGTAAGGTATAGCGAACGTCCGCCTTGTGGATGGAGTCGTTATGGGTTTGCATGAATGAACCGTCAGGTTGGGTAAGCCCCGCCGCGGGCATCGGCCTTCGCGGGGTTGGAAACATGTTCGCTAGCGATCCGAGTCAGCGCCGCCGGTTGTGCCTGAGGCGACCATCAGCGCCTTGAGTGCCGGCACCGTGCCTTCGATATGCTCGCGCACCACTGCCTCGGCACGCGCCGGATCGCCTTCCCGGAACGCTTGCACGATCCCCATGTGATCCTCGCGCGAGCTGCGCGGTTTTTCGGCATATTGCAGCCACAGGCGCATGTGCGGCTCCACGACGGCGTGCAATGCGGCAATTTGCTGCACCAGGCGTGGGCTGGCGCTAAGCCGGCACAGGTACTCGTGGAACTGGCGGTGTGCCGTTACCCATTGCGGCACGTCGCTATCGCTTTCTTCCATGATGTCCACCAGCCTCTGCAGGCCGCCGATCTGAGCCGGGCCGATGCGCTGAAGCGCGGTGCGGGCAGCCAGGCCTTCCAGCACCGCCCGCATGTTGAACACCTCTTCCATTTCATGGATCGACAGGCCGCGGACCAGCGCGCCCCGGTTCGGCCGCAGGTTGACCAGCCCCTCGCTGGCCAGCCGCTTGAAAGCCTCCCGCACGGGCATACGGCTGGTTCCGATGGCGGTGGCGATTTCCTCGGGCACCAGCCGTTCGCCGGACGCGTAGCCACGGGTGCGTATGCGCTGCAGAATGTAGCGATAGGCCTCTTCCTCGGCCGTCAGGGGAAGGGCACTTTCGAAAGAATCCATCGAAGTTACAATTGTCAGGGTGGATATACGTATCTTCGAAGCATCGTATGCCGGGAGGTTCTGCCGGGACTATGGGGGTTTTCCAGGTAAACCCGGATATCGATTTTTCCGTCGCGACGGCGACGGAATTATTCGCTTTTTCCCGCTACGCCTGCCTTCCTATACTCCCTTGCGAATTACAAGCAATCGGCGCGTGCACCGCGCCGCGGCGACATTCAAGGGGAGTTTGGCATCGATGGAAATGCAAGTGGAACGCACGCGGGATCTCGCCGAAGGCGAGCAGGTGACCATACTGGATACATCGGCTCCGGGCCGTCCGCTGATCCGCGATACACCGCTGACCGGACCGATCGTGTGGGATCGGGATACCCTGGGACCCGAGGACGGCAAGATCCATATCGATGACGCTTGCCTGGCGGAGATCGATGCCTTTATCGATGCGCTGCGCCGTAATCCGCTGCCCACCATACTGCTGACGCCCTCGGACCACCCGATGCCGCGCTGCCAGGCCATGATGGAACGCGCCCGCGATATCCTGCAGAACGGCGTGGGTTTCGTCATCCTGGACAAGGTACCCGTGCAGAGGTATTCGCAGGAGGAATGCCGCGCCATTTACTGGATGCTGGGCCAGATGGTGGCCCGTCCCGTCGCGCAGAGTTTCGACGCCAAGATGATCTACGACGTAAAGGACCTGGGCCGGGTCTACAGCACGTCGGTGCGCGGCGACACGACGCGCAAGGACCAGAACTTCCATACCGACAACAACTACAACCTGTGTCCGCCGCATTACGTGGCGCTGTTCTGCCTGCATCCGGCCATGACCGGCGGCATCAACAGCATCGTCAGCTTTTACGCGGTCTACAACGAGATGCTCAAGCGGCATCCCATCGAACTGGTGGAGCGCCTGTATCGGCCTTTCCTGGCGAACCGCCAGCGCGAGCATTACCCCGGCGATCCCATGGTACTGAGCCGTCCGCTGTTCACCTACGATGGAAAATTCCTGAACTGCAAGCTGTCGCGCCATCAGACGCTCAGCGGCTATCATCTGGCCGGCCAGGAACTCGATCCACAAGGACTGCAGGCACTCGATGCGCTGGAGTCCATCATGGTCGAGGAACGCTGGAATCGTGAATTTTTCTTCGAGCGGGGCCAGATCCAGATCGTCGACAATCGCCGTTGCGGCCATCGCCGCACGGGTTTCGTCGATTTTCCTGAACCCGAGCGCAAACGGCATCTGCTGCGCCTGTGGCTGCGCAACGAAGGCCGCCGGTCCTATCAAGGCTGAATCGGCCGGTACCCGCTCATAAAAAGCTGTTCGCATATCGCATCGCATCGGGGCGAGGGCGGGGAGACATGGACACCAGTCTTTCAGATAACGACACAAGGGGTTTTCCATGCGTATTTCCCATGCGTTGCGCGGTATCCGCGCGCGATTGCCGGCCACGTTGGCATTGATCGTTCCACTTGGATTGATGGCGCCCGCGCATGCGGGTGCTTATCCGGAACGGCCCATCAAGATCATCGTTCCGTTTACGCCGGGCGGCACGTCGGACTTGCTGGCCCGCGCGGTGGCCGAGCAAATGACGCTGGACCTGGGCCAGGCCGTCGTCGTGGAGAACCGGCCCGGCGCGGGCAGTGCGCTGGGTACCGGCGTGGCGGCACGCAGTACGCCGGACGGCTATACCCTGTTGATGGGCTCCAGCTCCGCGCTGGCGGTCAACCCCGCATTGCAGAGTGATCTGCCCTACGATGCCGCGCGCAGCTTCGCGCCGATCTCGATGGTGGCGGGCATCCAGAACATCCTGCTTGTGAACCCGTCGCTGCCTGTCAAGAATGTCCAGGAACTGATCGCCTACGGCAAAACCCACAAACTCTTCTTCGGCAGCGCGGGTACGGGATCCTCGCCGCATATGTCGGCCGAATTGTTCGAGGCCATGGCCAACATCCAGATGACGCACGTTCCGTTCAAGGGAGGCCCGCAGGCGGTAAGCGAGGTGGTGGCGGGCCGGGTCGATCTGATTTTCGACAATATGCCGACCGCGGCCACGTCGGTGAAATCGGGTCAGTTGCGCGGGCTGGCGGTGACGGGGGCACATACCTCGCCGATGGTTCCCGAACTTCCCACGGTCGCCTCGCAAGGCTTGCCGGGCTATGACGTGACGGTCTGGTACGGGCTGGTCGCCCCGGCGGGCACGCCGGCGGCAATCGTCGATTTGCTAAGCAAGGAGACCGCCAGGATCCTGGCGCGCGACGATGTCCGGAAAAAGCTGGTCAATCTGGGCACCGAGCCGCAAAGCATGACGCCGGCCGCTTTCGGGGATTTCATCACCGCCGAACGTGTCAAATGGGCGCAGGTGATACAGAAGGCGGGGATCACGACGGCATCGCGTTGACGTCAACCTTGCGGAAACTCGCTGATCTCCGCTGCCAGCAGGGCCACCGCGCTTACCAGCGCGCTGGTATTGCCGCGGTGATGAACCGCGACGAACTCCAATCGCGGGAATGCAGGCGATGTATCCAGCACCGTCAGCAGGCCCGCCAGCACCTCATTGCGGTGCGACGCGCGATGCAGCAGCCCGATGCCCAGCCCCGCGGCGATCAGCTTGGCGGCGACGGCCATGTCATTACACGAAATCATCGGGGTGTACTCGACATCGGCGGCGCTGAACCACTGCGTGATCACGGGGTAATGCGGCGAGGCCTGCGACAAGCCCACGATGGGCCACTTGGCGAGATCGCCGGGAGTCAGCGTCCGATCGGCAGGCAGGTCCAGTTCGGGCGATGCCATCCACACAAACTCGTCATACCCCAGCGATACCGCTTCCAGGGAAGGGTCCGTGATGGGCGCGCCCGCGAAAGCGATATCCAGTTCACCCGACCGGACCATCTGCAGTAACGGCGCGGTCAAGCCCAGCATGACTTCGAACCGCACGCGTGGGTAGCGCGCGCGGATGGCGGCGATCAAGCGCGGCAGCCAGGTGTGCGCGACGCGTCCAGCCACGCCCATGCGCAACAAACCCGTAATGGCCTCGGGCTCACCCAGATGGAAGCTGATGCGTTCGGACAGCGCGATGATCTGTCGAGCCCAAGGAAGGATTTCCTGTCCTTTGGGCGTCAGTTGCAGGCGGTGATGCGAGCGGTCGAACAACTCGACGCCCCAAGTCATTTCCAGCTCGCGTATGCGCGTCGATATGGTGGACTGGGTGGCATGCAGGGCTTTGGCGGCCGCGGCGAAACTGCCCAGTTCCGCAACCCGGGCAAAGGAGACCAGCTGTCGAATATTCATCAAGGGCAGTGTGTCGGGCCTGGCCCTCGGCCGCAATCGGTGGAAGTACCGTGGTTCAGGCTTCCGTAAGCAGGATGCGGGGATTGTGTGTTGTTCGCCATGCATAGGCGCAGCGTTCGTCGATTCGTATGCAATAACCCACCCACCATGGCCCGAGGGATTGATGACCGAAACAAACATCACCGCATTATTCGCCGGCAAGTTCCTGGCGCTGAATTACCGCGACCTGCCGGCCGCGGCCATCGATATGGCGCGCCAGGTCGTGCTCGATGGCCTGGGCGTGATGGTCGCCGGTGCCCGCGAGCCGCTGGGGGTAGGGCGCCTGTCGATCGAATATGTGCAGGCCTCGGGCGGCGCCGAGCAGTCTTCCGTGGTCCAGGCAGGCTTCAAGACCTCCATGCAGAACGCAGCCTATGCCAACGGCACCATGGCGCACGCGCTGGATTGGGACAACACGTGGTATCCCTTGAACCATCCTACCTCTCCGACCCTGCCGGCGATATTGGCGGTGGCGGAGCATTTCCAGTTGCCTGGCGATCGGATCATCGAGGCCGTCGTCACCGCCTTCGAGGTACAAGGCCGTCTGCGTCTGGCGGCGACGGGGTTGAAAACAGGCGCCGGATTCCACAAGCCCGGAACCACCGGCATCTTCGGCGCCGTCGCTGGCGTGGCCAGGCTGCTGAGTCTCGATCTGGACCAGACGCTCATGGCCTTGGGCCTGGCCGGCTCCCGGGCCGGCAGTATGTCGATCAACACGGGCACGATGACCAAGTCCTCGCATTCCGGACATGCGGCGCGCATGGGGGTCGAGTGCGCGATCCTGGCGCGCATGGGATGGACCGCATCCGCGGACGTATTCGGTCCCAAGGGCTTTTTCGACACCTTTCTGCACGGCGACGGCGAGCCGGAAAAATTGATCGAAGGCTTTGCCGCGCCGCTGCGCATGGTCGAGCCTGGCGTGGGCTTCAAGAAGTACCCGAGCAACTATTTCACGCATCGCCCGATAGACGCGGCCTTGGCGCTACGCCAGGATCCCGCATTCGACGTTGCGCGCATCGATCGCGTCGAAGTGGAATTCGCGCCTTTCGACTATGTGAACCGGCCCGCGCCCAGTACCGGGCTGGATGGAAAATTCAGCGTTCAGTACGCCACGCTGGCCGCCTTGCTGGATGGAGAGATTACCGTTGCCTCTTTTACCAACGAGCGCCGGTTCGCCCCCGACATCCAGGCGCTGCTGCCGCGGGTCAAGCTGATTATCGATCCATCGATCCCGGCTGATTTCGACACCACTCACGCCATCGTCAAGGTCTGGCTGGACGACGGCAAAATGATCAGCCGCAAAGTGGATCGGCTATCGGGATGGGTCGGCATACCGTTGACGCGCGAGCAGCGGACCAGCAAGGTCATGGCCTGCGTGCGCGAGACGGTCAGCGACGGCGATGCGCAACGCCTTATCGGTCTGGTGGAGCGCCTGGAGGAATTGGACGACGTTCGGCAAATCATGGATATCGTGCGCGGGTGATTCCGGCGCGCTGTGTTCATCGGTTTGCGTTCACAGGTGGAGACCCAAAATGATAACGAGACGAAAACTGCTGCTGTACGGTGTCGCGGCGCCCGCCGTGCCATGGATCGCCGGTGTGCGAAGGGCGCATGCCGACACGGAGACCTATCCCAACCGGGCCGTGCGCCTGGTGATTCCTTTTCCGCCCGGTGCGGGTGCCGATTTCATCGGACGGACACTGGGCCGCAAGCTATCCCAGGATCTGGGGCAGTCCTTCGTTCCCGAAAATCGCGATGGCGCGAATGGCAGCATCGGCGCCGCATTTGTCGCCAAGTCGGCCGCGGATGGGTATACGCTGCTGCTTGGCACCAGCGCCACGATGGCCGTCAATCCACATCTTTATCCCTCGCTGCCGTATCGCGTCAGGCAGGATTTTGTCGCGGTGTCCCTGGTCGCATCCACGCCGAATGTGCTTTACGTCAACAAGGACTTGCCGGTGAATTCGGTCGCGGACCTGATTGGCTATGCCAGGAAGAACCCGGGCAAGCTGAACTTCGGGTCCCCGGGCAACGGCAGTGTCGGCGATCTGTCCGGTGAAATGTTCAAACTGATGGCAAAGGTGGATATGACGCATGTGCCGTTTCGCGGCAGCGCGCCCGCCATGACCGCGATGATGGCGGGACAGATCCAGCTGATGTTCGATAGTCCGGTTGTCGGCATGCCCCATGTCAAGGCCGGACAGATCAAGGTCCTGGCCTGCAGCGCGAGCAAGCCGTCGCCGATGCTGCCAGGCCTGCCGACGATGTCGCAAACGCCCGGCCTGGAGGATTTTGTGGCCATACTCTGGTACGGCGTCTTCGTTCCGCGCGGCACACCGGATGCGGTCGTGCAGACCTTGAGCCGCGCTGTCCAGCATGCCATGGCGTCGCAAGACGTTAAGCAGGACCTGCTCAAGCAAGGCATGGAACCCGGAGGGGACTCGCCTGGGGACTTCGAGAAGTACTGGGGCGCGGACTATGAGCACTGGGGCAACGTAATCAAGTCGGCGAACATCAAGATGTGACGGATCAGGATGTGACGGATGCGGCTGCCGGCGTTCACGGCATGCCGCTTATCCCGTTCGCGGCCATGACGAATGCCCAGCCCAGCAGCGTGACGCCCAGGGGTGCGCTGATGCGGCGGCCCCAGGGTAGGTTCTTTTCTATCGCCATTGCGCTTGCCAGTACTAGCATCCATCCCAGGCTGCCCATGCCCACGGCGAACATTATCAACATCAACGCCCAACAGCAGCCCACACAGAACAGGCCATGGTGCGCGCCCAGCATGAAAGCCTGTCGTGCGGGGGACCCGCCGCGCCAGTGCTGCATGACGAAACCGAGCGGAGCGCGGCATTTATCCAGGCATCGATACTTGAGCGCGCTGAACTGGAATGCGCCCGCCAGGGCGACGCAGGCGACGCCGACCAGCCAGCCGTTCCA
>DATJHN010000510.1:0-19330 GCA_035493915.1 Bordetella sp.
TTTTCGCTGGCCAGGATGCGCTGAAACTCCGGAAATCTGACCCACACCTGGCCTGTGAAAATGACCAGGCGCCGCATGCCGGTGACCGGGTCCATGCCGCGGATCTGCAGGTCTTTTTGACGCGAACGGATCGCGTCGTAGGTGTATTCGAGCACCGCCGTGAACAGGTCGTCCTTGTTGCCGAAGTGGTGGTACAGGACATTCTTGTTGATGCCGGCGCGCAGGGCGATTTCGTCGACGCGGCCGCCGTCGTAGCCCTTGCTGGAAAATTCCGCCAGGGCAGCGTCGATAATGGTCTCGCGTGTTTTACGCGAGCTTTCGCGCCGGACCACGGGCCGGTTCTTTTCGCGCGCGGGGCGTGCTTCGGCGGGGGCGTCTTGGGAGCTCATATCGGGATTTTTCTGTACCGGCTCGTTGGCGCGGCGCCGGATGCGGGTGCCGCGTAAAGACGGTGGCCGCATCCGCCGCGTGGACGGGGTTGGCCTCGATGCGCCATTCTAGACGAGTTTGTCCGCGCGGCAAGGCGCGCGGGCCGGAGCATTACCGGTGCTTCGCGTCCAGGTGGTCGGAGCGCCGCTTGAAAAGATCTTCGTCGGCATAACCCATGGTTTCGGGGCGCGCGCGTCCCAGCATGACCTGGAAATACACCGGTTCCAGGCTGCGGTTTTCGTAGCCATGGATGACGCCCGGCGGGCATGCGATGCATTCCCAGGGGCCCAGGCGCGTCCAGCGCGGTTCGCCGCCTTCGTCCTGAACGAAGACATCCAGAAAGCCCTTGAGTACGAAAAAGACTTCCTCGACCTCATGTGTATGGGCTGCATTGCCCTGGCCCGGGTTGACGAACATGATGCTCAGCGTGAAGCCGCGCGCGGGGATCACGGTCGTATCGCCGACCTTGCCCGAGCCGCCGGCACCGATGAAGCGGTGCTGGGCGCGCTTATAGCCTTCGATTTTGGCATCCTCGAACGCATTCCAATCGGGTGTCCGGTTGGAGAAGCGCGCGATATAGGTCTTCTCGATTTCTTCCAGCGAGGCGTTGGCCAGCTCGGGCGGCCGCGGATGACGCGCAATAGCCATACAGGACTCCAGTTGGTGGCGCACCGCCCGATGGGCGGTATCGATGAATTGGAGATTAAATAAAATTGACTAAATAGTCAATTTAAGAGGCCGCGAAAAGACCGAATGTCGGGCTATTTACGGGATTTCCCTAGAGAAGATGATGGGTCGAATAGGGGCGATTCGAGAACCTAGACTGTTTGGACAAACCAGCACACCAGGAATCGTCATTTCTTGGAGGCGGCGCGGCATGACATTTGCTGCCTTCCGCGAAACCCGATCCGCATGGCATTTGCCGCGTCTTGCGGAATCCAATAAGGAGCACGCCATGGCGCATCACCGCGATTTCGATATAGAGATGACGATCGTGCCGGACGTGGCAGGCCAGTACGAAGCCGCCTTCGTCGTTCACGAGCCGCATGGCAAGCACGCGGCAAGGCATGAGGGAAAACACGACGAACACGATGAAAAACATGCCGGAAAGCATGGTGGCAAGCACGAAGCGAAGCACGAAGGAAAGCACGGCGACATACAGCACGGCGACGCGCATGAGGGCCGCTATGCGTTTCCCCCGGTCGGCAGCTACCTGACGCCCGACGACGCCCGCGAGCAGACCATGGCCTGGGTGCGCAAATGGATCGATGCGAACTTTCCAAAGTAGGGTGCCGACCTTGTAATTTGGCCGGTGCCCCCTACGCGCCGTGCGAATAGAAGCCGATGCGCATCACCCGGGCGCTCAAATAAAAAACGGTCCTTCGACAGGACCGTTTTCTACCGCGGCCATGCGAGCCGCGTTCGCTTCATGCGTGCAGCCTCAGGCGGCCTGCAGTTCCGGTTCGGCCGGTTGGGCGTAGCCGTGCTGGTAATGATGGCTGAAGGTCTTCAGCGCATGCAGCGCCTTGCGCGGATCATGGCCCGGCTTGACCAGGAAACTGTCGAAACCGCAGCGCGCCTGGTAGTGGATGGTATCGATCAGGATATCGCCCAGGGCGCGCAGTTCGCCCTGCCACCCATAATGCGTGCGCAGGATCTGCGCGATCGAATAACCGCGCCCATCGGTATACAGGGGGAAGTTCACCGCAATGTAGGCGATGCCGGTAGGATCCAGCGTGCGCGCACCGCTGTCCGCCAGCTCGGCCGGGTCCGCGTCCGGCTCCAGCAGGACGGCGACCGGATGCCGGCGAGCGCGCAGTGTTTCGCGCGCCTTCTGCCAGGTGGACAAGGGTACGATCCAGCCCGCTTCGTCGGGCGGTCCGGAGGTGGCGTCATCCGTTTCGGCGGGTTCGTAGCGGCGTGACGTATCGGCCTCCAGGCGGCCATAACGGATCAGGTTGTTGGGGGAAGTCTGTTCAGGCATGTGCGGCCTCTCCGGTCTTCTGGCGGTCGGCGCTGCCATAGACATCAGTCTTGAAAGGATCGATGCCCACCCGGGCGACGACATCGACAAAGCGCTCTTCTTCGCTGTCGCGCAGCCGCAGATAGGTATGGATCAGGGTTTCGACCACGCCGGGGACTTCGTCGCGGGCGAACGAGGGGCCGATGATGCGGCCGATGGCGGCACCGCCGGCGCGCAGGGGATCGACGTCGTTCAGGTTGTCGCCGGCGCCGTTCTGGCGACCGCCTATCGTCACCTGGTACCACTCCTCGCCGGCCTTGTCGACGCCCAGGATGCCGATATGGCCCACATGGTGGTGTCCGCAGGCATTGATGCAGCCGGAGATGTTCAGATCCAGTTCGCCGATCTCGAACAGGTAGTCCAGGTTATCGAAGCGGCGCTGAATGGCGTCGGCCACGGGGATCGACACCGCATTGGCCAGCGCACAGAAGTCACCGCCGGGACAGGCAATGATGTTGGTCAGCAGCCCGATGTTCGGCGTGGCCAGCTGCAGCGGCTTGAGCGCATTCCACAGTTCGTACAGGCGGGTGCGTGGCACGTCCGGCAGGATCAGGTTCTGTTCGTGCGAGACGCGCATTTCGCCGTGCGAATAGTTGTCGGCCAGGTCGGCGATGGCGTCCATCTGGTCGGCGGTAACGTCGCCGGGCGGCACGCCGGTCGGTTTGAGCGACAGGGTCACCGAGGCATAGCCCTCGACACGGTGCGCGCGGACGTTCTTGCGCAGCCAGCGGCCGAAGGCGGGATCGGCGGCCGCCAGCGTGTCCGTGGGATCGTGGGCCTGCGCGGCGGCGGCATCGTAGGTGGGCCAGGTGAAGCGATCGGCGATCTTGTCCAGGTCGGCCTGCTTCAGCTTGTTGGGGCCGTCCTTCAGATAGGCCCATTCCTGTTCGACCTGCTCGGCGAAGACTTCCGGCGTCAGGTCCTTTACCAGGATCTTGATGCGTGCCTTGTACTTGTTGTCGCGGCGGCCGTGCAGGTTGTAGACACGCAGGGCGGCCTGCAGATAGGTCAGCAGGTCATCCCATGCGACGAATGGCTTGATCAGCTTGCCGACGATGGGCGTACGGCCCATGCCGCCACCCACCCAGACCCTGAAGCCGATCTGGCCGTCCTGCTGCACTGCCTGCAGGCCGATGTCATGCACGCCGACGGCGGCGCGGTCTTCATGGGCGCCGCTGACGGCGATCTTGAATTTGCGGGGCAGGAAGGCGAATTCCGGATGCAGCATGGACCACTGCCGGATGATCTCGCACCATACCAGCGGGTTGATTACTTCATCGGGCGCCACGCCGGCGAAATGATCGGTCGTGGTATTGCGGATGCAATTGCCGCTGGTCTGGATGGCGTGCATTTGCACGGTCGCCAGGTCGGCCAGAATGTCCGGCACGTCTTCCAGCTTGGGCCAGTTGAATTGCATGTTCTGACGCGTGCTGAAATGCCCATAGCCGCGGTCGTACTTGCGCGCGATGTGGCCCAGCATGCGCAGCTGGCGGGACGTCAGCATGCCGTAGGGAATCGCCACGCGCAGCATTGGGGCGTGCCGCTGTATATATAGGCCGTTCTGCAGGCGCAGGGTACGGAAATCGTCTTCGGACAGATCGCCGGCCAGGAAACGTTGCGTCTGGTCGCGGAACTGCGCGACGCGTTCTTCGACCAGCTGCTGGTCTATGGGGTCATACACGTACATGTCTATGCGCCTCGATACGCACGCCGGAAACGCGTGCGGCCACCCCAAAACGGAGCGGGAAAGCGCAATCGTAGCGTGTCTGTAGCCCCCTGTCCCGGCTAACGACCGCAGGTTATTTGCTTAGAAAGGGGGCTTATTTGGCGTCTAACGCCCAGGGAAGGCCCCCACGCTGCATCGGCAAGCCGACTTGCTGCCCCCCAAGGGGGCCATTTTTGCCTTGGGGCGGCCCGGCGGGTAGAGGGCCCCCACGCTGCATCGGCAAGCCGACTTGCTGCCCCCCAAGGGGGCCATTTTTGCCTTGGGGCGGCCCGGCGGCAAAAAGAAAAACCCGCCTTGCGGCGGGTTTTTCCGTGTGACGCACGCTTCGAAAGCACGCTGCTTTTAATGCATGCTTTTAAAGCAGGCTTCTGAAGCTGCCTTCAGAACTTGCGCGTATTACTGCGCGGCGTCCTTCAGCTTCTTCAGCGGGCGGACCTTCACCTTGACCGAAGCGGGCTTGGCGGGGAACCAGCGCTCTTCGCCGGAGAACGGATCCTTGCCGAAACGCTTGGGCTTGGCAGCGACCTTTTGCACGGAGACCTTGAACAGGCCGGGCAGCGAGAATTCGCCGGCGCCCTTCTTGTTCACGGAAGCCAGCACGGCGCCTTCCAGGCTGGCCAGCACAGCCTTGACGGCCTTGGCTTCCACGCCGCTCTGTTCAACCACGTGGGCGACCAGTTGGCTTTTGTTCAGTGCGCTCTTGATAGCGGTTACGGGCGCGGCGGCTTTCTTGACCGGCGCGGTCTTGGTCACGGCGGCCTTCTTGGCAACGGCTTTTTTGGCCGGAGCTTTCTTGGCAGCAGTCGTGGAGGCTTTCTTTGCAGGAGCTTTAGCTTTAGTGGCCATAGTCGAAAGAATGGTTAGGTTGAAATAGCAGAAGGCTCAAGCCGTACGCCTTGCGACGGCTGAACGCGATGATACTTAAGCCGCGCGGTTATGTACATTATTTGGCGTGGATTGCACGCGAAAAAGCCCTGTAGAGGCGCTGCAACAACGGTGGCGCCTCTTCAGAGCCCTAAAAAAAGGGGTTTTTCGGTACTTGCGTGTTTTCGCGGCGTTGAAAATTCAGCCTGCGAGGCCTATTTTGACGGGCTGGCGGAGCTTGGCCATCAGCGATACCGCCTGTCAGGGAGATCGGGATCGCCAGTGCGCGCGCGCGCCACCATACGCGCGACTTCCGGACCGCAGGACCCGCAGCCGGTCCCGCAGCGCAGGCTGCGCCGCAGTCCTTCCAGATCGAGCCCCGCGGCGATGCCTGCGTGGATGGCGCGGTCCGTCACGCCATGGCAAACGCAGACCATGCGCGCGCGCTCCACCGGTGCTGTACGGCCCATCAGCAATTGGGACAGGCTGGAGGGTGCCGTGCCGCCGTCGGCCCAGGCGGACAGGGTGTCGAGCAGGCGCGTATCGCCGGCCAGAAGGAACGCGGCGGGCGTCCTGTCCGCCAGCGCGACCCGCCGCAGGATGCCGCGATGCGGGTCATCGTAGGCTGCATGCGGCCGCGCCAGGTCCAACGCGCCGCACAGTGCATCCAGCACGTCGATAGCCGGGGCTTGCCGCGCCGCCAGCGCGATGCGCGCGCCGCCGCCACCCAGCGCGGTGGGCAGCACCGCCGCGTAGGGAAAGCGGCGCAGCCAGGGCGCCAGGCCGCGGCGCAGCGCGGCGGCATCGCCTCGTATCCATCCCGTTGCCTGCCAGGCCAGGGCGGCGGGTTCCACCGCGATCGCGCTGTGCTTGAGTTCCGGCTGGCGCGACACGGGGTCGCGCGCCGGATTGGTCAAGGCGTTGATGCCGTCGCCCGCGATGAATGCGCTGCCCCAATGCATGGGCAGGAAGGCGTGGCCGGGCCGCAGGCTATCGTCCGAGCGCACGGCGATATACAGCTGTCCGCGGCGGGAAGTCACCCTGGCCAGTGCGTTCTCGGCCAGGCCCGCGCCGGCCATATCCGAGGAATGCATGGATAGCCAGGGCTCTTCGACGTGTCGCGTCAGCGTCGGCGATAGCGCCGTGCGTGCCATGGTGTGCCAGTGATCGCGCAGGCGGCCGGTGGTCAGGCGCAGCGGGTAGTCCGGACAGACCGGTTCGGCGACCGGCACGTAGCCGACGTCGACGAAGCGGGCGCGGCCGTTCGGCGTGGCGAAACGCCCATCGGTATACAGCCGGGCGGTGCCGTCGGGCAGTGGCGCCGAAACGGCAGGGCGATAAGGCCATTGCTGCGGTCCGTCCCGCTCCAGGAGCGCATACGTCAAGGTGCTGTAATCCAGATCGCGGCCGGCCGTGGTGCGCGCATGTTCGGCGAAAACATCGCTTTCGCCGGCATAAACGAAATGCCCCGTTTTTTCGGGCGCGATGCGCCGCGCCAGGCGCGCGGCCACGTCGGCGGCCAGGCGCCAATCGGGTTGTGCATCGCCCGGCGGGGAGATCGCCGCGCGCACGCGGCTGATCCGCCGTTCGGAGTTGGTCGTGGTGCCGTCTTTTTCCGGCCACGTCGCGGCGGGCAGCACCAGGTCGGCATAAGCCAGCGTTTCGGTGCCGGCATAAGCATCCTGCACGATCACGAATTCGGCCTTCTCCAGCGCGGCCCGCACGCGCGCCTGGTCGGGCAGCGATTGCGCCGGGTTGGTCGCGACGATCCACAGGGCCTTGATGCGGCCGTCCAGCACGGCGTCGAACATCTCCAGCGCGGGCAGGCCGGGAGTGGCTGGGATGCTTTCAACGCCCCATAGCGCGGCGACTTCGGCGCGGTCGGCCGCGCTGCCGGGATCGCGGTGTCCGGGCAGCAGCGTCGCCATGCCGCCTGCTTCGCGGCCACCCATGGCGTTGGGTTGGCCCGTCAGTGAAAACGGCCCGGCGCCCGGCTTGCCGATCTGTCCGGTCGCCAGATGCAGGTGGATCAGTGCCGCATTCTTGGCCGTGCCGCTGCTGGATTGGTTCAGCCCCATGGTGTACAGCGACAGGGTGGCGGGCGATCGAGCGAACCAGCGCGCCGCCTGCACGATGTCGGCGGCCGGCACGCCGCAGATCTCTTGCGCGGCCTCTGGCGTGAAATCGCCTATGCGTCGTTCAAGGGCGGCAAATCCTTCGGTATGGCGTTCGATGTAGGCACGGTCGATCAGCGCTTCATCCACCATGACGCGCAGCATGGCATGGAACAGGGCGACATCCGTGCCGGGCAGGATGGGCAGGTGCAGGTCGGCCAGCGCGGCGGTATCGGTACGGCGCGGATCGACCACGATGATGCGCATGTGCGGACGCGCCTGGCGCGCCGCCTCCAGGCGGCGGAACAGCACCGGATGGGCAAAGGCCACATTGGCGCCGGCGATAAAGACCGTATCCGCCAGTTCCAGGTCTTCATAGCAGGCGGGCGGCGCATCGGCGCCCAGCGTCTGCTTGTAGCCTGCCACGGCGCTGGACATGCATAGCCGCGAATTGGTGTCGACGTTGTTGGTACCCACCAGCGCCCGCGCCAGCTTGTTGAAGACGCTGTAGTCCTCGGTAAGCAACTGGCCGGACAGGTAGAAGCCGACCGCGTCCGGGCCGTGCTGGCCGATGATATCGGCCAGCCGGTCCGCCGCGATGTCCAGCGCGCGGTCCAGCGCGATGTCGGCCTGGGGCTCGCCGCGAGTGGGCCGCCATTGCGCCCGCAGCACCCGCGCCGCGTCGCGCCGCACGGTGTCGCCAAGCTGCATGCCCTTGCTGCATAGACGTCCGCGATTGGACGGGTGGCTATCATCGCCGCTGACGGCAATGACGCGGTCGTCGCGCGCCTGGACCCGGACGCCGCAGCCGGTCCCGCAATAGCAGCAGACCGATGACACCGTGCGTATGCCCGCGGACGAATGCTTTGCGTTGTGGGAGGAGGGGTGCGCCGTGTCACCGGCGGGCTCTCGTGTGTAGGGCGCGTCCATGGTCAGGACTCCATGGCGGAGACGGTCCGGCCATGCGGTGAAACAGCCGCGATCGGGCAGAAGGGCGCTTTCATGATGCTTCCATTGCTTCGGATTCGCCCAGCATCAGGCGGTCGCGCAGCCCCGCCAGCGTCGTGCCTTCGCGGATCAGGCGGAAATACCATGCTCCATCGGCCGTATCGCCGTACAGGCAGGCTCCCACCAGTTTGTCGTTCTTGACGACCAGCTTTTTGTAGATACCGTCCAGGGTGTCGGTCAGTGTGATGGTTTGCGTATCGTCGCCGCCGATAAAGTCTCCCGCGGAAAAAACGTCGATGCCCGTCACCTTGAGCTTGGTCGACGTAATGCTGCCCGCGTAGCGCCCGGTGCCGCGCAGGGCCAGGTGATTGGCCGCCACCTTGGCTTGTTCGAACAACGGCGCCACCAGGCCATAGGCGATGCCGCGATGGCTGACGCACTCGCCCACCGCGTAAATCAGCGGATCGTAGGTCTGCATGGTGTCGCTGACGACGATGCCGCGATTGACGTACAGGCCCGCGCGTTCGGCCAGTTCGGTATGGGGGCGGATGCCGACCGCCATGACGATCAAGTCGGCCGCGACTTCTTCGCCATCGGCGAACCGCAATCCACGCACGTGCCCGGCCTCGTTGCCCAGGATTTCGGCAGTCTGGCGCGCCATCAGGAATTTCAGGCCGCGCGCTTCCAGGCTGCCGCGCAGCAGGTTGGCCGCATTGGCGTCGAGTTGCCGGTCAAGCAGCGTCGCGCCCAGGTGAACCACCGATACATCCATGCCGCGCGTCGCCAGGCCGTTGGCCGCCTCCAGGCCGAGCAGGCCGCCGCCGATGACGATGGCGCGCCTGTGCGTGGCGGCCGCTTCGATCATGCGGTTGACGTCCTGGATGTCCCGGAAGGTCAGGACTCCCCGCAGATCCTTGCCTGGCACGGGAAGGACGAATGGCGTGGACCCGGTGGCCAGCAGCAGTTTGTCGTAGGGTGTCACGGTGCCGTCCGCCGCATGAACCTGCCGGCGCGCGCGGTCGATTTTCGTGACGGCGCGGTTCAGCAGCAGCCGTACGCCATGATCCGCGTACCACTGTTCGTCGTTCAGGACGATATCACGCAGGGTCTGTTCGCCCGTCAGCACCGGCGACAGCATGATGCGGTTGTAGTTGGGGTGCGGTTCGGCGCCGAAGACGGTAATGTCGTAAAGGTCGGGGTCCAGCCCGAACAGCTCTTCCAGGGTACGGGTGCCGGCCATGCCGTTGCCGACCACGACCAGCTTCTGCTTGTCCATGCCTAGTCTCCGGGAATCGTATGCGCGTGTGTCATCAGGCGGCGTTCCGCGCCGGTGCCGGTTCCATCTGAGGTGTATGGACGAAGGGCGGCGTGGATGGGGCGGCCGGCGCGCCCACGGATGCCGTCGCGGGCGCGGCGCCTTCGGCATGCGGCCGGGATTGCCCGGGATGTCCATAGCGGCGATGCAGGAAGTCGACCACGGCCGCGCGGCATGCCAGGTAGCGGGGATCCTCCGCCAGCGCGACGCGGTCGCGCGGCCGGGGCAGGGGAACGTCCTGGATCTGGCCAATGGTGGCGGCCGGGCCATTGGTCAGCATCACCACGCGATCTGACAGCAATACGGCTTCGTCCACATCGTGCGTCACCATCATGGTGGTGATGCCGGTCTTGGCGACGATCTTCAGCAGTTCGTCCTGCAAATGCGCGCGCGTCAGCGCATCCAGGGCGCCGAAGGGTTCGTCCATCAGCAGCACCTTGGGTTCGATGGCCAAGGCCCGCGCGATGCCGACGCGCTGTTTCATGCCGCCGGAAATTTCGCGCGGCAGCTTGGCTTGCGCATGGGCCAATCCCACCAGTTCCAACGCGGCATGCGTTCTTTCCGTCAACCGCGCCTTGCTTTCCTGGCGGCCGAAGACCCGCTCCACGGCCAGATGGACATTCTGGAAACAGCTCAGCCAGGGCAGCAGTGAGTGATTCTGGAACACGACGGCGCGCTCCGGTCCAGGCCCGGTGATTTCCTTTTCCGCGCACAGCAGCACGCCGGACGTCGGCCGGGTCAGTCCGGCCACCAGGTTCAGCAGCGTCGATTTGCCGCAGCCGGAATGGCCGATCAGGGTGATGAATTCGCCTTGAGCGACCGTCAGTTCGATATCCCGCAGGGCCACGAAGGATCCCTTGCGCGTGCTGAAGACCTGGCCCACGCTTTCGATGCGTACGAACTTCTCCATGGCGTTATTCCTCGTAGGTAAAGCGTTTGGCCAGTTGCATCAGCAGCACGTCCAGCGTCAGGCCGACGATGCCGATCACGAAAATCGCGATGACGATGTGCTCCACCTTAAGGTTGTTCCACTCGTCCCAAAGCCAGAAGCCGATGCCGGTGCCGCCGGTCAGCATTTCGGCGGCGACGATCACCAGCCAGGCGGTACCGATGGAAAGCCGCACGCCGGTCAGTACATGTGGCAGGGCGGCCGGCAGCAGGACGCGCGTCAGGACCTTCCATTCCGACAGGTCCAGCACCCGCGCCACGTTCAGATAGTCCCGCGGCACGCGCTGCACGCCGGCGGCGGTGTTCAAGATCATCGGCCAGATCGAACAGATCAGGATCGTCCAGATGGCGGCGGGATTGGCTGCCTTGAACAGCAATAGTCCCAGCGGCAGCCAGGCCAGCGGAGACACCGGACGCAGCAGGCTGATGATGGGCGACGCCATGGCGTTCAAGGCCTTGAAGCGGCCGATGGCGAAACCCAGGGGAATACCGATGACCGCCGCCAGGCCGAAGCCGGCGGCCACCCGCAGCAGCGAGGCCAGCACGTTCCAGCCTATGCCTTGATCGTTGGGGCCGTTGTCGTAGAAAGGATGGGCGAACAGGACGACAGCGGCATCCCAGGTCTTGGCCGGTGTCGGAATGGCCGGTGCCAGCAGGGCGATCGTCTGCCATATCAACACGAATACGGCGAAACCGGCGGCCGGGCCGACGACGGCGCGCAGCGCATTTTCGAAGTATTCGCGCCACGGCCAGGATGGGCGTGTGGCGGACAGGGAAAGCGAACGATCCATGGCGGTTATCCTCAGGCTTTGACTTTGAAGCCGTCCGCATAAGCGGCCGGATTGCTGCCGTCCCACGCCACGCCGTCGATCAGCGTGGACGCGCGCATTTCCTTGGCGGGCAGCGGGGCGCCGGCAGCGGCCGCGGCCTGCTTGTAGATGTCGATGCGGTTGATCTGCTTTGCCACCGCCAGGTAGTCGGGGTGTTCCTTCAGCAGGCCCCAGCGCTTGTGCTGTGTCAGGAACCACATGCCGTCGCTCAGATAGGGAAAGTTGACGGCGCCGTCGCCATAAAAGCGCATGGGGTGCGCGTCGTCCCAGGTCTTGCCCAGGCCGTTGTCATAGCGGCCCAGCATGCGGTCGACGATGACGGCCACATCGGTATTCACATACGATTTGGCGGCCACCGTTTCCGCCGTTTTGCGGCGGTTCTCCGCGGACGCGTCGATCCATTTGCCGGCTTCGAGCACGGCCGCCGTCACGGCGCGCGCGGTATTGGGATAGCGCGAGACGAATTCGGCCGATCCGCCCAGCACTTTTTCCGGATGATCGGGCCAGATTTCCTGGGTGGTCACGGCGGTGAAACCCACCTTATCCAGGACGGCGCGCGCATTCCAGGGCTCGCCCACGCAAAAGCCATCCATATTGCCGATGCGCATATTGGCGACCATTTGCGGCGGCGGTACGGTGATCACCTTGGCGTCGCGCATGGGGTTGATGCCGTTCGCGGCCAGCCAGTAGTACAGCCACATCGCGTGCGTGCCGGTCGGAAAGGTCTGCGCGAAGGTGTATTCGCGTTTCTTTTCGGCCATGACGCGCGCCAACGAGGCGCCATCCGTGACGCCGGCATCCTTTAATTGCTGCGACAGCGAGATGGCTTGGCCGTTCTGGTTCAGTCCCATTAGCACGGCCATGTCCTTCTTCGGACCGCCGATTCCCAGATGTACGCCATAGATCAGGCCGTAAAGCACGTGCGCGACGTCCAGTTCGCCGTTGATCAGCTTGTCTCGCACGCCCGCCCACGAAGCTTCCTTGGACAGGACGAATTTCACGCCGTGCTTCTGGTCCAGGCCCAGCACGGACGCCATGACCACCGATGAACAATCGGTCAGCGGGATAAAGCCGATCTTGACTTCGGTCTTTTCCGGTGTGTCGGTGCCCGCCGCCCAGGCGCCTGCTCGCACTCGGGGATCAACCATGCCCAGGATGCTGGCGCCCGCCAATGTCCGCGTCGCCCAGCCCATTACCCGGCGACGCTGGAGATCGGCCGGCGCGACCATGGCGGCGAGCGTCGGATGCTGCGGAAGAGTGTCGTGCTTCATTCGGTCATCCCAAAAAAAAACGTTCCGCGCACCCAGGGCATATCCCTGGGCGTGCGGAACGTCGTTGTTCCGGTCGCTATCTTGCGGCGAGTGACGACCCCCGTTGGCCGTCGCTTCTACTTAAGCAATACCTATGCCAAATCCGCGGCACCGCGCGACAGTCTGATTGGGACTGGCGGCCATGCGGCCAAATGGTGCGGTGCGGGGTATTTATGCGCCATATCGGTGCGATGCGTGGTGCGGTGGGGGCCGACACGATCGCCGTTCGCGCCGGCGCGAAGGGCAGTCTCGGCGGGGGTCAAGTATCCGAGCGGTGGGTTGGCAAGCCGCCGCATACCCCAAAATGGCATGCATCTTGCATTGCCCAAGAACTTGGGGGGACACACATGCTTAAGGTGATGCTGATCAATGATGGCGAGGGCCGGGTGGCCGAGCTCAGGCACACCCTGATTCAGGCTGGCGTCGAGATCGTCGCGGAGGTGCTGCCTAGCGCCGACCTGCCCACCCTTATCGGCCGGCTGGCGCCCGACGTCGTCCTGATCGATACGGACGCGCCGTCGCGCGACACCCTGGAAGGGGTCTGCGTCGCCAGCGTGGACAGCGATCGCCCCGTGGTGATGTTCACGGAAAGCAACGACCGCCAGACCATGCGTGCCGCGCTGCAGGCCGGCGTTGCCGCCTATGTTGTGGGCGAAGTGCCGGCATCCCGCATCCGTGGCCTGCTGGATGTCGCCATCGAACGCTATGCCGTCGACCGCGCTCGCCGTGAGGAATTGACCGAGGCGAAGGCCCGCCTGGCCGAGCGCCAATGGGTGGAAAAGGCCAAAGGCCTATTGATGTCCCTGCGCAACGTTTCCGAGGACGAGGCCTACCGCATGCTGCGCGACCACGCCATGAAGAGCCAGCGCCGCATCGGCGATGTCGCCCGCGCGATGGTGGAGGCGGCGGGCTGGCTGAAGGGCTGATGCCATTTGGCACGGGGCTTCCGATAGCAGCGCGCGATCGATGAATCTCTCGATGGTTGCGAGACGCCGTGTCGCTCAAAGATACGGCGTAGCCAGCCAGATCACTTTATTGCGCAGTCGATTCAGGAAAGGCATCTTGCGCAGCGTGTCCAGTGTCTGCGGGATCGCCGACGCAATGGTCGCGTCGATCCGTTCGCCGATCGCGCGGGCCGTCACCCGATCGTAGATTTCCGTATCCAGCTCGAAATTCAGCCGCAGGCTGCGCGGATCCAGGTTCGACGAGCCCGTATACGACCAGGCGTCGTCCACCGTCATCAGCTTGGAATGGTCGAACATGCCCGTCGTGCGCCACACCTTGCAGCCCCAGCGGATGACCTGGTCCAGCTGCGCCGTCATCGCATAGTCGACCAGCCGCAGATTGTTCTTGCCCGGGATCACGATATCCACGCGTACGCCTCGGCGCGCGGCCGTCGCCAGCGCGCCGATCAGCGTCTGGTCCGGCAGGAAATAGGGCGACTGAATGCGCACATGCTGTTGCGCCACCGCCAGCGCGCCCAGCAGCATGTTGTGCGTGCTGCCGATCGAGCGATCGGGACCCGACGGCACGCAGCGCACGGCCGCGCTGCCCGCCGCCGTGCTGGCCGCGTGGTTGAACCACAGGCTGCCCGCCAGCGATTCACCCGTCGTGAAGTCCCAGTCGTGCGCGAATACCGACAACAGCTGGGTCACGGTCGGCCCTTCGTAGCGGAAATGTGTATCGCGGTTGGTATCGGCGCGGGCCAGCGCGCTGACGAAGGCCGCCCGGATATTCATTCCTCCGGAAAACCCGATGCGGCTGTCCACCACCAGAATCTTGCGGTGGCTGCGCAGGTTGGCGTAGGGCATGCGCAGCACGCCCAGCGGGTTGGTCATGAAGCGCGCCGTCCGTACACCGCCTTTCTTCAGCATGCGGACGATGGGCGGACGGGAATAATGCGAACCGACCGCGTCGATCAGTACGCGCACCTGCACGCCGCGCGCATGCGCTTCGATCAGTGCCTGCGCCATTTCGCGGCCGATGGGATCGTTATCGAAGATATAGCTTTGCAGCGCCACCGTGTAGCGCGCCTGGCGTATCGCCTGCAGCATCGCCGGATAGGCATCATCGCCGCCGTTCAGCAGCTGTACCGAATTGCCGCCCAGCAGCTGGAAATGGCTGACCTTGTCCGCCAGTATCTTCAGCGAGGCGAACTGCGGTGCCGATAGCGGCACCACGTCCGGGTCCGGCGCCGAAGGCTCGCGCGCATAGGACACCATGGCGTCATCGCGCAGCTGCGACACACGCGTGATGCGAATGCGATTGACCCCGGCCACGAAATACGCCAGGGCGCCCAGCAGGGGCGAAAACAGCGCGACTCCGACCCAACCGATGGCGGCCCGCACATCGTTCTTGGTCATGGCGGCGTGGACGGCGGCGCCCGCGCCCGCCAGCAAGCTGACCGCGAAAACGATGTGCGGCCAATAGGCTTCCAGGATTTGGTGCAGTTCGCGCATGGATTCTAGGTATTCGTTGCCGGGCGAGTTGCAAGGGTATTGCGCCGGCCCTCCCGCGAACCGGCTAGGCGGGAGAATACCAAGCCCGCGCGATGAACTGTGATGATAGGGACGGAAAGGACACGGGTGCCGGCGCGCTTGTAATGCCCCCTATAAAGCGTGCTAGAATCTCGCTTCTTTGCTGCGGTGGCTGTAGCTCAGTTGGTAGAGTCCCGGATTGTGATTCCGGTTGTCGTGGGTTCGAGTCCCATCAGCCACCCCAAAAACTCATCTGAATCAGGCGCTTACTGGAACCTAAGGGGATAACCCCAAGGGCGGTCCGAAGCGCCTTTTTTTATTCGCGGCGCTTTATTCAGGGCGCCTCTAGCCTCTAGTACCGCATTCGCTGGACTACGCCTCACCACATCCCGGATACAACAGCCGGTTATCAATGGCTAGGCGTTTCTTTACTCCGCTTCCTGGATTTCGAAGGTTGCGAAGCGGGCCAACTGTTCATCGCGATGCTGATCGTCTTACGCAATTCCCTGGTCGGTACGCCGCTGGCTGCCTGAACCATCCCCGCGGCGTCCGGGCTACACTGGCGGCAAATTCGACGAATTCGATAGGCCGGACGCGGGGGCCCCATGACTGAGATTCCATATCGTAATGCGCTGATCATCGGGGCTGGCTTTGGTATCAGCGGCGCCCTGACGCGACATCTACGCGCCGCGGGACTACCCGTTGTCATCGCATCTCGAGGACCTGACAAGCTCGCGCCCTTGGTGACTGAAACCGGCGCGATCGCGCTGGCGGTCGATGCTTCTGATGCGAACCAGGTCGAACGACTCTTCGTCGAAACCGAGGCGCGCATTGGCACACCAGAGATCGTGATCTATAACGCCAGCAGCATCGTTCGCGGGTCGATCGCGGAAGTTGATCCAGTGCAGGTCGAGCGCGCTGTCGCAGTCACGGCGTTGGGAGCGTTTCATGCGGTACAGCATGCGGCAAAACGCATGCTCCCCATGAAAAAGGGCGCAATTTTGTTGACTGGGGCTACTGCGGGGATTAAAGGTTTTCCGCGCTCGGCTGCATTCGCGATGGGCAAGTTTGCCTTGCGAGGACTGGCTCAGAGCGCGGCGCGTGAACTGGCTCCCCAAGGCATCCACGTCGCGCATGTGGTGGTCGACGGCAAAGTGGGCGTGAACGGTCGTGCGGATCCATTGAGTCAAACGCTTGCTCCCGATGCGTTGGCGCAATGCTACTTGGACCTGTTGCGCCAACATCGCAGCGCATGGTCCTGGGAGATCGAAGTCCGGCCTTGGGTGGAGAACTTCTGAGCTCGGCACTTTTACCGGACTACGCGGCACGCAGCTTAGCCAAAAAGGCCGTCCGGTCAGTTCACCGGGCGGCCTTTTTTATGGCACGGGACGGCTGGCGGCTAGTTTGATGCCCGCGGCTCGCGGCTGGGCCAGGGTACGAACGCCAGCAGCCATAGTCCGATCAGGTTTCCGATCGGCACGAAGAGCAGCAATACCCATAGCCGCGAAAACCCGGCCTTCGAAATCACCCGGCTCAAGGGCCAAACGAAAGCGGCCAGAAAAAGAGCAACGACGATCCAATGCCAGATGCTGAACGAACCCATGGTTTGTCTCTTCGGTTGTGATTGATACGTGAGCGTGGGTACTTCCCGGACGTGCCGATTCCCATTTCGATGGGTCCGTTATTTTAGTAGTTGGTTACGAAATCGTGAAGAAACAGCGGGCTGCTTCCTCCCGGCACCCAGACCGCCGTCTTAATAAAGTAGGATTTTCCGCAAAAATCCTACTTTATTAGGACGGCAATGGATGGGCGACGTCACGATCCGTTCGCATCAACCGCGATCCACCGCCGCATACGGATAAATCCGTTCCCTTCGATCCTCGATCACTTCAAGCAGCGTCTGGGTAAATGCGTCCAGCACCGACGGCTGTTCGCGGCCGCGTTTCATGATCATGTGAAAGCCCAGCGATAGCACCGGTTCGACCAGCAGGGCGGTGGATACCTGCGCGTCCATGCCCACGGGGGCGGCGAAGGACGGAATGATGGTGGGGCCTACGCCCGCGGCGGCCATGCCGACCAGGGATTCGAGCCGGTTCATCCTGATGCCATCGGTGCGCTTCACGCCGCAAGAGGCGCGACACTTGTTGACGTGCTCCTGCAGTTCCATGTCGGGATGCAGTTCCACGAAAGCCACGTCCGGGAGCTCGTCCCAGCGTATACGCTTCGCGGTCCGGCCGCGCGTCTTGGTCCGCGGCGAGGCCGCGCGCGATTCGAGATAGATGAAATCGAACTTGAACAGGGACCGCCGCGACACCTCCGGTATATGCCGCGGAAAGACTCCCAGCCCGCAATCGAGTTCGCCGCTACGAACCTGGCGTTCAACCTCGGGCTTGGGCAGGTCGACGATATGCAGATCCAGAGCGGGTTGCGATTCGCGCAGCTTCATATACACGTTGGGCATGACTGTGGCCGAGAAGATGGGCGGAGCGCCCACCCGCAGCGTGCGGCGCCGTTTTTCGGAAAGCTGGCTCAACACGGGGACGATGGTTTCCACTTCGTCCACGACCTGCTGGGCGACCGGCATAAGCCGCTGGCCCGCCGCCGTCAGGCGCACCGAACGGGTGGTGCGTTCGAACAGGCGGCACGATAGCTGGCTTTCCATCTCTTGCATCATCAAGCTGAGCCCGGGCTGGCTGATGTGCAGGCGTTCAGCGGCGCGGGTAAAGCCGCGCGTATGCACGATGGCCAGGAATGCCTTGAAATGCCGGATGGAGAGATTCATAAGTATCTAAAATCAATAGATATTGGATATATATTAGACAAATAAAGCGGTGCTTCCTAGACTGCTCCCGTCGACAAGAAAAACGCGCGCCGGACTGATGAATCGGCCTGCCGCTCCGTCGGAACCGTCTCTTCCAGACGCGGCCCGGCGACAAGAACATTCAGGTCAGAGGAGACAACCAAGTGAGTGACACCCTGCAAGACGAACTGGAAATCCGGCGGATGGTGGAGCGCTGGGCGGTGTGGCGCGACGCCGGCGATTGGGAGCGTTTCGCCACCGTATGGCATCCGGAAGGCTTCATGATGGCTACCTGGTTCCAGGGGCCTTATGCCGAGTTCATCCGCGTGACCCGCGAAGGCTGGGACAAGGGCGTCAGCATTCTCCACTTCCTGGGCGGCAGCGCGGTGGACATCCAGGGCGATCGCGCGATCGCGCAAACCAAGATGACGATCTCGCAGCGAGGGCCGATAGATGGCGTGCAATGCGACGTCGTATGTACCGGCCGCTTCTATGATTTCGTGGTCAGGCATGACGGCCAGTGGAAATTGCTGCACCGCCAGCCGATCTATGAAAAGGATCGTGTCGACCCCGTCGATCCCGCCGCGACATTGGCGCTGGACCAGGCCGAACTGGCTCGCATGCCGGAAGGCTATCGGCACCTGGCCTACATACAGACCCGTATCGGATACCAGGTCTACATGCACATGCCCATGCTGAAAGGCGATGCGGTGCAGGCCCTGTACCGCCGCGGCGCCGCCTGGCTGGCCGGCGGCCCGCTGGAACGCTGAGCGCGGGAGCTGCGGCATGACATTCTATGCATCCCTCTCCAGGGGTAGGACTCTGTTCGCGGGTATCCTGGGCGCCTTCATCGCGCTGGCGGGCACCGCGCCTGCCCGGGCCGCATGGCCCGAGCGTCCGATCACCATAGTGGTTCCGTTCACGCCGGGCACCAGCATGGATACCCTGGCGCGCATCATCAGCCCCAGGCTGACGCAAAGCCTGGGTCAACCGGTAATCGTCGAAAACCGGTCGGGCGCCAGCGGCAATATCGGCACGGGCTACGTGGCCCACGCGGCGCCTGACGGATATACCTTGCTGATGACCGTCAGCACGTTCGCGATGAACCCGAAGTTGTTCAAGCGCGTTCCCTACGATCCGCTCACCAGCTTCGCGCCCGTCGGCCGTGTCGCCGTGGGGGCACTGGTATTTGCCGTGAACCCGGGTTTCCAGGCGAAAACGCTGGCGCAGGCAATGGATGCCTTTCGATCGCATCCTGGCAAGTATGCCTATGCATCGCCAGGCAACGGTACCCCGCAGCATCTGGCCATGGAATTGTTCAAGCTGCATGCGGGTGTGGACTTGATGCACGTGCCCTATAGCGGTTCCGCGGGTGCGGTGACGGATCTGCTGGGCGGGCAGGTCGACGCCATGATCCTGCCCGCCAACACAGCGCTGCCGCTCCATGAAGCGGGCAAGCTGCGCGTGCTGGCCGTCACGCAAGACCGCAGGATCCCAGTCATGCCCGACGTGCCCACGCTGGCCGAGAGCGGCGTCCAGGGCGCCG
>DATJHN010000511.1:0-9279 GCA_035493915.1 Bordetella sp.
TTGCCGCGTCGACCTTCACGCTGGCCTCGTGTGCCCAGGCTCCGCACGCGCCCCCAAGCGACGCCATCCGCGCCGCTGTCGCCTCGCCCGATCGCCCCGCTGCGGACACGCAGCGCGATGAGGCGCGCAAGCCCGCCGAACTGCTCGCCTTCGCCGGTATGAAACCGGGTGACCGCGTGGCGGAACTGATCCCGGGCGGCGGCTATTACACGCGCATCTTCAGCAACGCCGTCGGGCCGTCCGGGCACGTGTACGCCGTGGTGCCGGCTGAATTCGTCAAGCTGGCGCCCAAGGCACTCGCCTCCGCCCAGGCCATTCCCACCCCGACCGCCTTCACGAACGTTACCGTGGTGAGTGAACCCTTTGCCACGCTACACATGCCGGAACCGGTGGACGTTGCCTGGACCTCGGACAATTACCACGACGTGTACGGATTCGTAGGCGCCGACGCGGCGGCACAAATGGATGCGGCGGTGTTCAAGGCATTGAAGCCGGGCGGCGTGTTCATCGTGGTGGACCACGTGGCGAACGCGGGCACCAGCAGCCTCAGCTCGCACACCCTGCACCGCATCGATCCGGAAACCGTCAAGCAGCAGGCGCTGGCGGCCGGCTTCAAGCTGGAAGCGGAAAGCAATGTGCTGCGCAACCCGGACGACAAGCACGACATGGCCGTATTCGCGCCGGCGCTGCGCGGCCATACCGATCAGTTCGCGCTGAAGTTCCGCAAGCCAGGCTAAGCCGCCAGCTAACCGGGCCGACGACGGGCTCGGCAAAAACATGGCGCCCACGTCCCAAAAAATGGGGCCCGGGCGCCAGTTTGCTTCATCGTTCACGTTCGGGGCCATACAGCCCGCAGTTTGTCAGTGACAATGGCGCGATAACTAATATACTAGTGCACCAGCACTAAAACAAAGAGGAGACAGACACATGAACCGCCTATTCCGTAGCGCCGTCTTTGCCCTGCTGACCGGCGCCGCCGCCAATGCCGCATCGGCCGCCGATACCTATCCCAACCATCCGATAACCATCATCATCCCGGCATCGCCCGGAGGCGCCATCGACATCGTGGCGCGCCTGATCGGCCAGAAGATGACGGTGTCGATGGGCCAATCCGTCGTTATCCAGAACAAGCCCGGCGCCACCGGCACGATAGGCGAGGACTACGTCGCCAAGAGCGCGCCCGACGGCTACACGTTGGTGCTGGCCGCCAGCTCGCATGCGATCAACCCGACCATGTTCAAGCTGCCGTACGACACCGTCAAAAGCTTCGAACCGGTAGCGCTAACGCATTCGGTGCCGCTGATGCTGGTCGTCACACCCAGCCTGCCCGTGCATTCGGTGAAGGAACTCATCGCCTATGGCAAGGCGCATCCGCATGAATTGACCTTTGCGTCCAGCGGTCCCGGCGGCGCCCCGCATTTTTCGGGCGAGCTGTTCAAAAGCATGGCCGGCCTGGATATCGTGCATGTGCCCTACAAGGGCAGCACGGCGGCCCACCCGGACCTGACCAGCGGGCGCGTCTCGATAATGTTCGATACGCTTGCCGCCCTGCATGCGCCGGTGTCCGGCAACCTGGTGCGGCCGCTGGCGGTCACCACCACCAAACGCGTCGCCAGCTATCCCGATATTCCGACCATGGCCGAAGCCGGCTTGCCAGGCTATGACACCAGCACCTGGGGCGGCGTGTTGGCTCCCGCTGGAACGCCGGCGGCGGTCGTCAACAAGCTGAATGCGGAAATCAACAAGGCGCTGTCCGCGCCGGATGTCCGGAAGACGCTGGAACAAGCCGGCATCGAACCGGTAACGGAATCACCCAAGTACTTCGCCGACTTCATCGATTCCGAAATGATCAAATGGGCCAAGGTCGCGAAGGCCGCGAACATTCATCCGGAGTGAGTAAAATCGCGTTGCCGCCGCGACGTATCGGCGCAACGCATTTATCCCTCGGATGTACGTCGATCTTCTTACCCTCTATCAGCTAGCTATCGGAACACTACTCGCCAGCGCGGGAATATTGTTCTGGGAGCATCGGAGCAATCGCCAGCGCAGCAAGGAGTTGCGGATTCTGGCGTCGGGATTCGCGACGCTGGCGATCGGCTGCGCGTCGGTAATGTTCCGCAGGGATGTGCCCCTGCTGATCGGCGCCGCGGTCAGCAATCTCGTGATGCTTTGCGGCTATCTTTTGATCCTGAATGGCGTCGCGTCCTTGCGCGGCCGCCAGTATCGCGCCGGGTCCGTCGGCATGCTCATGGCGATGGCACTGGTGTGGACGATCGCCGGCACGCCATGGCTGGATGCCGTGTGGAACTATGCCAGCGCGCTTCCCATCGCCGCCATCAGCGCCATGACGGCCTGGGAAATGCTGCGATGCGACGCGATGAGGCCGGTGCAGGCGCGGCGCATCGTCGTCGCGGTGATGGGCATCCATGCCGCGGTTTATACCGCCAGGGCATTCATCCTGCCCTGGCTCGTGACGGCGTACGGTCAGGCGACACTCGCGCTCGCCGGCAAAATCACGATATACGAAGGCGTCCTGTACTCCGTCGTATTGCCGATGACGCTGCTGAAGCTGATTCGCGAGGAAACCCACGGCCAGCTATTGCGGGAATCGCAGACGGACTATCTGACCCGCCTCGGCAATCGCCGATGGTTTTTTGAAGAGGGCGAGCGCATCATCGATGGCTCGCGTCGAACCGGGCCGGTTGCCATCCTTGCCTTCGACCTGGACCAGTTCAAGGCGATCAATGACCTGCATGGTCACCAGACCGGCGACAAGGTATTGAAGTGGTTCGCGCAAATTGCCCGCGGCGCGATGGGTTCCGACGCCATTCTTGCCCGTATCGGCGGCGAGGAATTCGCCGCGCTGCTGACAGGCGACGATGCGCGCGGCGCCAGGGAACTGGGCGAGACCGTGGCGAAACATTTTGCCGAAACGATTTCCAACGGAGTCGACGGCATCCGCATACCGGCGACCGTCAGCATCGGCCTTGCCCAATTTGAAAACGAAGTGCCGGCGCTTGCCGACGGGCTTGCCGCCGCGGACCGCGCGCTGTATCGCGCAAAATCGCTAGGCGGCAATTGCCTGGAATTGGCCCCGACCGCCGAACTTCGCGCGGCCGAATGATTTCACTAGGCGACGTCCCTGACGCGGGTCTTCCGGGACGGCGCGGCGATCGGCTCCGGCTCGGGATCCAGGCACCGCGGCCACTGGCCGTTATCCGCCAGGTCGCGCGCCGTTTCGTGCACCAGCTGGCGCACCACCTGCGCCGCGCGGCTGGTTCCCGTGGCGCCGGCCCGTATGCACAGATGCGGTGACCGGGTCAGTCCGGTGATGGTGCGCACCCGTACCCGGCCCTCGCGCCACTCCTCCAGAAAGGTCGACATGGACATGATCGAATGCGCCTCGCCGGCCACGATCATCGACAGTGTCTGCTGCAGCGAATCGAGTTCGATACGAACCGGTAGCTGCATCCCGCGCCGCGTGGATTCCTCGGCAAGGAATCTGCGCGTGGCGTAGCGGGTGGTGGGCAGCACCAGCTCGACCTCGGTCAACTCGGCCAGATCGACGGGCGGCCCAGTGCGCGCCTGGCCGCGCCGCGGCGACACCAGGTACAGGTTTTCCTGGCGCAACACATCTTCGGCAGTGCGCGGCTGCGCCTCTGGCGCCGGCCACGCGAACAGGATCGCCAGGTCCAGCGTACCGGCCTCCAGGCCCTTTACCATATCGGCGGTCAGCGCCTCCACCACATGCAGGGAAATTCCGGGGTACTGCGTCTGCACCGCATGCAGCAGCGGTATGGTCAGCACCCGGCTCAGGCTGACCGCGATGGCGATGCGCACCACCCCGCGCGGCGCATCGCTGGCCATGTCGCGAACCTCGCGATCGCAGGCCGCCACCTGCGCCGTGACCAGGCGCGCGTGACGCAGGAAAGCGTCGCCGGCCGGCGTCAGCGAAATGCCGTTGGCATTGCGTATGAACAGCGCGGTGCCCAGCTCATCCTCGAGCTTTTTCATTTGCATGCTAAGGGCGCTCTGCGCGATGAACAGGCGCTCGGCGGCCTTGGTGAAACTGCCGTGCTCGACAATGCTGATGAAGTATTTGAACTGCCGTAGTCTCACGCTGCCGTCTCCCGGCGCCCTGCGCCGCCGGGCCTGGCCATCGCCTGCCCGTATTCTTGTCGTCATTGGCCCGGCGATCTCGATTCCAGATGGCGGTATCGGAAATCGCTATTTCCCATGCATGGGTGGTTTCACTACTCTAGGCACGATCGATTCTAGAACATAACGGTGTGTTTCCAGCACCGCTCCCATCTCGAAACGGCATTCTGCTTACGGAGCGCTGCCATGACGCAACTCGCCGATTACGCCACCCGCTACCGGAATGTGCGCATGGAGCGCCGCAATGGCGTGCTGCAGGTGACGCTGCATACCAATGGCGACTCACTGCGCTGGGGCATGGATGTCCACGCCGAGCTGCCCGACGTCTTTGCCGACATCGCGCGCGACCGCGAGAACCGCGTGGTCATCCTGACCGGTACCGGCGCGGAGTTCTCCGGCCCGGCCGCCACGCCCGGCACCACCATGTTCAACAAGCGTCCCTCCATGGAGTTCATGGACAACATCCATTGGGAAGGCCGCTACATGCTGCAGAACCTGCTGTCCATCGAGGTGCCCGTCATCTCGGTGGTCAACGGACCCGCCTGGCGTCATTCCGAACTGCCGCTGCTGGGCGACATCGTGCTGGCGTCCGATACGGCCGCCTTCCAGGATTCCGCCCATTTCGTGTCGGAACTGGTGCCGGGCGACGGCATATACGCGGTGTACGCGGCCCTGCTCGGCTTTAACCGCGCGCGTTATTTCCTGCTGACCGGACAGGTCCTGGACGCGCGCCAGGCGCATGAACTGGGCCTGGTGGCGGAGGTGATGCCGGCCGACCAGTTGCTGGCGCGCGCCTGGGAATTGGCCGAGGATTTCGCGCGCCGCCCCATCCTGCTGCTGCGCTACACCCGCCTGGCCTTCGTCGAACCGCTGCGCAAGCGCCTGCAGGAAGTCGGCTACAGCCTGGCCATGGAAAGCCTGGCCATCATGGACAAACCTCTTTAGACCAACCGAAAACATAACGAGACCGCGCATGCAACTCATGTCCCTTACCACCCGCATCGATCATCCCGCCGACCAGGTGTGGTCCATCGTCTCCGACTTTGGCGGCCTCAAGCGCTGGAACCCGGCCGTGACGACGTGCTCGCTGGAAGGCGCGGGCGTCGGCGCGCAGCGCACCTTCCAGGCCGGCCCCGCCACCGTATGCGAGCGCATCGAGGCGCTGGACCAGGCCAACCGCAGCATCTCGTATTCCATCGTCAGCGGCTCCAGCATCAAGGCGCGCGACGGCCGCCTGACCATCTCCGTCAAGCCGCTCGGCGCGTCCGCCTGCGAACTGACCTGGAGCATGCAGGGCGAACCGGACGGCGTGCCGGCCGAAGAACTGCGGCAAGCGCTGGACAAGCGCTACAGCGGACGCATCGAAGACCTGCGCCGCGTGCTGGCGGCCGGCGGCTAAAGGCCTGCCAACACTGAAAGGCGGGATCATGCAAAAAACCTCCATCATCACCTGCGCCGTGACCGGCGCGGGCGACAGTGCCGGCCTGAGCCCGCACGTGCCGGTCACGCCGCGACAGATCGCCGACGAATGCATGGCGGCCGCCGGCGCCGGCGCGGCCATCGCCCACATCCACGTGCGCGATCCGCAGACGGGCAAGCCCAGCATGAAGCTGCAGTACTACCGCGAGACCGTCGAGCGGATACGCGACTCCGGCTGCGACATCATCATCAATCTGACCACCGGCCCCGGCGCCCGCTATACGCCCGGTGCCGAGGATCCCTTGCAGGGCGGCCCGGGCAGCACGCTGGCGCATCCCGAAGCGCGCGTGCGCCATGTGCTGGAACTGCGTCCGGAGATCTGTTCGCTGGATGTGGCGACACTGAATTTCGGCAACAACGCCATGATCAATATCCCGGCCCATCTGGCCGAGATGGCAAGCCTGGTCCAGGAGGCGGGCGTCAAGCCCGAACTGGAAGTATTCGACCTTGGGCATATCCGGCTGGCGCGCGACATGCTGGAAAAGCAGCAGATCCGCGGCACGCCGCTGTTCCAGATCTGCCTGGGTATCCCCTGGGGCGCGCCGGCCGACGCCGAGACGATGCTGGCGATGCGCAACGCGCTGCCTGCCGGCAGCCTGTGGGCGGCTTTCGGCATCGCGCGTGACGAGTTCGCGTCGGTGGCGCTGGCTACCGCGATGGGCGGACATACCCGCGTGGGACTGGAAGACAACCTGTACATCGCACATCGGCAACTGGCGACCAGCAACGCCGTACTGGTCGAGCGCGCGGTAAACATCATCGAGCTTATGGGCGGCAGCGTGGCATCGGCCGCGCAGGCTCGGGATATCCTGGGGCTTCCAGCCCGCTGAAATACCGACAGGAGCGTAGCGGAGTGAGCGAGCACGAAATGGACTCAGCGCCGGGCACACCGCCTACGCCACCGGGCCACGCCGGCGCCGCCGATGCCAGCGTGGCGGACGTCGGCGACGCGACGGCGATACGGCAGCGCATCGACGCCATCCGCGCCGGCCGCGGCTATGTGTTGCCCAGCCATGCCATCCTGGCGGTGGGCAATCCCACGCTGCTGGCACGCTACGAAGATGTATTCAGCGCCATCACCTATCAATACACCAGCCTGTCGCCTTTCGAGAAAAACTTCGTCTGGCTGGTCGTTATCGGCTGCGCGCAGACCCCCACCGGAGCGGCGCATCTGAAGGACTTCGTCGATGCCGGCGGCACGGTCTCGCAGGCGGAGGCGGCCAGCAGCCTGGCCGCGGTGGCGCATGGCGCGCCGCTGTACGACACCATCGCGCCAGGCTGGCGCAAGGTGCTGCCCGGTTATTCGCCGGAGCGCGCCTACCGCGATGCCATCGACCGGGTGATCGCCGGCACCGGACTGCCCGCCGGCCTGGTCGACATGGCGCTGGCGGCGGGACAGGCCTGCCGCGCAAGTTGGGACAAGGTCACCCGGCACATCCTTAACGCCAAGCAGGCCGGCATCAGCGACGACGCGCTGGCCGAAGCCTTGACCGTGGTAATCCTGCCCGCCGGCAATCCAGCCTTTGTGCAGGCCAGCGCCATCTGGCGCGATCTGATCAGTACGGGCCAAGTGGAGGCCTCGGCCGCCTACCGCTATGCTTGCGACGCCATCTGACATCAAGGGCCTGCTGCGGGCCATGGCCGCGACGGTCCTGCTGACCGCGCTGACCGGCCACGCCACGGCCGCGGGTTATCCGGACAAGCCCATCGTGCTGGTCGTGCCGTACGGTTCGGGCGGGGGCGTGGACATCGTCGCGCGCGCCATGGCCGCGGGGCTGTCCAGGCAGCTGAAGCAGAGCGTCATCGTGCAGAACCGGCCTGGCGCCGGCGGCACCATCGGCGCCGCCTATGTCGCACGCGCCAACCCGGACGGCTATACCGTGCTGGTGGCCGACGTCAGCGCGCTGGCCATCTCGCCCACGCTATATGCCAACCCAGGCTACAAGACCAATCAGACCTTCGCGCCGATCTCGCAGATCGCCACCAGCGCGCTGGACGTCGCGGTGCACCCCGCGCTGCCGGTGCGCGACATCCAGGAACTGATCGCCTACGCTCGCGCGCATCCCGGCAAGCTGTCGTACTCGTCGCCGGGCAATGGCACCATCCCGCACCTGGCATCCGTGCTGTTCGAGACCATGACCGGAACCAGCATGATGCACGTCCCGTACAAGAGCGGCGCCGAGGCCGTCACGGCCCTGCTCGGTGGACAGGTGCAACTGAGCTTCGCCCAGGTGCCGTTGACCGTGAGTCTGGCGGCCAACGGCCGCGTGCGTGTGCTGGGTGTCAGCAGCAAACAGCCGTCCTCCCTGCTGCCGGGCGTTCCGCCCATCAACCAGGCCGGCGTGCCAGGCTACGAGGTGACGTCCTGGGTGGCGGCCATGGTGCCGGCCGGCACGCCGCCCGCGGTGCAGGATATGTTGTACCGTGCGACTCTGGCGGCGCTCAAGGACGATGAGACCCGTTCGGCGCTGACCGGCGCCGGCTTCGACATCGTCGGCAACAGCCCGTCCGCCTTGCGCGCGGTTATCGATAGCGAAACCGACAAGTGGGCGAAAGTAATCCACGGCGCGGGCATAGCCGCCCAATAAAAAGAACCAACGCAAGCAGGAGACTCGATGAATACACGCGTCGAACCCTTGGAGGAAATCATCGAGCCGGATCGGCCCATCATCGATCCACATCACCATCTGCGCGACCGTCCGGGCGATCACTATATGTTCGAGGACCTGCGGCAGGACCTTGGCAGCGGACACCGCATCATCGCCACCGTGGCGATCGAGTGCGGAGATATGCATCGCGCAACCGGACCGCAGGCGCTGCGGCCGGTCGGCGAAACCGAGTTCCTTGCCGGCGTGGCCGCGATGTTCGACAGCGGAAAATATGGTCCCGTCGCCGGTGTCGCTGGCATAGTGGCCTATGCCGACCTGACGCTGGGTACCGGCCTGCAAGCCGTGCTGGACGCGCACCGCGCCGCCAGCGGCGGGCGTCTGCGTGGCATCCGCAATCCGGTGGCGTGGCACGAACATGCGGAATTCCGCGTCACCCGTACCGGCCCTGCCGGCATCCTGCACGATCCACGTTTTCGCGGCGGTGTCGCGGTGCTGGGCAACAACGGCTTGTGCCTGGACGCCTGGGTCTACCATCCGCAACTGCCCGACCTGCTCGACGTGGCACGGGCATGCCCTCAAACCACCATCGTTCTCAACCACCTGGGCGGCCCGCTGGGCGCCGGGCCCTATCGCACCCAGCGTGAGCAGGTCTACGCCGAATGGCGCGCCTCGCTGCGCGAACTGGCTGGCTGTCCCAACGTGGTGTGCAAGCTGGGCGGGCTGGGTATGCCGGTGATTGGCCTGGGCTTCAATACCGCGGCCCAACGGCCGACTTCGCCCGTGCTGGCCGACGCCTTTCGGCCATACATCGAAACCGCGATCGACATCTTCGGCGCGGACCGCTGCATGTTCGAAAGCAACTTCCCGCCGGATGGCGTCAGCAATGGCTGCGCTGTCATGTGGAATGCCTTCAAGCGCATCGTGCGCGACTACGGCGAAGCCGAGAAGACCGCGCTATTCCTGGGCACCGCGGCGTCCGTATACCGTTTGCGGGATCTGCCCGGGCAAACACAGAAGGAATCGCAGCAATGAA
>DATJHN010000512.1:0-3083 GCA_035493915.1 Bordetella sp.
CATTCCTTGCCGCGCCATTCCTGGATCTGCTGCCACCATTTTTCCAGCGACGGCGGCTTGCCTTCGGCCACGCGCAGCTGCGCCAGCATTTCAATCAGCACGTCCTTGACGTTGCCCACGATGGGTACGTCCACGCGCACGCGCTTGGAGATCGACGACGGATCGATATCGACGTGGATGATCTTGCGCGGGTTCTGGGCGAAATGCTTGGGGTTGCCGATGACGCGGTCGTCAAAGCGCGAGCCGATGGCAAGCAGCACGTCGCAGTGCTGCATGGCCATGTTGGCCTCGTAGGTGCCGTGCATACCCGGCATGCCCACGAAGGACTGGTGATCGGCGGGCAAGGAGCCCAGGCCCATCAGGGTGTTGGTGCAGGGCGCGCCCAGCAGGTCGACCACGGCGCGCAGCTCGGCGGCGGCATCCGACAGGATCACGCCGCCGCCGGTATAGAGCATGGGGCGCTCGGCCGCCAGCAACATCTGCACGGCCTTTTTGATCTGGCCCTGGTGGCCCTTGCTGACCGGCGCGTACGAGCGCATCGTGATCTCGCCCTTGGGCGGCACGTACTTGCACGGGGCCAGGGTGATGTCCTTGGGGATATCCACCAGCACGGGGCCGGGACGGCCGGTGCGCGCGATATAGAAGGCGCGCCGCATGGTATCGGCCAGGTCCTTGACGTCGCGCACCAGGAAGTTGTGCTTGACGCAGGGGCGCGTGATGCCGACCGTGTCGCACTCCTGGAAGGCGTCTTCGCCTATGGCCGCGGTAGGCACCTGTCCGCTGATGATGACCAGCGGTATGGAGTCCATGTACGCGGTGGCGATGCCGGTCACGGCATTGGTGACACCCGGGCCGCTGGTGACGATGCACACGCCAACCTTGTTCGACGAACGCGAATAGGCATCGGCGGCATGCACGGCGGCCTGTTCGTGGCGCACCAGAATATGCTGGAATTTGTCTTGCTTGAAGATTGCGTCGTAGATGTAAAGCACCGCGCCGCCAGGATAGCCAAAGACGTGTTCCACGCCCTCATCGGCCAGGCAGCGCACGACGATGTCGGCGCCATTGAGTTCCATATTGTCTTTCCTTTCAGTGTTCCGGCATGCGGTCAGGAGTGCGGTGCCCCATATGGCGGCTGCTGAACCCTATACCGGTCCCGGCAACACGACCCGGCGCTTCGCGATTCACGGAATCGCTCCACCCGAATGCCTTGCCGACCCGGCACGCGTCCATCCTGTACGCAGTGCATGCGCCCCCAATGGGCGCCGGAGATCGAAATGGAAGCCTTTGACTACGCGCTTGTGGCACGGCCAATGGCAGGGTACTTCTGGCGCTTTGAAACCGGTCGGTAGGCCGGGAAACTGGCAATCCATCGCCACCTGCCCTGGATAACGGACGGGTGGGAACCGGAGAATTTACCGTGTTTGCGGGCTATCTAGCAAATCGGACGGAATTAAGCACCGGTATTCGATTCAACGCGTCGGTTTCCCGCGACACCGGATACGCCGCCTTGCCGCCCCCCCCCACGCCGCCCGCCGCCGGCCGCCGCGGGTGGATGCCTCAAATAATCGGGGACTCTCTATACTTGCCACCTATCCCGTCCCCATTCGTACCAAGCCGCCATCCATGGACTTGCGCATCGCGAATCTCCGCCGCTTCATCTACAGCCATTACTTTTTCGGGGGGGTCCGGCAGGGAATCGGCATGCTCCTGCCCGTCCTGATCCTGGGCGTGCTGTTTGGCCAGTACACCCTGGGCCTGGTCGCCACCTTCGGCGCCCAGTGCGTAGCCATCATCGACCAGCCGGGCGGCCCCCAGCAGCACCGCACCAACGAGATGCTGGGCGGCGCCGTGCTGGCCATGCTGACAGTCTGCATTACAGGTTTTGCCTCCAACGACCGCCTTGCGCTGTGGGTCGTGGTGATCGCGCAGTGCTTTTTCTATTCGCTGTTCACCGTATTCGGCAAACGTGGCGGCCTGATCGGTTTCGCCGGCCTGCTGGTGATGGCCCTGACCATGCATTCGCCGCTGCCGGCCGACCAGGTACTGCTGCACGCCGTCGTCACCCTGGCCGGCGCCCTCTTCTACCTGCTGTTCAGTGTCGGTTTCAGCCGCCTGTTCTGGCTGCGCGAGGAACAGCAGGCCATGTCGGTGGCCTTGTTCGCCACCGCGGACTATGTCGCGGCGCGCGCCTCCTTCTACGACGAAAGCGAGGACCTGGAAGATTCCTATCGCGCGCTGATCCAGCGGCAATCGGTCATGACGGAAAAGCACCAGGCCGCCCGTGACGTGGTGCTGCGCGCGCTGCCGCGCGGCAAGGGCTGGGGCGACGCCCGCCGCGTGATGATCTGGAATATGTTCGTCGACATGCTGCAGCTGGTGGATACCCTGTTCGCGACGCACACCGACTACGCCGCGCTGCGCCGCGCGCTGACGGGCAACGACGCGCTGGTATTCATGCGCGACGCCCTGCTGAAGATGTCGCTGGACCTGGAGCGCATCGCCCTGAGCATTTCGCACGGCAGCCCGGTCAGGCGCCGCACCAGCATCAAGGCGGAACTGCGCGCGATGGAGAATGAGATCGACCAGCTCAAGCAACAGGGCCTGGGCGAGCGCGAGCCGGAAATCCTGGCCCTGCTGATCCAGATCCAGCGGCGCCTGCGCAATGCCTCTCGCATGGTGGACCGCCTGGCCGACCACACCATGGAACGACCCGACGCCAAGCCCACCAGCGCGCTGCGCATCGACAAATCGCTGACGCGCTTCATGACGCGCCAGGAATTCCGGCTGGGCATGATCACCAGCAACCTGCGCATGGATTCGCCGAATTTTCGGTACGCCCTGCGCGTGACACTGGCCGCGGCCCTGGCCATGACGGTCAGCGAGCTATGGGTGTCGGAGACCTTTTCCGCGCACAACTACTGGATCATGCTGACCATCGTCATCATCATGAAGCCGGGTTTCGCGCTGACCCGACAGCGCAACGGCTGGCGATTGACGGGCACCTTGATCGGCTGCGTGATGGCCCTGATCCTGGTGAATGTGACCCGCAGCCCGGAGGTCCTGTTCGTTTCCCTGCTGGC
>DATJHN010000513.1:0-4297 GCA_035493915.1 Bordetella sp.
CGCGCCCGCGGCCTGCAGTTGCGGCCATGTGCGGGTCGGCGAGAGTCCGCCATCCACCAGGCCTCCTGCATTGGGCGGCAGAACCACCGGCGCGAATACCGGCCGGCCGCGTTCCCAGCCGTGTTCCATCAGGAAATTGCCGACTGACAGAATGGCGTCGGTCGGATTGTTGGCCAGGTCGATATGGCCGCTGCCGTCACCGTCGATCGCATAGCGCATGATGCTGCCGGGCATGAACTGCGGCATGCCGATCGCGCCCGCGTAAGAGCCCAGCGTTTGCAGGTCCAGCTTGCCTTGCAGCGTCAGCGTCAGGAAATCCGCCAGTTGGGACTGGAACATTTGCGCGCGATCCGGCTTGGACGGGTCGGGATAGTCGAAGGCCAGGGTGGATAGCGCGTCCAGCACGCGGAAATTCCCCATATTGCGGCCATACAGCGTTTCCACGCCTATGATGCCGACGATGATCGACGGCGGCACACCGAAACGCTGCGCCGCCTGATTCAGGGTTTCCGCGTTGTCCCGCCAGAATTCCACGCCCCAGCCGATGCGCTTGGGCTCTACAACCCGGGCGCGATAAGTGATCCAGCTGCGCGATATTTTTCGTCCCGGCGCCGGTGCGATCAGCCGCGCCACCGTCGGGCTATAGCGCGCATCCGCCAGTGCGCCGGTCAACTGGGACGCTGGCAGGCCGCGTGCGGCGGCGAGCTGCTGGATAAAGGCCTGCACGTCGGGACGCATGCTGCCGTCGGCGGCGGCGACCGCGGATCGTTGCTCATCGGCTGCACCGGCACCGCCTTCGCTGCCTATCGTCGATGCCGATCCTTCGCCGGGTGGGGGCCCGATCCGTATGCGCGGCACCGATGCATCGGGTGTGGCGGGCATCCCCGCCTGCGGCTCCGCCGGACGGCTGGCCTGGTCGGTGCGGGCGGTGGAGCAGCCCGTCAAGAGGGCGGTGACAAGGCCGAGTTGCAGTAATTGCCGACAGGTGAACATAATCTTCCCATGGAGACCCTGTATCTTACCCACCCGTCCTGCCGGCTGCATGAAATGGGCGAATGGCATCCGGAATGCCCCCAGCGGCTCGACGCCATCTCGGACCAGCTGCTGGCCAGCGGCGTCATGTCTTACCTTGACACGCGCCAGGCAGACGCCGCGCCGCGCGAAGCGCTGCTGCGCGCCCACAGCGCAGCTCATGTGGACGCCTTGGCCGCCGCCGTCCCCGCCGTGGGCTACCACGCGCTGGATCCCGACACGCAGATGAATCCTTACAGCTACCAGGCGGCGCTGCATGCCGCGGGGGCCGGCGTGCAGGCAGTGGATGCGGTCATGGGTGGCGAGGCGCCTACGGCCTTCTGCGCCGTCCGTCCGCCCGGCCATCATGCCTGCCGCGACCAGGCGATGGGGTTCTGCCTGTTCAACAACGTGGCGATCGCCGCGCACCACGCCATGGCCCGGCACGGCCTGGAGCGGATCGCCATCGTCGATTTCGACGTGCATCATGGCAACGGCACCGAAGACATCTTCGCCGGCGATGCGCGCGTCCTTATGTGCGGTATTTTCCAGCATCCTTTCTATCCGCACAGCGGTACGCCGGCGCGCGCGGACAACATGGTCAACGTGCCCGTGCCCGCATACACGGGGGGCGCCGAGGTGCGTGAAATCGTGACGCGCATCTGGCTGCCGCGCCTGGAGGCCCACCGGCCGCAGCTGATCCTGGTGTCTGCGGGCTTCGACGCCCACCGTGAGGATGAACTGGGCCAATTGCGCCTGGTCGAGGCCGATTACGCCTGGATCACGAACCAGCTTATGCAGGTGGCCGATCGCCATGCGCAGGGGCGCGTCGTCAGCATGTTGGAAGGCGGATACGACCTGTCCGCCCTTGGGCGCAGCGTGGTGGCCCATATCCGCGAATTGGCGCGCATGTAGCCCGCACGGCCCCGATTTTTCCGCCCGGTGGAAGAACGGCGGGGCGAGGCTTGTGGCAAGGTTGTAGAATCAGGCGATTCCCCTGTGCGCCGCGGCCCCCGGCCGGCGTTCAATTATTCGTGGAGGCAGTTGGATGAAGGTCTTGGTACCGGTCAAACGCGTGGTTGACTATAACGTCAAGGTACGCGTGAAATCCGATCAAACGGGCGTCGACATCGCCAATGTGAAAATGTCGATGAACCCGTTCGACGAAATCGCCGTGGAAGAGGCCACCCGGCTCAAGGAAAAGGGAACGGCAAGCGAAGTAATCGCGGTGTCGTGTGGCGTGACCCAGTGCCAGGAAACGCTGCGCACGGCAATGGCCATCGGCGCGGACCGCGGCATCCTGGTCCAGACGGATGCCGAATTGCAGCCGCTGGCGGTGGCCAAGCTGCTCAAGGCGCTGGTCGACAAGGAACAGCCCCAACTGGTCATCCTGGGCAAGCAGGCCATCGACGACGACGCCAACCAGACTGGCCAGATGCTGGCCGCCTTGCTGGATTGGCCGCAAGCCACCTTTGCGAACAAGTTGGAAATCACCGATGGCAAGGCCACGGTGACGCGTGAAGTCGACGGCGGCTTGGAAACCATCGCCCTCAAGCTGCCCGCCATCGTGACCACCGACCTGCGCCTGAACGAGCCGCGCTATGTCACGTTGCCGAACATCATGAAGGCCAAGAAAAAGACGCTGGACACCGTTACGCCTCAGGATCTGGGTGTCGATCCGGCGCCGCGCCTGAAGACCTTGAAAGTGACCGAACCTGCCGCGCGCAAGGCAGGTATCAAGGTGCCCGACGTGGCGGCGCTGGTGGACAAACTGAAAAACGAAGCAAAGGTGGTTTGAAATGACGACCCTGGTTATTGCCGAACACGATAATGCCGAGCTGAAGGGCGCCACGCTGAACACGGTGGCCGCGGCCGCCAAGATCGGCGGCGACGTGCACGTCCTGGTGGCTGGCGCTGGCGCACAGGCTGTCGCGGACCAAGCCGCTCGCATCGCCGGCGTGTCCAAGGTGTTGCTGGCCGACGCCCCGCAACTGGCCGACGGCCTGGCCGAAAACGTGGCCGCGCAGGTGCTGGCCGTGGCGCAAGCCTACAGCCATATCCTGTTCCCGGCCACGGCCTCCGGCAAGAACATCGCGCCGCGCATTGCCGCAAAGCTGGATGTCGCGCAGATTTCCGACATCTCGGCCATCGACTCGCCCGATACCTTCGAACGGCCCATCTATGCCGGCAACGCGATCGCCACCGTGCAGTCGGCCGACCCGGTCAAGGTCATCACCGTTCGCACCACGGCTTTCGACGCCGTTGCCGCGCAAGGCGGTTCGGCGCAGGTCGAAACCGTGACGCCCGTGGCCGACGCCGGCCTGTCGTCCTTTGTCGGACGCGAAGTGGCCAAGAGCGATCGCCCCGAACTGGCGGGTGCGCGTGCCGTGGTCTCGGGCGGCCGCGGCCTGGGCAGCGCCGAAAACTTCAAGATCCTGGATCCGCTTGCCGACAAGCTGGGTGCCGCGCTGGGCGCGTCTCGCGCTGCCGTCGATGCCGGATACGCCCCCAACGACTGGCAAGTCGGCCAGACCGGCAAGATCGTCGCCCCGCAACTGTATGTGGCCGTCGGCATTTCGGGCGCCATCCAGCATTTGGCCGGGATGAAGGATTCCAAGGTTATCGTTGCCATCAACAAGGATGCGGAAGCACCGATTTTCGGCGTGGCCGATTACGGTCTGGTCGGCGACCTGTTCACGCTGGTGCCTGAACTCGTCAACGCGCTTTAATATAGAAGCACCTGGGCGCACGGCGATTCGCGGCGCGCATGCAACGGCCGTCCTGGTGGACGGCCGTTTTTCTTCCGGTCAGACAAGGAGACGACATGAGCTACCAAGTACCGCTCGCGGATATCCGCTTCACGCTCAAGGAACTCGCTGGCCTGGACGACGTATTGGCCTTGCCCGGATACGAGGACGCCTCCGCCGATCTGGTGGATGCGGTTTTGCGCGAAAACGCGCGTTTCGTCGAACAGGAAGTGGCGCCGCTGAATCGCGCCGGTGACCGCCAGGCGGCGGTATGGCGCGACGGCGCGGTAACTACGACGCCCGGCTATGCGGCAGCCTTCGGCGCCTATGCGGCCGGCGGCTGGCAGGGATTGCTGCATCCGGTGGCGTGGGGCGGCCAGGGCCTGCCCAAGCTGGTGGCGGCAACCGCCAACGAAAACATCAATTCCGCCTGCCTGGCGTTTTCGCTGTGCCCGCTATTGACCGACGGGGTGATCGAAGCCTTGCTTACCGTCGGCAGCGAAACGCTGCGCGCGGCCTTTGTGCCGAACCTGGTCGCG
>DATJHN010000514.1:0-15089 GCA_035493915.1 Bordetella sp.
CGCTGCGCATTTTCGTCATCGGCGCGTCTTGGGGTGGAACTCGCAGCCTGGTGGCCCCCATGCCCGTCCGTGCGCACCGGACCGTGCGCGCATGGTCCGGCGATGACATGGTGCTGCGTATCAGCATCGGCATCGAAGGCGAGGCCGACCTGGCGAACGATCTGAATGCAGTCTTCGCGGCACTGCGGCGCGCAATGGCTCGCCATGCGGGAGCCTAGCGTTATTCCACCAGCAACACATCAACAGGGGAAATCATGAAGCAACACAGCGGAAAAACATGGCTGGGCCGCCTGCTGGCGCTGGGCGCGCTGGCCTGCGCGATCGCGATGGCTCCCGCGGCGCACGCGGCGTCCACGAAGGACACGATCCTGCAGAGCGGCACCTTGACGATCGGCATACATAACCGCGCGCCGTGGGGCTTTCGGGATGCGGACGGCAACGCCGCCGGATTTCACGCGGATCTGGTGCGTGCCGCCTTCGCGCCGCTGGGTGTCAAGAACATCAATTTCGTCATCACGGAATTCGGCGCGCTGATTCCGGGCCTGACGGCGCGCCGTTTCGATATGGTGGCGTCGGGGCTGGCCATCACGGAGCCGCGTTGCAAGGTGGTGCTTTTCAGCGAACCCGACCTGGCCGTGGGCGATGGCCTGATCGTTGCCAAGGGGAATCCGCTAAAGCTGCATAGCTATGCGGACATCTCCGCCAATCCCAAGGTGCGGCTGGCCGGCGGACGCGGCACGCTGAATTCCAAGAACGCGCAGGATGCCGGCGTTCCCGTCGGCCAGATGATCTTTTTGGATAGCCCGCAATCGCAGTTGTCGGCGTTGATCGCCGGCCGTGCCGATGCCGTAACGCTGTCCGCGCCCAGCGTGGTTTCCCTGCTGCAGGATCCCAACGTCAAGGGCGTCGAGCGGGCACGTCCCTTCCAGGGCCTGGTGCGCAACGGCGTGCCGGCCGCCATGTATACGGGTATCGCGTTCCGCCAGGAAGACGCCGATCTGCGGGACCTGTACAACGCGCAGCTGGCCAAGCTGAAGGCGGATGGCACGGTGGAGAAACTGATGGCCAGGTACGGCTTTACGCCCGATGACGCGCCGCCTTCCGCGGTGACCACGGCGCGGGTTTGCGCGGGCGAATATTAAGGCATGGATTTCACGGGTATCCTGGCCGGCATTCTGCAGGGCTTTCGCGTGACCGCGCTGGTCACGTTCTACGGAATGCTATGGGCCGTTCCTTTCGCGCTGTGCTTTGGCGTACTGCAGTATCTGGCGCGCGGGCCGGCCCGCGCGGCGGTAACGACGGTGATCGAGTTCTGGCGTAGCTCGCCCGTATTGATCCTGCTTTTCATGCTGTACTACACGCTGCCCAGTTTCGGCATTTCCTTGTCCGGCATGACGGTCGGCGCCATGGCCCTGGGCCTGAATATCGGCGGATATGGCAGCCAGGCAGTGCGCGCGGCGCTGCAGGCGCTGGACCGCGGGCAGGTGGAAGCCGGCCTGGCGCTGGGCCTGCGCCGTTTCGATGTGCTGATCGCCATCGAACTTCCGCAGGCATTGGTGGCGATGCTGCCTACCTTCGTCAACCAGTTCATCCAGCTGGTCAAGGGCACGGCCGTGGTGTCCCTGATCACGCTGACCGACATGACCTTCCGCGCCAAGGAAATCGCCGAGCTGACCTACAACCCGGTCGGCATCTATACGGCGCTGCTGGTCTCTTATCTGATGGTGTGCTATCCGGCGACCCTGCTTGGACGCTGGCTTGAGAGCCGCGTGGGTATCGCGCACAGGGGCAGCCGTGAAATTTGATCCCGATTTCGCGCTGTCGGTGATTCCGCTCATTCTTTCGGGATTGGGTGCGACGCTGTGGGCGGCGGTTGTCGCCAGCATCTGCGCCGCCGCGCTGGGTTTCGTACTGGAGATGTTGCGCCGCTCGAACCGCGTGCTGGGCTATGTGTTGCGCTTCGTGATCGACGTCATACGCTCGACGCCGGTGCTGGTGCAGCTGTATTTCATCTACTTCGTGCTGCCGGTCACCGGGTTGACGCTGCCGGCCATGACGTCCGGCATCATCGGCCTGTCGATCTACTACAGCGGCTATCTGGCCGAGGTGTTCAAGGGCGGCATCGATAGCGTCGATACGGGCCAGTTCGAAGCGGGCAAGGCGCTGGGCCTGAACCGCTTCGACCTGATGTGGTACGTGATCGCGCCGCAGATGCTGCGTAACGTCGCGGCCCCCATGGGCAACTATTTTATTTCCGCGCTCAAGGCCACGCCCTATCTGGCCGTGATTTCCGTTCCCGAAATGCTGGGCCTGGCGCTGGAGGTCGGCTCGAATTCCTTCCGCTATGCCGAACCGGTGGTGGTCGTGGGCGTTATCTTCCTGATACTGGCCGTGGCCATCGGGCAGCTGGTGCGCGTATTGGAAGCCCGCCTGCTGGCTCCGTTCAAGAAATAGATATGGAAGGTCCACGCACAAGCCACGGGATAAAAGTAGGCCAACCCGCCCGCATTCATTGGATAACGCTATGACGAACTCAGCGATTCCCGCGCGCCCTGTCCCTGACGCGTCCGCCGGGCCGGTGCCCAGCCGGGTCTGGACCGATCTGGATTTCGCGCGCGACGGCAAGCACGCCGGCTCGCTGCACGTGCCGCACTCCACCGATTTTTCGGCTTACGGGACCGTGGACATTCCCATCGTCTGCATACGCAACGGCGATGGGCCCACGGCCCTGCTGACGGCGGGCAATCACGGCGACGAGTACGAAGGGCAGATTGCCTTGCTACGCCTGGCGCGGGCGCTGCGCCCGGAGGATGTGCGGGGCCGCGTCATCCTGATTCCGGCGCTGAATTTCCCCGCCGTCCGCGCGGGCCGGCGCGCCTCGCCGCTGGATGAGGGCAACTTGAACCGGCTGTTTCCCGGCGATCCCAATGGCGGGCCGACCGCGATGCTGGCGCACTACATCACCAGTGTGCTGTTCGGTTTGAGCGACCTGGTGATCGACCTGCATTCGGGTGGGCGCTCGCTCGACTATGCGCATTGCGCCCTGGCGCAGCATGGCCGGGACGATGCGCAGCGCGCGCAGGTCGACACCTTGCTGCGGGTGTTCGGCGCGCCGCACAGCATCCTGACATCGGGGCAAGGGGGCGGCGGCGCTACCACCTTGTACGCGGCGGCCGCGCAACGCGGCCTGCCCGCACTGACCACGGAACTGGGCAAGGGCGCCACCCTGGATGCGGCCGGACTGCATACGGCGGAACAAGGGGTAAGACGGGTGCTGCGGCATTACGGTATCGCGCCGGGATTGGCCGCCGAAACCGCGCCGCCCACGCGGTTGCTGCGTTCATTGGGGCCGCGCGCGGGGATTTATGCGCCTTGCGATGGCCTGTTCGAGCCGCATGCCGAAGCCGGGCAGGCAGTAAAGACAGGACAGCTGGCGGGATACCTGCACGTTTATGAAGACCCCCTGCGCGACGCGCACCCGCTGTATTTCAGCGCGGACGGCTTGGTGTCCTGCCGGCGTTTTCCCACACTGGCACGGCGCGGGGATTGCCTGTTTCACCTGGCGGCGTAGGGCAGGCCCGCTTTGTTTTTCATGGGGGCTCAAGAAGGCTTGCTGCTTTTTAAGCGGGGCCGTCCTTGAGCGGGCCCTGTAGCGCCAGGACGGCAGCGCTTGATGCAATCGGTTCAGGCCGGTTGCAGCGTGATCCAGGTCGGCGCGTGGTCGCTGGCCTTTTCCCAGCCGCGCACGTCGCGGTCCACGCCGGCATCCAGCAGGCGCGGCGCCAGCGCGCGATTCAGCAGCAGATGATCGATGCGTATGCCGGCGTCGCGCGCATAGGCATTGCGGAAGTAATCCCAGTAGGTATAGATGCGCGCGTCAGGATGGCGGGTGCGCACGGAGTCGATCCAACCCTGCGCGATCATGGTGTGGAAGGCCTCGCGGGATTCCGGGCGGAACAGCGCATCGTTGACCCAGCGTTCGGGCTTGTAGACGTCGGCTTCGGTGGGGATGACGTTGTAGTCGCCGGCCAGCACCGTGGGTTGGCCGCTGTCGACCATGCCGGCCGCGTGGGCCATCAGGCGCTCCATCCACTTCAGCTTGTAGTCGAACTTGGGGCCGGGCGCGGGATTGCCGTTGGGCAGGTACAGGCAGCCCACGACCACGCCTTGCACCGTTGCCTCGATATAGCGGCTTTGCAGGTCTTCGTCGTCACCGGGTAGCACCCGGCGCGATTCGACCGGTTCGCAGCCGCGCGTCAGGATGGCGACGCCGTTCCAGCTTTTCTGTCCATGCCAGATGACGCCGTAGCCGGCATCGCGGATGGGACCTTCCGGAAATTTTTCCTGCGGTGCCTTCAGTTCCTGCAGGCAGGCTACGTCCGGTTGTGTCTGTTCGAGCCAGCGCAGCAGATTGGGCAGGCGGCTATTGATACCGTTGACGTTGAAGGTGGCGATTTTCATGTGCGAATGGATGACGTGTTGGTTCGATGGTCAATGCGCGTCAGGACTTCGCCGCGCGCAGCGAATGCGTGGCCAGGACTTCCAGCACGCGCCGCCCTTCGTCGGTCGTGATGGTGACGCGTGTCACCGCGGTGGTCCGGCCCTGGTGGGCGATTTCCGCTTCCGCCTTGAGTTCGCGGCCTTCGCCGGGGCTGACATAGGTAGCCGTGATGCTGCTCAGGCCCCAATCCGCGGGCAGCGCGGCCTGGGCCGTGGCCTGCGCGAAGCCCAGCAGTATGCCGCCCTGCACGTGGCCCACGCGGTTGCCGATATGCGGCCCGTTCGCCAGTGTGCCCGACGCGCCGCCTTTGTGCGGACGGGTGCGGTAGCCCCACAGCCGTTCGGTGAAATCGTTGTTCGCCTTGCTGTCGCCCAGGGCCATCCTGACGTGTTCGAACAGGGCCCGCTCGCCGGTATTCAGGTCCGTGTCGGGGTCGAGCAGCGGCGCTTCGTCCACGGCCGGATCAATGGGGGTCAGAAAGGGAATGGGCGTGCCGGGCGGCAGGTCCAGCACCATGAAGGTGGCGGTGCCCAGGCCGATCTCCCGGCCCGCGCCCCGCAGCGTGACGCGGCTGACGGCCTGGCGCCCGGCGGCGCCGTGGATGTAGCCGTGGAAGCTGCTTTGCGCGGTGACCGGCGCATGGCCGGGCGCGCCGGTCAACTGCAATTGCATGTTGACCGTGGCCAGCCGGGTGTCGGCGGGCAGGGCGGCGCGCACGGGCGCGGCCAGGGCCAGGTCGGCCAGCACTCCCAGCGCGGTGCCGTCGATGGTGCCGTCCTTGGCGTGGCATTCAGCCTTCATGCTGACCAGGCTGTCTTCTACGCTGACGCGATCGAAAGACATCGCCAGAAAGTTGCCGGCGAAATGAAAGCCGTGTTCGCGGCGCCGGTGGATGGCGCGCAGGACGCGCTGCAGGATGGGATCGAGCGTCGATGGGCCGGAGCCTGGAGTGAGCTTGCTGGTCATGGGGGATGCGAAGTGGGCGGGACCGCGGCATGCGGGGCCGGATGACCACGATGATATCCCGGCTTGGGGCGCAAGGGCTTTACACGGGCCAGCGTCTTTGGATCCGGTTGTCTCGGGCAGGATGCAGCGGGCGAGTTTTCAAGCCAGCAGCCGTTCGCGGCCGGCCACGCGCAGATGCTCAAGCAGCGATAGCACGCCCGCCGGCGGATGGGCATCGGCGCGCACGGTCATACCGATGGCGCGTGCGGTGTCCGCCAGTTCGATGGGCAGGACGGCCAGCATGCCGCCACGTTCCTCGAAGTAGATCTGATGGCGGGAAATCATCGCCACGCGATCGCTTTCCATCAGGAGCGCGCGCAAGGTCGCCAGGGCGTTCGCTTCCACCGGATTGTCCGGCATGGGCAGGCCGGCGCGCGCCATCACGCGTTCGATGATGGTACGCGCCGGGGTCTCGCGTGACGGCAGGACCCATTCGCAGCGGCTCAGCTCGGCCAGCGTCAGGCCGTGGCGGCCGGCCAGCGGATGACCCTGGCGGGCAATCACCGACAGCGCGCCGTCGAACAGTGCTTCCTGGCGTGTATCGCCGGCAGGGCTGGGATCGCGCAGCGGCCCGACGATGACGTCGAGCTGGCCGTCGCGCAGTTTGTGCAGCAGCGTGTCGTAGGGGCCATCGACCAGCACGACGCGCAGGTCCGGATGATCGCGCAGCAGGCGGTTGACGGCGCGCGGCACCAGCAGGGTCCCGCAGATGGGCAGCACGCCAACGGCCACCGTACCGGTGATGGCGCCCAGGTGTTCGGCGATGTCGTTGGCGCAGGCCGTGATTTCGGCCAGCGCCAGTTTGCCGCGGCGCAACAGGATTTCGCCCGCCGCGGTGGCGGCCATGCCGCGGCTGGTGCGCAGCAGCAAGGGCGTGCCCACCAGCCGCTCCAGGTCGTTCAGCGCCTGGGTGATGGCGGGTTGCGACAGGGACAGCGAAGCGGCGGCCGCGCTTTGGATGCCGTGCTCGGACAGCGCGATCAGGGCCTGCAAGTGACGGCTGGTCAGCGCGTGGGCGATGCGCGGCGCGCAGCGTGGCGCCGCGGGCGCGACGGACGCAGAAGATGCGGTAGATGTGGCGGAAGCGACCGGCGCAGCGCGAGGCGTGGAAGCCGCATCCCCAACCGACTCCAGCGGCAGGCGGGCGAGCTCTTCTTCCGCCGCCTGCAGATAAGCCAGCGCACGGCCGGCGCGGCGCGCCGCGGTCAGGCCGATCGGCGTGGCCGTCATCCCCATGGATGTGCGTTCGAACAGCGGATGGCCGATCTCGCGCTCCAGCTTCTGGATGGCGCGGGTCACGGTGGGCTGGGTCAGGTGCAGGGTGTCGGCCGCGCGATGCACGCTGCCTTCCTGGACGACGCCCACGAAAGCCCGCAGCCGGCGCAAATTGGGTTCGAGAGTGGGCGGCTGCAAAAAGTAACTCCGATAAGAAAAGAGCATCGCCGCGCGCGCAGAAGGCATTACCCGCCATGGCGGCGAGCCAGGATACTACGGTCCAGGCTTACCCCGCCGGACAAGAACCTGGAGACACGCATGCCCTACCTTACCCCGCCGCCCAATCCCGATATCAAAAAGCCCTCCATGGAAGTGCCGCCCGGCGGCTGGGATTGCCAGATACACCTGTTCGGCCCCGCCGACAAATGGCCTTTCGATCCGGAAAGCCCCTATGTTTCCGGCGAAGCCTTGCCCGAAACCGCCATCCGCATGCTCGATACGCTGGGCCTGCGCAAGGCCGTGGTGGTCAGCGGCGGCGGCTACGGCCGCGACTACAGCTACATGCTGGATGCGCTGAAGCGCTTTCCCGACCGCTTCGCGGGGGTGATCCTGCCGCCGGACGAACTGTCGGATGAAGAACTGCTGCGCCTGGACCGGGCCGGCGTGCGCGGCGTGCGCTTCGTCAGCGCCAAGCGCGCTTCCAATCTGCCGCAGATACTGCCCGATATGGCGGCGCAGGTAGAGAACCTGGGTTGGCCTGTGCACTTCTATCCGCATGGCGAGGACATCGTTTCCTACGCTGACAAGCTGCTCGCGCTGCCCAACCGCAAAATCGTGCTGGACCATTTCGCCAGCGTGCCCGCCGACAAAGGCGTGGACCAGCCGGCGTTCAAGACGGTGCTGAAGATGCTGGATACCGGCCGGGTGTGGATCAAGCTGTCCGGCCCGATGCGTTGCGCCAAGGGCGACATGCCCTATGCCGCGGTGACGCCGATCGCGCGGGCGCTGATCCGTCATGCGCCGGAACGCATGGTGTGGGGTTCCGACTGGCCGCACGTCAACATGGTCGACCGCGAGATGCCGAACGACGGCGATCTGTTCGACCTGCTGTCCGAGTGGGCGCCCGATGCGGCCGACCGCAAGCGCATCCTGGTGACCAATGCCGACGCACTGTATGGCACGCCGGCGCACAGCTGATGCGCGTGTCGGTCGCTTAAGGCACCGTCGCGCCTGCGTCGCCGCCGAAGCGAAATTCTCGTAGGAACATCGCGGCACGAAGGACCAATGCGGGCGTGCCGCGATGTGCATGCAATGCCGCAAGGGCCGGCCCATGGCGGTACGGCCCCGCGGAAATAACGATAAGGGCGCGCGCGCCATTAAGGAGACATCATGAAGAAAACTTTTATCGCGCCGGCGCTGATGCTGGCGGCGGCCGCGCTGTGCGCGTCCGCCCATGCCGGCACGTTTCCGGACCATTCGATCCGCCTGGTCGTGCCGTTTTCCCCGGGCGGCAGTACCGACCTGGTGGGCCGCCTGGTAGCGACCAAGGTCTCGCAGATACTGGGCCAGCCGGTCATAGTGGAAAACCGCGCCGGCGCGGGTGGCGTGATCGGTTCGGACAACGTCGTGAAATCGCCGGCGGACGGCTATTCGCTGCTGATGGCGACCACTTCTCACACGGCCAATCCATCGATCTACAAGAAGCTGCCCTACAACACGCAGAAAGACTTCGTGCCCATCGCGCTGATCGGCGATATGCCCGGCCTGCTGGTGGCCAACCCGTCGCTGCCGCCGAACAATTTCAAGGAATTCATCCAATACGCCAAGACGCACAAGCTGTCGTACGGCACTGCGGGCTCGGGCACTTTCCCGCACCTGTCGATGGAATTGCTGAAAGCCGCCGCGGGCCTGGACATGACCCACATTCCGTACAAGGGTGCCGCGCCCGCGCTGACCGATCTGGTCGGCGGCGTGTACGACGTCAAGATGGATGCCTACATCACGGCCGCGAATTTCGTCAAAGCCGGCAAGCTGAAGCTGTACGCGGTAAGCAGCCTGCAGCGCATGCCGCAACTGCCCGATGTGCCGACGATCGCGGAGTCCGGCTATCCCGGCTTCGAGTCGACGTATTGGATCGGTATCGTGGCGCCCGCCGGCGTGCCGGCCGATGTGCGCAAAAAGCTGGAGCAAGCCTTTACGGAAGCCGTCCACGACAAGACCGTGGCCGCCAAGCTGGAAGACAGCGGTACGCGTCCGATCGGCGGATCGGCGGCGGACCTTAGCGCGCTGATGGACCGCGAGTTCAAGCAATGGCCCGCCATCATCCGGAAGGCCGGGATCTCGGAGCAATAAACGATGACGACGTCAGGCACGGCGGACGAAGGCTCGATTGCGGCGCATGCCCGGCATGCGCTGGCTCCGCGGGGCACACTGCGCGCCGCAATCAATCTGGCGAACCCGGTCCTGTTCAAGGCCGACGCGACGACTGGGGCGCCCGGCGGCGTGGCGGTCGATCTGGCGACGGAGCTGGCGCGGCGACTTGGCGTGGAGATCGAACTCGCGCTCCTGCCGTCGGCGAAGGAATGCGTGCGCACCGTGCAGGAAGGGCAGGCAGCCATCGGCTTCTTCGCCATCGATCCGCTGCGCGGCGACACGCTGCATTTCACGCCACCCTATGTGCTGATGGAAGGCGTGTACGTGGTGCGCGCCAATTCGCCGATCCTGGCCAACGAGCAGGTAGACCGGCCTGGGCATCGCGTGGCGGTGGGCGCCGGCAGCGCGTATGCCTTGCACCTGGCGCGCGAGTTGAAGCATGCGCGCGTGGTGGATGCGCCCGGATCGGGCCAGGCGGTGGAGGTCTTCCTGCGCGATGGGTTGGACGCTGCCGCGGGAGTACGCCAGCAGATGCGCGCGGATGTCGAACGGCAAGCCGGACTGCGCATGCTGGACGGGCGCTTCATGGCCATTCACCAGTCCATGGCAACGGCCAAGGATCGCGGCGAAGCCGCCGCCGCCTGGCTGAATTCCTGCATAGAGGATCTCAAGCGCGAAGGTTTCGTGGCGGCCGCGTTGGCGCGGCACGGCGTGCAAGGCGCGACCGTCGCGCCGGCGGGTTATCCGCGCGACTGATCCGGCGTGGATCCTGAGCTATTCCCTATGCCGATCAAGTTCGATTTCGCCGTCCATGTGTTCGCGCATCATGTCGGCCAGACGGTCGGCCAGCGGCTGGGTCTCTCCCGGCCGCTTCAACAGCATCAAGGGGATGGCCGGCAGGGACGGCAGGCCGGCGGCCTTGGCGTCCAGCGGCCGTACTGACGCCGGCAGGCCGTAAGGCGTACGTACATTCATGCCCAGTCCGGCGGCGGTCGCCGCCCACAGGCCGTTCAGGCTGGGGCTGGTGAAGACCAGCCGCCAGGGGATGCGCGCGCGATCCAGCGCGGTAGTGGCGGCCTGGGTGAACAGGCAGGGGCGGTCGAAGGCGATCAAGGGCAACGGCTCGCCGCTTTCCGGCCGCCAGGGCACCAGCGCCGAACCGATCCAGCACATGCGCGGGCGCGCGATCCGTTCGCGTGTTCCGCCGCCGCTCGGCTGCGCGGCCGGGTCATCGACATCTCCGGCACTGTTCCACAGCAGGGCCAGGTCGAGCTGGCCGGCATCGAAGCGTTCCTGCAATTCCGTATTGCGCGCCACGCGGGCTTCGATGCGCACCTTTGGATGCGCGCGCGCAAAGCGCCCTAGTAACTGCGGCAAGAGCGCTTCGCCGAAGTCTTCCTGCAAGCCCAGGCGGATCCAGCCTTCCATGTCCAGGCCGCGCGTGGCCACGGCGGCTTCATCGTTCAGGCCGACCAGGCGGCGCGCGTAGTCCAGCATCACCTCGCCCGCGTCCGTCAGGGCCAGGCCGCGGCCGGATTTGCGGAACAGGGGGGCGCCGGCCTGGTCCTCCAGCTTTTTGATCTGCGCGCTGATGGCGGACGTCGAACGGCCCACGCGATCGGCGGCCTTGGCGAAACTGCCCAGGTCCATGCCGATCACCAGGGTGCGCAGGGCCGCGATGTCGAGGTTCACTTGCATGATGAACATCCCGTTTTATCGAACGATACGACAAATATTATGTGATATTCAGAATGATTGAAAGCGCCCAGACTGACGCCATCGGACTTTTCGAAGGTGCGGACCATGAGCTCTGCGACAGTAAGCAAAAGCGGCACGCCGGCCGCGATGGGATATCCCCTGGCCGGGACGGTGGAGGCCGGCGTGCCTCTGGCTGGACAGGCGAACGCCTGCGTGGTGCTGGCTGGACGGGCAGATACGGGCATGCCCGCGATTGGGCCTGCGGCCCCTGTCCTGGGCCCTGAGCATCGCTGGAAGGTGCTGGCGGCCGGCGTCATCGCCAACGTCAGCTTCTCGGCGGCGGCTGCCGGCATACCGACGACCGCCGTCTGGCTGCGCTCCGGCTACCGCCTGGACGACGCCGCGCTGGGCGTGGCGCTGGGTGCCATCGGCCTGGGCGTGGCGATAACCGAATTGCCCTGGGGTGTCGCCACCGATCGCTGGGGCGACCGGCCCATCCTGCTGGTTGGCTTGGCGGCCACCACGCTGGCGCTGCTGGCCATGGCGGCCTTCATGGTGCCCTCGGCCGCCTTCGTGCCGGCATTTCCCTGGCTGCTGGCGCTGATGTGCGTGGTGGGCCTGGCGGGCGGCAGCGTGAATGGTTCCAGCGGGCGGGCGATCATGCGCTGGTTCAAGGAAGGCGAACGCGGCCTGGCCATGAGCATCCGCCAGACCGCCGTACCGTTGGGCGGCGGCCTGGGCGCCCTGTTGCTGCCCTGGCTGGCATCGATAGGCGGTTTCCGCCCGGTATACGGGCTGCTGGCGCTGATGTGCGCGGTATCGATGGGGCTGGCCTGGCGCTGGCTGCACGATCCGCGGGACGAGGATACTGCGGCACGGCATACCGTAAGTGCTTCCGGCATCCAGCGCGATGCGGGCCGTGACGGCGATGGCAGTAGCAGCAGCAGCCCCCTGCGCGACCCGATGATCCGGCGCATAGTCCTGGCGATCGGCCTGCTGTGCGGTCCGCAATTCGCGGTGCTGAGCTTCGCGACCATCTATCTGCACGATTTCGCCGGCGTCGGCATTGCCGGCACTACGTTCGCGATGGTCGCCGTACAACTGGGCGCGATGATCCTGCGGGTCTGGAGCGGCCGCTATACGGACCTGCATGGCAACCGGCGCGGCTATGTCCGAACTGTGGTGCTGATCGCCGTGGCGGCGTTCGCGGCGTTGGCGCTCGCCACCGCCGCCGGCGCACCCGCGCCACTGCTGATCGCGGCCATCATCGCGGCCGGGGTGACGGTGTCGGCATGGCATGGCGTGGCCTACACCGAACTGGCAACGCTGGCCGGCCCGGCCCGCGCCGGCACCGCGCTGGGCATGTGCAACACGATGGTCTACCTTAGCCTGTTCCTGGCTCCGCTTTCCATCCCGCATGTGCTGGCGGCCTCGTCCTGGGGCGGCGTCTGGCTGGTGGCCGGCCTGATCGCGCTGGCGACCTGGCCCCTGTTCCCCCGAGCCGGAAAAATATAAGGCGGATGCGGTATCGGCCTGACGCGGCAGGCAACGAAGATTAAGAACCTATTGTTCCCCACCCGACCTTTCCGCTATATTGGTTGCGAAACGCAACTTTTAGCGGTGCGCGATAGGCCGCCGGCTTGGGGATCATCATGGACGTGACGGAAGGCTGGGGGCAGTCCCGTGAGCAGACCATCCAGCAAGTGCGGGAGCTGTCGCGCAAGCTGGTTCGCGAGCTTGGTTTCATGCGGCCGCACCTGGCCGACAGCGGTTTGTCGCCGTCGGCTGTGCACGCGATCATCGAAGTCGGATTGGCGCCTGGACTGCAGGCGCGGGATCTCGCGTCCATGCTGCGGCTGGACAAATCCAACGCCAGCCGGCAGGTGGCGAAGCTGGAAGGGATGGGCCTGCTGCGTCGCGAGACCGATAGCGGTGATGCGCGGGCATCCAGGCTTTATCTGACCCGCCAGGGGGCTGCCTTGCGCGCGCGCATCGATCGTTTCGCCACCGATCAGGTATCCAAGGCACTGCGGCAACTGGTGCCGGGCGATCAGCAGGCTCTCTTGCGCTTGCTGGCCCTGTATGGCGATGCGCTGTCCCGCGACAATCCGAATCTGGCGGGGGAGCTTCTCGATACAGGCGTCGCCGCTGATATTTTCGATCGCGGTGCAGCCGGTGATACCGAGTTCGACATGCGCGCGGCCGATATCGAGTTCGACGTTCAGGCAGCCGACACCGAGTCCGACATGCAGGCAGCCGGTGCCGCCCACGTCATGGCCGACAAGGTGTCCGGTGCCAAGGCAGTTACCGGATCGCCGATGCATCTGATCGAAGGCTATATAGCCGGTTGCGTTGGCGACATCGCTGCCTTGCATGCCCGCTATTACGCACGCGCGGTTGGTTTCGGCGTGTTCTTCGAGCGCAAGGTGGCGACGGAGCTGGCGGCATTCGCGGAATCCTTGCCCGCGCCCGGCAAGGGGATGTGGCTATACGTCGATGCCGGCCGCGTGCTGGGATCGGTGGTTATCGATGGCGATATCGACGCGCGCGTCGCGCACCTGCGCTGGTTCATCGTCGACGACAGCCTGCGCGGCAAGGGCGTGGGACGCGGACTGCTATCGCGCGCCTTGGACTTCGTCGACGAATGGTATGACGAGACCTATCTATGGACCTTCAGCGGCCTGGACGCCGCGCGCCACTTGTACGAGTCGGCCGGCTTCCAATTGGCGGAAGAGGCCGCCGGCTCGCAATGGGGCGAGCCGGTCACGGAGCAGCGCTTCACGCGGCGCAGGCCGTTGTCCCGCGGATAGATTCGGTCCAGGCGCGGCGCGCCTCGGCGAGAACAGACCGGCCGGCGATCCCTCCGTCGCCGGACCGCATCAGTCCCGGTCCGGCGCGCCCAGCGGAAAGTATTCGCGGAAGGGCCGTGCATCGTCGACGGCGCGCGCGAACGACGGATATTGCAGCAGGCGGCGGCGGTAGGCGTGCACGTTGGCGTATTGCGGCGGAATGGCGTGAGTCCAGTCGGCGTAGAACAAGAAGGGTGCCGCGCCGCAATCGGCCAGGCTGAAACGGTCGCCGGCGGCCCATTCGCGATTCGCCATCTTCTTATCCAGCCACGCGTAAGAGGTCTCCAGCATCTCGCGCGATTGCTTCACGCCATGGGGATCGCGCACGTCCTCCGGGCGTATCTGGTTGAACACGATCTGCATCTGGGGGGCGGCGACATAGTTGTCGAAGAACCGGTCCATAAAGCGCGTTTCCAGTGCGGCCTTGGGATCTTCGGGGATCATGCGAACCGGGCCCGGATGGTACAGGCCCAGATATTCGATGATGCAGGTCGCCTCGATCACCGTGCGATCGCCGTCCACGAGCACGGGGAAGCGCTTCATCGGCCAAAGTTCGGCCAGCCGTTTGCCGGCTGGACTATCCGGGCCTTCCAGTACGTTGCGTTCGAAGGCGATGTTGTTGTCGTATAGCGCGATCAGCGCCTTCTGGCAGTAGGACGAAAACGGGTGGTAGTAGAGTTGCAGCGCCATGGGGAAAGTCTCCTAATCGTGCGCGGCGCGCGGGATGAGCGGGCCGTCCTGCAACGACGATCGGGGCGGGTGGAAATCGACAACCCGCGGTCCGCTGAACGGAGGCTGCTTCTCTCCGTCCGCCACTCACCGCCTGCCGCCCGCCGCCAAGGCGGATTGGCCCGTATGCTGGCGGTTACTCTTCCGTCCGCCAGGCCACCGTTACCAGCCCGCCGCGTACGCCGGCCGGCGCGGATCCGCGCCGCCCCAGCGGATGCCGGTTTCCAGATCATGGCGCACCGCGCACATCGCGCCGGCGCGCCAGCTGCGATCGTTCCACCATTTCACGGAATGTCCCATGGCCGCCAGCGCGTCGCCGACTTCCTTGGGGATCAGGTCTTCGATCATCAGGCGGCCGGGCACGGCCGTGTGCGGCTCGAAGGATGAGGGGAAGCTGAAGGTGGCGAAGCGCGGCGCTTCGATGGCCTGCTGCAGCTCCATGCCGAAGACCTCGACGTTCAAGAATGTCTGCAGCATGGCCTGGCATTGCACGTCCCCGCCCGGCGTGCCGAAGGGCATGACGTAGCCGCCGGCACGGATCGCCATGGAAGGGTTAGGGGTCAGGCGCGGGCGGCGGCCCGGACCGACCGCGCAGGGATGGCCGGCTTCCGCCCAGGATTGGCTGCCGCGCCCCGAGGCGATCAGGCCGGTGCCGGGAATCACCGGCGAGTTGTACGAACCATCGCTGGGCGTGGCGGAGAAGGCATTGCCGTGCTTGT
>DATJHN010000515.1:0-5523 GCA_035493915.1 Bordetella sp.
CCGCGTCTTCCTTGAAGCGTTTTTTCATGGCCGAAGCCAGCGCGCTTTCCAGCGCTCCGAACACCACTTCGCGCGCCACGTTCTTTTCGCGCGCGAGGGCGTCGACCAACAGAAGAATTTCGCGACTCATCGCTTTTTGCCCTTGAAATCCAGGACAGGATCCAGCTTGGCGCGCTCCACTTCGTCGAACGTGAAGTTCACCACCTGAATATCGTCCTTCTTTGCCTCAAATTCCACGCCGAAAACCGCTTTCCCCTGGTCCTGCGTCGCAGCCTCGGCCGCCGCTACCAGCGTGCCGTTGAATACCTTGCGGTTTTCCACGGCCTGCCGCAGCTTGACTTCGACCCGCTGCCCCGCGAAACGCTGAAAATCGGCTTCGCTGCGCAGCGGACGATCCACGCCGGGCGAACCGACCTCGAGTCGCTTGTAATCGATATTCTCGACCTCGTAGACGCGCGACAGCTGGCGCGAGACCTGTTCGCAGTCTTCGATGCGCACGCCTTCAGGACGGTCGATCGTGACGCGCAGCAGGCCAAGCGCCGCCCGTTCGACGTCGACAAGCTCGACGTCCATCCCGGACAGCGCCTCCTGGGTCAATGCGAATAAATCAGCCATATGCTCGAAAAAAATGGGCTGTAAGCCCAGCCCATCGTTATCACGCGGCAGAACACGTTCCTTGGCAGACATCCAGCCTTGGAACGCGCGCTCCGCGCCATGTTCGGTTCTTGCAGTGGTTGTTGCAGCCTTGTGGCGGGTCGGTGTCGCACTGCCCGGAGTTCATGCCACCGCGCTATGCCGCCGTGCCATGCCAATTACCACAGGCATAGCTACAACATGCCCACGAAAACCAGCAATATTACCATAGAACCGGCAAAATTGCCTGATGCGTCCAGGGTTTACGTATTCAGGGCCGGAACAATAGCTACCGCGACCCGCGGCCGCGAACCCCGATCACACCCAGGCGCGATTCGTGGGCGGCCGCGCCGCGAGGCTGCCAATCGTCGCCCCGCCCCGCGCTACCACCACTACCTGCGCTACCGCCGCCGCCGCGTGGCCCCTTGGCGTTGCCGTTGGGATTGCCCCGCTTTTTCCCCGGAGCCGCGCTCTTGCCTGGGCGCCCGCGCTGCTGCGGGCCCTTGTTCGGAGCACCTGCCGGCGCCTGGCCACCCTGGCCCTGCGCATTGAACTCCTGACCGTTCGCCCGAGGTCCGTTCGGACCGCCGCCAGGCTTGCCCTTGCGCGCGCCCTTGCCGCGCGGCTGGTGCGGGCCGGCAGCCTGCCCTTGACCCTGCGCCGGCCCCTGGCCCTGACCCTGACCCTGTCGAGGCCCCTGCCGGGGGCCCCGCCCCTGGCCCTGTCCTTGACCCTGCGGCTGCCCCTGGGCGTATCCCTGACCCTGGGCAGGGCGTTTGCCCGGTCCGCGGCGCTGCCCCTTGCCGCCCCGCGCGTTTCCATCATTGCCCAACGGATGCCCATTGGCGTAGCCGCCCGTGACCATCATGCCTGTGCCAAAAGGATCGGACGGGTACGACATGCCGGCTCCGGCGCTCTTGCCCGGGCGGCCGCCCTGCAGCTTGCCCCGGCGTCCGATGCGCGCGCCGTTCATGCCATTGTTCTGCAACGTGCCGAAACCCGGCGGCAGCGCGCTGTCGTGCGACTGAGGCTGCCTGGGCCGCCGCTCGCTTTCGTCGTCATCGCGCAACAACCCCAACTGGACCATCAGCGCGGTAACAAGGTTAGGGTCGAGCTCTTCCCAGCGGCCACGCCGCAGATTGCGCGGCAGCACGACATCGCCGAAGCGGGTGCGTATCAGCCGGCTGACGGTGACGCCAATCGATTCGAACATGCGGCGCACTTCGCGGTTGCGCCCTTCCTGCAGCGTGACGCGATACCAGCGGTTGCTGCCTTCGCCTCCCAGATAATCGAGCGCGCCGAAAGCCGCCTTGCCGTCTTCCAGCTCGATGCCTTCGACCAGCGACTCGCGCTGCGCCGCATCCATTTCACCCAGGACACGGACGGCATATTCGCGTTCAGTCCCATAGCGCGGATGCATGATGCGGTTGGCCATGTCACCGGAGGTGGTGAAGATCAGCAGGCCTTCGGTGTTCAGGTCCAGACGACCCACCGACAGCCACTTGCCGGTGCGCAGCTTGGGCAGCCGCGCGAAGACACTGGCGCGCCCGCCGGGGTCGTCATGGCTGACTATTTCGCCAGCGGGCTTGTGATACAGGATCACGCGCGGCGGTTTGCGCGTATTGACGCGCGTAATCAGCTTGCCATTGACGCGCACCTGATCGCCACCGGCGACGCGCTGTCCGATATGGGCCGGCTCGCCATTCACGGAAACGCGGCCCGCAACGATCAATTCTTCCATTTCGCGCCGCGAACCGACGCCAGCGTCCGCAAGCACCTTGTGCAGCTTGGGCATCACCGCCTCGCTGTTCAGGTACTTGTTCAGACGTTGCTCCATACGCGCGGTCTTTTCCAGATACGCGAGGGCCTGCTCGGCCTCACGCTCGCCGCCGGGGGACAACGCTTCGGCATCGACCGCGGCCATGGACTGCGGCGCCGTGGCCGGCGAGGCGGCATCCCCCGCGCCAGGACCGGGACCCTCGGCGCCCGTCACGGCATCGCCACGGCGGCGGCGGAAAGGTGTGCGCAGCTTGCGGCCGCGGCCGCGATTGTTCGGGGCGGATGCTTCGCCCTCGGCCGCGGGCACACCGCCAGCAAAAGCGTCCTGACCATCGCGCGGATGGTCTTCGGCCGCGGCGGAACCCCGCGGACGATAATCCTGCATATCTACGTCACGCGAATCGCTTCCCCCAGCGGCCCCTTCCATAAAGGAAGCGGACGGCCCGGCGGATGACGGCACCTGCCCGCTCTCGCGCGGAGCCGGCATATCGCCGTAAGTGCCGTGGGCATCGCCTTGAACGCCCTGGACATCGCCTTGAATGCCCTGGATATCGCCTTGGGTATCGCGGCGGCCGCCACGCGCACCGCCACGAACTCGCCGCGCTTTTGCGGGAACGCCGTCCGAATCGCCGTCGGCACCGCGCGTGTCGTCGCCGGCAACCGCGGTTTCAGTCCCGGCGCTTTCAACCGCATCCGCCGGTTTGCGCTTGCGCGCACGCTTTACTGGTACGGGCTGGTCTGGCTGCGCTCCCTGGGGGGGCGTCTCGGCCTGCCCTTCCAGCGACAACGGCAGCGAGCCCTGCTCGTCCGCGCGGACCACACGCGGCTTGCGGGTGCGCGGCGCCGGTGCGGCGACGGGCGCGTCGGCCCCGCCGGATTGCGCATCCGATTGGGATACGCCGGCGGCCTCTGCCTTGGCGCGCGGCTGGCGACGGGCACGCGCACGCGGCGCGGGCTTTGCACCCGCATCGTCCGCGTTCCCCGTACCGCCCCCGGTATGCGGCGCCGCAGCGGCACCTACCGTTTCACGCGGTTCCATGACATCGTCCTGCACGTTTTTATTAATACTCACTGGGACTACTCCAGAATTCACTCTTTGCGAGGCGCGCCGGGCGCGTCTTCTTCGTCGTTATCGGATTGGCCGGGCGGCACGTCGGGCATCTGGCCCGGCGCGGGCGGCACGATTTCGGGTGCCGGGTCCGTCGGATTGATTTCGGGCGTTCCACCAGGCGGCACAATCTCAGGGTGCTGGCCTGGCGGCGTAATTTCGGGGCGATGACCACCGGGTTCGATGGTGTCGCGATCAGGCACCGGGATCTCCGGTTCTTCAGGCGCAGGTCCGGTAGCTGCCTGGATCACATTGACGGGCTCGTCGGAGGGGGCGGAGTCCTTAACATAGGAATCGGCCTGCTCCGCGGGCTGCACTTCATCAGGGTGCACTTCATCAGGGTGCACTTCATTAGGCTGCACATCAACAGGCCGAGCGTCATCAGACGGCGCTTCAGCTAGTTGCTCGTCGACCGGCTGCTCTTCGACCGGTTGCTCTTCAACCAGTTGCTCTTCAACCGGTTGCCCTTCGGCGGATTGCCCTTCGATAGCTTGCGCAGCAACAGATGACGTTCCGGCGCCTATGGTATCCGCCGCATCGGCCTTAATGGTATCTGCCGTATCCGCGGTATCTGCCGTATCTGTCGCTTCCGAACCATCCGGAACGATGGCATTGCCGCCGGTGAGATCCAGCCCTTCCAGGGCGGCCATGGCGCCGCCCGCTTCCAGCGGCGGCAACTCATCCAGCGCGCGCAAACCCAGGTCGTCCAGAAACTGGCGGGTCGTGCCGAACAGCGCGGGACGGCCGGGTGCGTCGCGATGGCCGATCACTTCGATCCAGCCGCGATCCTCCAGTGCCTTCACGATTTGCGAGGAGACGGTCACGCCGCGAATATCTTCGATATCGCCGCGCGTGACGGGCTGGCGCCAAGCCACGATAGCCAATGTTTCGAGTACCGCGCGCGAATACTTGGGCGGCTTCTCCGGACTGAGGCGCTCAAGATAACGCTGCATGGCAGGACGGCTCTGAAAGCGCCAGCCGCCAGCCAGCGATATCAATTCCAATCCGCGATCCGACCAGGCGGTCTGCAAACTTTCCAGCAAACTATCCAGACGAGCATTATCCACGTCATCACTGTCGGAAAACAGTTTGCGTAGTTCCGCGCGCGGCATGGGTTGAGGCGCGCAGAGCAGCGCCGTTTCGATCACCAGTGTTGCCTCACTATCGTTCATCGATATATTCAATTCATCGTGGTAAGTGGCGCCTTCAACTTGCCAAGGCTAAAAAACTGAAGTAATATCTCTTTCTCAGACGCGGGGTGGAGCAGTCTGGCAGCTCGTCGGGCTCATAACCCGAAGGTCGTAGGTTCAAATCCTGCCCCCGCAACCAAACAGCACGCAGATCAGGCTTGGCGAATTCGCCAAGCCTTTTTTGTTTTGTCGATTGATTCGACAGCGCCTGGCCGAACAAGGACGTAACCAAGGCCTTGCTCAACAGGGTTGCAATGCATATGGCGGACATCGATATCGCGCCGGCCATATCGCCCATAACCCCGGCCATAGCTCGCGCAACCGCGGATTTCCGGGCCACGGATTCCCCGACCACAGATTTCTGAATCGCGGAATTTTCGGTCGAAATCTTCCAGGCCGGGAAATTCCAGATAATTGCCTTAGCGGCTGACTGAATACAGGACATACGACACGCCAGGCGAGCACTGCTCTGCCGTGCGGCATCAGCCGATACGACGCGAACACGCATCTGTGCGAAAACAGCCGCGGATTGCGGCTTGAACCAGAAAAACGCTTGCAAAAAAACCTCGGCCAATAAGGCTGGTCTGCGATACCCATGCGGTGCCGGGGCGTGCAAAAGCAACCACGAACCGCAAATGCCGAAAAGGAACGATATGGCAATGGACGACGGGCGGACAATATCCGCGCACCCCTGATGGGGGATACCCGGCGCGGCGCCGATAAAAATTGAACTGAGCCGTCCGGCATTACCCCGGTTGTCGGAGCGTCTTTTTATTGCCGTTTAAACCTGCGTGTCGACGGAAAAGGCGAAAG
>DATJHN010000516.1:0-2795 GCA_035493915.1 Bordetella sp.
ACGGCACTAGAAATACGACCACCATCAGCAAAAGCGCTAAACCTCTATCCCCAGTCTGCGAAACACCGCCGCCCGTACCGCCTCGTACCTGGGCACGCATTTAAATTCGCCGTTCTTAACCGGATCAGGACACACATCCGAACTACAGCAATACGTATCGCATTCGCCCTTCACCACAGCAAACTTATGCAGCGGGTTCTCGCGTTCTAAACCCATAAATAAATTAGGCATTCAGCCCGACACGCACCGGCTCACGCGATAAGGGGGTAGGAATCCTGTCTGGCAAGACCGACCGCTCGAGCGCCAGGGAAACATGGCAAAACAGTTGCTCGGCCGCATCATCCAACCGCAGCGCCACGTCGTCATCGATCCGGGCCTGCCCCTGGCTATCCACGCGTACCTGCGTCTCCGTAGCGTAGATGCCGCCCAGGATATGGCGGGCGCCCAGGGCCGAAAGCACCGGTTTCAGGCCGTACTCCAGCGCCAGCAGATGCGCGGCGCTGCCGCCCGTCGCGATCGGCAGAACGACCTTGTCCGCCAACGCCTTCTCGTCGAGCAGGTCCAGCATGGCTTTCAGGCCGCCGGAAAACGACGCCTTATAAATAGGCGTGGCAACCACCACCGCGCTGGCGGCGCTGACACGGGCGCGGAAGTGTGCCGCGTCCGGACTCGTGTATTGCCCTTCGACCAGCACATTGGCCGGAATATCCAGCAGGCCCACCTCGCGAACCTGCAAGCCCAAGTGCGTCAATCGTAGACCGACATGTCTCAACAACGCCGACGAGCGCGACCGGCTCGACGGACTTCCTGCCAACATCAGGATGCTCATAGCGGAAAGACCTGCACAAGGAGAATTCCGCTGATTCTGGCAGCGTGGCCAGACCAGCGGAAATACATCCTGTGCATGTCGATATGCAGAGCGGGCAGCGGCTTCTTAAAAGTCGAAACGGCCTTCGGCGGCAACCTCCGCCAGCGGCCGCCGTTGGCTGGGTACTTCCCGGGCACGCAGCGCTTCTGGCAGCACCGCCTTGTCGCCGGGACGGCCGACGGCAATGGCCGCTTCCACGGTATAGCCGTCCGGCACGCCCAAATCCACGCGCGCCTTCTCGCGATCGATGCCGGCCATGCCATGGGCCTGCCAGCCCAGCAGATTCGCCTGCAACGCCAGCGAGCCCCAGGCCGCGCCGGCATCGAAACTGTGCGTCAGGTTATCCACTTCGGCGTCCTTGCCCGGCGGCACCGCCCGTTGCGCGGAAAGCGCGATGATCAGCGCCGACGCCGAGCCGGCCCAGCTTTGGTTGAAGGCGTTCAGGATATTGAACAGGCGTTCCCAATGCGGCGTGCCTTTGCGGGCATAAATGAAGCGCCAGGGTTGCAGGTTATAGGACGACGGCGCCCAATGCGCCGCATCCAACATCGTCAAAAGCGTTTCGACCGGAATTTCCTCGCCGGTGAACGCCCGCGGCGACCAACGCTCGAGAAAAAGACTTGCAATGGGATATTCGGATTTGCGTGACTCAGCAGCACTCATGCTATTGCTCCATGGACGGCATCGGGAAATACTGCGCCGAAGCGGTGAGCATAGCGCGAATGTCAGTGCTGGTTATTCGCCAATCCGCGGTGATCTCGGTGCGTCGGCAGATACCCGTTCATTGCGATAGTTTCGTTGCTTTAAGAAAAGGGCGAACCACGACAATCGCCGCGCCGCCGGCGTGTAGTCGGCACCGCATTCGATACTTGGGCCGCCAAGCCGGCCCACCGCGCCGGGCCCGTCGGCAGTATCGCGGAGTACTTGGCACTCCAGCATTTCGTACTCGTAGGGATGTAGGAACATGGCAGATCTCCAGGTTCGCATACGCGGCACATGCCGGGAAGGACGAACCAGTGTGTCACGTCGCTACTCTGCGGGAGAAATAAATAGTGGGCATGTCCATATGCCTAAATGAGGACGGTTCGTATAGCCACGCGGCGCGATTCTCAGGCCCGGCGCTTGCTTGTCATACGCCGGGAGGAGCCATGACCGATATCGCAGAAATAGCGGCCTTCATGCGCGAACGATCACTCACGTTGGCAACCGTGGAATCGTGCACGGCGGGCCTCATTGCCGCCACGCTGGCGAATATCCCCGGGGCCGGAGCGCTGCTCGACTGTGCCTTCGTGGTGTATTCGCCGGATGCCAAGCACCGCTGCGTAGGCGTGCCACGATCGGTCCTCGAAAAAAACAACCTGACCAGCGAAGTCGTGGCACGCGCCATGGCGCTGGGCGCGGCGGCCCGTACCCCGGCTAACATCATCATCGCCAACACCGGCATCACGGAAGCGGTTGACGACGAAATCCCGGCCGGCACGCAATGCTTTGCCTGGGCGTTCAAGGCTGCATCAAACGATGCGGCACCGGTTATCTATACCGGCACCCGGCGCTTTACCGGTACCCGGCACCGCATCCGCCAAGCCGCCGCCAATCATGCGTTGCTCCAACTTAGGGAACGTTACCTGGCATGGCAGCGGAGTTGCCCATAACCGGGCACCTGATGGTACGCCCCGCAAACACCCTGCACGCGATTACTTATATCCAGTCTTCAAGACGCAATCCGGATACGCGAGCAAACTCGCGTGTATTCGCGCGGTCGTCCTTCAGCATCACAATCCCTCACGTGCCCGACCGCCCCGCTGTTCACGCTCGAAGAGAAAATCAGCGGTTATCGAATCCCCATCGAACCATGAGTTCCAAGGCTCCCTATAGGCACCCAGAGTCGAGCTCATCCGACCATAATGACGCCGATCTACGAAGCGTC
>DATJHN010000517.1:0-11152 GCA_035493915.1 Bordetella sp.
CTACCTGAGCGAAGAACTGCAGATCCGCGGCAAAACCGCCGCGGCCACCTTGGCCACCGTGTACACGCACGATCCGGCCCCCGGCGAAGCCGAATGGCGCGCGCTCGCCAAGGATGTTTTTTCCAGCGGCGCCTATCGCCGTATCGACGTCCATGGCAATCTGGCGTTCGAATACCGCAAGCAAGACACCCCCGATGGCGTGCCGGCCTGGTTCGCCACGCTTATTTCGCTGACGCCCCCGCCGGCCACGCAGCCTTTCCAGGCCGCCAATGGCGTGCAAGGCACGGTGACCGTCGTCGCCGACGACTCGTCCGCCGTGCGGGCACTCTGGTGGCACTCCTTGGGATTGGCCGCGTTGGTCGCCTTCGCGGGCCTGTGCTGGCTGGTCTACGCCCGGGGACTGGTGCGTACGCTGCAGAAGCGGCTGCTGCATGGCATCAGCGCGCAGGTGCGGGCCCTGGCGCCGGGCGATCCGGAACCGGCCGCATTACCGGCGTGGAGCGAAGTCGCCGATGTGGCCGAAGCCCTCGCCGAAGCGCGTGAACGCTTCCGCATGACGGCGGAAGAAACCAACGCGCGCATCGAGTCGTTGCAACTGGAACTGAATCTGGATTCCGTTACGCGCCTGCCCAATCGCAAATACTTTTTCAACGAGTTGCGCCGCGCATTGAACAACACCCCGCGCGACCCGGCCGCCGAGTCCGGTCACGTCCTGATGTTCCGCCAACGCGACCTGGCTGCCATCAACCGCCATATGCCGCGCGACTTCACCGATCAGTGGCTGCGCTCCGTGGGATTGCGGCTGGATCAGAAGTTGGGGCGGCGCCACGTGCCGGCCTTTCTGCTGGCCCGCCTGAACGGCTCGGATTTCGCCCTGCTGCTGGATGGCGTGCCGGCGGCGCAGGCCGACAGCCTGGCGGAACAACTGCGCCAGGAGCTGCGCACCTTGCGCGTCTCGCTGGGTGAAACGCAATGGTGCCGCTGGGCGCTGGCCATGGCGCCGTATTCGCGAGGCGACCACGCCAGCGAATTGCTGGCCCTGCTCGATCACGCGCTGATGCGCGCGGAAAGCGCCGATACGGACGCGCCGGTACGCGCCGAGGCCTTGCCCGGCGCACAGGAAGCGGCGGGCGAACTGCAATGGCGCGACACCTTGGTCATGGCACTGGAGCAGCATCGTTTTTCGCTGGCCACACAGTCCCTGCAAAAGCCGGACGGAGCGCCACTGCGCGAGGAAGGCACGCTTATGCTGCACGATGCCGACACGCAGGCGCCGATCCCGGCGCGCAGATTCATGCCGGCGGCGATCCGGCTGGGCCTGTCACCCGAATGCGACGTCCAGGCGGTGCGGCTTGCATTGGACTGGCTGGTCTCGCATGGCGACAAGCTGGCGATCACGATAGCCCTGCCTTCGCTGGGCCAGTCCAACTTCCTGGCCAGGCTGGGACAGATGCTGCGGGATCGGCCGGCGCAGGCCGGGCGCCTGGTATTCGAGATGGAAGCCCGCGGGCTGGTGGAAAATTTCGTCAACGTGCGAGCGCTATGCGAAGTGGTTTGCGACGCCGGCGCCCGGATCGGCGTGCGACGGCTGGCGGATGACTTCAGCGCCATGACCCGCCTGCACGAACTGCCCATTGCCTACGTCAAGCTGGGTGAATCCTTCGTCGACGCCATGTCGCGCAGTCCCGGCAGCCGGCATCTCGCGGCATCCGTGCGGGAAACGGCCAAGGGCCTGGGCGTCGAAGTCTATGCGGATGGGCGGGTTGATCCGGATACCCGCGCGTTCCTGGAACGCGCTGGCATCGTATCGGTCGGCTATGCCGCCGAACCGCTGCACGCATGAAGCCTGCCGGTATACTTCCGCGCAACGCCAAAATGTTGTCTGCATGAACCCTGAACCCTGGTATTCCCTCGTCACCGGCAAGCTGCTGGGATCCTTCCACGCCAGCCTGGCCGGTTTGGCCGTCGCCGTCCTGATCGTGGTCCTGCTGGCCCTGACCAGGCGCCGCACCGGCTTCGCACCCGTCGCTTCATTATTGCTGTTGCTCTCGCAGGCCATACACGCGGCCTTGTTGTGGGGAGCGCTTGCGCGCTGGGTCCCGGCATCCGGGCAAGCCATGGTATCGGCCGCCTGCCTGGGACTGGGCGCGAGCGCCCTGCTCTGGATGGCGGGATCCGCCCTGAAATGGCGCCGGGCAGCGGTATGGGCGGGAATATTCTGGTTGGCGGGTTGGCTGGTGGCGGCCCTATCCTGTGGCATCGCGGTCGCGGGCGACACGCTGGCAATGCGGGCCAGGCTGGATCCCGCCAGCCTCGCGCCGGGATGGTCGCTGCTCGCGGTCGCGGCCGGCGCCGTCGCGGTACTTTTACTGTTGGTCCTGGCGGCAATGCCGGCGTGGCGGCGTTCCCTCGGTAACCCCGTCCCCGGCCAGACGACCCGCGCCGCCGCGCACGCCGAAGTGAAAACGCTGCCCGCCGCGCTCGCATCCGGCCAACGGGAAATCGAAGCCCGACTATCGATGCTGAATGAAATGCTGGAACGGCAACGTCAAATGAATGCGCTGCTGTCGCATGAAATGCGCTCCCCCGTGGCTACGATCAGCGCGGCCGTCCAATCGCTGGAAATGGTGCTTGAAGGCAGCGACGAGCAAATCGATTCCCGCCTGCAGCGTATCTCGCGCTCGGTCGCACGCATTACCGAATTGATGGACCAGTTGCTGGTCCAGGAAAGCGCTTATGACGAAGCGGTGGCGCCACGCCACGAATCCGTGGATCTGACCCGCCTGGCCGCCGATGTGGTGGCCTCGATCCAGGTCGACGTCGCACATCGCCTGCAGCTGGAAGCTCCCGCGCCATCGCCCGCCTGGTGCGACGGCCCGCTGACCGGGGTCGTCCTGCGCAATCTGATCCACAACGCGGTCAAGTATTCACCCGCCGACCAGCCCATCTCGATCCAGGTCGGCACGTTGACCGCGCCCGGCGAGCGCACGGCATGGATCACGGTGGCCGACCACGGTCCAGGTATCGAAAAAGAAGATCAAGCGCGCATTTTCGACCCGCATTTCCGCAGGGCGGCACATCGTGAAACCAAAGGCCTGGGCTTGGGCCTGTATCTGGTCCGCAAGATCTGCGAACGCCAGGGCGGCACGCTGACGGTCGAAAGCGAGCCCGGCAAGGGCGCGCGCTTTACGATCGCGCTGCCCGTCAGCAAGGTTCGTTAAGCGACGCGAATCAAGCCGCGAAAACGTAGCCCTGCCCGCGTACCGACAGCACCGGCAGTTTCATGCCGCTGGACTGCGCCTTGGCGCGCAGGCGGCTGACCAGCACGTCGATACGCCGGAGTTCAAATTCGCAGGGATTCGCCGGACTGAAAAGTTCCGACAGCGCCTGCCGACTGACGACATTGCCGCTGGCCTCGATCAGGGCATTCAGGAATACGCGTTCCTGAGCGCTCAGGTGCAGGCTGCTGCCATCGGGCGAGACAAGAATCCAGCCTCCGTCCTGAAGGCTCCAGTTCTGCGAGCCACGCTCGGCTGCAATCTGCGGCGCCGGGTTGCGCGATAACCTCATGCGCCGCGCCAGGCTGCGGATAACCGAACTCAATTCGAGCAGATCGACGGGTTTGGTGATGTAGATATCGGCGCCACCTTCCAGGCCGCGTACGCGGTCCTCCAATGCGCCACGTCCCGTCAGCATGACGATGCCTACTGGATGCAGGGCTCGCAGGCGTGTGGCTACCGAGAAACCGTCTTCGCTGCCCTGGACATTGGCGTCGAGTATGACCACGTCGCAGGGTTGGCTTTCCATGTGGCGGTAGAAATCCGCGGCACTGGCGCAAGCGAAGTTGACACGGAAGCCGTATCCCCCCAAGCCGAGCTTTAGTTCTTCTCGAAAGTCCGCATCATCCTCTAACAGACCGATACATAACACGCCGTCTGCTGCTTGCGTTTGCACGATATATCCCCGGAAATCGGCCCCGGACACGCTGGCCCGGGTAACCTAACCGCTGTAAATAGGCATGATGCTGCCTAGGCAGCGGCGCAATTCTAACATTGGTAACAATGCGAAAGCGGCGTCAAAATACAGCAAATATGAGTGTTCCTCTCTCATATTTGCCATACATTCCCACGGGGCGAGAATGCACCAAATTTCCACACATTGCAACAAACGATAAATTTGGCATCGTAATGCATGCGTTTCAAGCAACTTCCGTCGCGAGAATGCTGCGTTTCTAGGAAGAACAGCTAACCTCCAGGTCGCTGGCCCAGTCGGGCGGCAAGGCAGCGTACTTCTCCTGACCCGGCCGTTCGGTATACGGATCCCGCAGCACTCGCAGCAACTCATCGATGACGCTCGCGTCGCCCTGGGCCGCCGCGCGGATTGCCAGCTCCGCCAGATGATTGCGCAACACGTAAAGGGGGTTGACGCGATCCATGGCATCGGCGCGCGCCGCCGCCTCGCACGGCGCGGTTTCGTGTCGTTGGAGCAGTCGCTGCAGCCAGGCGCCGGCGGCCTCGCGGTCGATGAAGAGATCGAGGAACGGCTGGGCATTTCCTCGCACCGCCCCGGACAGCAGGCGGAACGCCAGCGTAAAGTCGGCGCGCTGCTCATGCATGAGCTTGAGCAGATCATCGAGCAGGCTTTCATCCTCCGCGCGCCAGGCATCCAGGCCCAGTTTGGCGCCCATGCCATCGTGGAATGCGCGGGTGAAGACGGCTTCGTAGCCATCCAGTACCGCCTTCAAGGCATCGGCATCCTGCACGACGCTATTGAAGCTGCCGGCCAGCCGATAAAGATTCCACAGCGCAACGGACGGCTGGCGATTCCAGGCATAGCGCCCTTCCGAATCCGAATGGTTGCATACGTGATCCAGGCGGAAACCGTCCATGAAGCCGTACGGCCCGTAATCAAGGGTCAGACCCAATATGGACATGTTGTCGGTGTTCATCACTCCATGGCAGAAACCAACGCATTGCCAGTCGGCCATCAGCTTGGCGGTGCGTGCGGTCACCGCTTCCAGCAGCCGTATCATTGGCTCGTTCGCGTTTTTGGCTGTGCCCGCCGCGGGTTGGCGACATTCCGGATAAAAGCGGTCGATGATGTAGTCCGCCAGCGTGCGCACCATTTCCGGCTGGCCGCGCGCAGCCCAGTGCTCGAAGGATCCGAAGCGGACAAAGCTGGGCGACATGCGGGTCACGACTGCCGCGGTTTCAACGGTTTCGCGCATGACCGCGTCATCCGAGGCGATCAGTGCCAATGCGCGCGTGGTGGGTATCCTCAATCCATGCATGGCTTCGCTCGCCAGGTATTCCCGAACCGACGAGCGCAACACTGCGCGGCCGTCGCCCATGCGCGAATAAGGGGTCATGCCGGCGCCCTTGAGCTGCAGTTCCCAGGTCCCGCGGGGGCCATCGACCTCGCCCAGCAGGTGAGCGCGACCGTCACCCAACTGACCCGCCCAGATACCGAACTGATGACCGCTATACACCGCCGCGAGCGTATCGCCGCCCGGCAACGGAGCCCGTCCGGAAAACACCTCGAGGAAAGCGTCGGTGCGCAGGACTTCGGGCGCCAATCCAATCAGCGCGGCGGCATCTTCGTTCGCATGTACCAGCCGTGGCGCGTTCAGGCCCTGAGCGGCCAGCCGCGTATAGAACGCGGGCGGCAGGCCGGCGAAAGAGTTGCTCATCGGCAAATCCGCGAGGCTGGTGGCCAATGGTGCGAGCACGGACGGTTCGGAAACGGCTGACATGGGATATCACCCCTGACGGGTTGGGGACGGCGATGATGGAAAAGCGTCGAATGCACAATTATGGTGCATCGCGCGGATAGATTGCCAGGCAGGCGGACGGCGGATCGCGGGGGGGCCGCGACACCCCCGTGCCGCCGCTACGGATGCGGGCGCCGCATCAGGCGGCGGACGACCTGCGTCGGCGCGCCGCTTGCTTGGCGGGCCGCACATAAAGTATCGCGCAGCCGAAAAACAGCAGAGACAAGGCAAGTTCCACGCCTGCCAGCGATGCCGACAGCGAACCGGTATCCGACATCAGGCGCACCGCGCCTTCCATTACATATAGCAGGACCAGCATGGATGCCCACTGATAGGTATAAAGATTGCCGCGCACTATGCCGCGGAGCGGCAAAGCCAACGGCAAGGCCTTCAGAAGCAGCCAGGAACCGCCAGGCCTGACCGGAGCCAGCACGGTTTCCCAGAGCACGCACAGAAGCGTCAGCGCCAGCAGCGAGATGACGCACGCCAGGCGCAAGTTACGGTTGAGTTCGGTATTCATACTGCTATTATCGCCCCATGAAACCGCCCGTCGATTCGGTAGCCGCGGATGCGGTGCCGGCATTCCAGAACCACCGCTCATCCTGGGTAAGCCGAGTAGCGAAAGTATTGCGTTTCGCGTCGCGGCGCGCGGGCGAAGAACAACTGCTTCAGGTGGCTTCCAGCCTGACCTTCACCACCGTCCTGGCCATCGTCCCCATGCTGGCCGTGGTGCTGTCCCTGTTCACCGCTTTCCCTGTATTCCAGCAATTCCGCATCGCGCTGGAAGACTTCCTGACGCACAGCCTGATGCCGCCGGCGGTGTCGGACAACATCATGAATTACCTGAACCAGTTCGCGCGCCAGGCCAGCCGCCTGACGGCGATCGGCGGCGGGCTACTACTGGTGACGTCGATACTGCTCATCATGACCATCGACAAAACCTTCAACGACATCTGGCACGTGACGCGGCAACGGCCGCTGTCGCAACGGGCCCTGATGTACTGGGCGGTGCTGACGCTGGGGCCGGTGGTTGCGGGCGGCAGCCTGTGGGCTACGTCCTTTTTGGCGCGCGAATCGCTCGGATTGGTGCGTGACGTACCCAGTGTCGTGGGCCTGGCGGTGTCCTTCCTGCCATTGATGCTGACTGGACTGGGTTTCGCCGCGCTATTCACCGTGGTCCCGAACCGCCGGGTTTCCTGGACGGACGCCCTGGCGGGCGGCTTTGGCACCGCCATCGTGCTCGAATTGATGAAATCGGAGTTCGCTTATTACCTGACGCGCTTTCCCACCTATACCGTTATTTACGGCACATTCGCCACGCTGCCGATTTTCCTGCTGTGGATCTATTTGTCCTGGTTGGCGGTCCTGTTCGGCGCCACGGTCGCGGCCAGCCTGCCGATGATCCGTGTCGGGCGCTGGGATATCAACCGCGAACCAGGCGCGGCCTTCATCGACGCGGTGGAAGTCCTGCGCTGCCTGTATCGCAACATGGGCAGCAACCCGCCCGGCCGCAGCGCCAGCCGGCTTGCCGTCGATTTGCATCTACATCATGACGAACTGAACGCCGTGCTGGAAGCGCTGGCCGAACTGGGCATGGTGGTACGAACGCAGGAACAACGCTGGATCCTGGCCTGCGATCCGCGCCAAGCCGCCCTGGCGCCTCTTTTCGACCGTTTCCTGCTGGAGCGCGACCAGCGGCGACTGCGCGATGCGCCGGAAATCCTGCGCATCGCACGCGCCATCCTGACGACCGATGCCTCGCCAACGCTGGAAGATCTGATGCAGGAAGCGCAAAATACCAGCACTGGCTCGGCGGACATCCTGAAGATCGAGTCCGTCAAAAAATAAGACTGGGCGTGAGCCCATGGAGGACCATCATGTTGAAAGTCATAGAAATTCTTCGGGTCAAGGGCGATACCCTTTATACGGCCACGCCGGACACCCCGGTCAGCAAGGCTGTCGAAACCATGAGCCTGCAGGACATCGGTTCGCTCGTCATCATGGAATCGGGAATGTTGGCCGGCATGCTTACCTTCCGCGAAATCATCCAGCATGTGAACCGCAACGGCGGTACGCTGGGCAACACGACCATCCGCGCCATCATGGACGACGCGCCGGTCAGCGTAACGCCCAACACCAGCGCCGACGAAGTGCAGCGCCTGATGCTGGAAAAGCACGCGCGGTATATCCCCGTCATGGACGGCAATATGTTGATGGGCGTGATCTCTTTCTACGATATGGCCCAAGCCATCGTCAATGCCCAGCGTTTCGAGAACAATATGCTGAAGGCATACATCCGCGACTGGCCGATGGACGAAGAAGGGGCGCAGTCCAAGGAACTCTGACGCGCCGGGCTGTTCCGGGAAGAAATGGAATGGGACGGCGCGACCAGCCTAGTCCAATTCCACGGTTTCCGGATGACGGGCGGCAGGATGGTGCACGCTGCGCCAGGCTTCGTAGATCAGCGCTGGATCATCGGATTTCAGCGCCGCCGCATCCGACAGCATGCGGCGCCAACGGCGGGCCCCCGCCTGCCCGTTCACGAGTCCCAGCAGGGGACGCACGATGACGCGCAGGGGAACGCCTCGCGCCACCGCTTGTGTGGCATAGCGCGTCATGGCGTCGACGACTTGCGCGTCTCCCGGCAGGCGGCCGGCAGGCCAGAAACGCAAAGATAGTTCGGACAGGATGCGCGGCGTGTGCCAGGCGGCGCGGCCCAGCATGACGCCATCGAAGGAATCCGCGGCCCGAGCGGCGGCGTCGACATCGGCCAGCCCGCCATTCAGCACCACCACGCAATCGGGAAAATCGCGCTTTAGCATGGTCGCCGCGTCGTAACGCAGGGGCGGGATCTCGCGGTTGTCCTTGGGCGACAGGCCTTTCAACACCGCGTTGCGGGCATGGACGATAAAGACCCGGCAGCCGGCGTCATACAGTTTGCCGACGAAATCGCGAACGAAAGCGTATGACTCGTCATAGTCCAGGCCCAGGCGGTGCTTGACCGTGACCGGGATGTCGACCGCGTCCCGCATCGCCTTGACGCAATCCGCCACCAGATCGGGCTCCGCCATCAGGCATGCGCCGAATGCGCCGCGCTGTACGCGCTCGGACGGGCAGCCGCAATTCAGGTTGATCTCGTCGTAGCCCCAACGTTGACCCAGGCGCGCGGCCTGTGCCAGGGCTTCCGGTTCGCTGCCGCCCAGTTGCAGGGCGACCGGATGCTCCACCGTATCGAAATCCAGATGGCGCGCAACGTCGCCGTGCAGCAGCGCGCCTGTGGTGATCATTTCGGTATACAGGCGTGCGTGCGGCGCCAGCAGCCGGTGGAAATAGCGGCAATGGCGATCGGTAACATCGATCATGGGTGCGACGCACAGCCGCCAATCAGAGGAAACCACGGAAAAGAAGAGCCTTGATGGAGAGTTGCGGCCATTTTAGCCGCTGTGCCGGGTGGCGGCCCGGGGTAGTCTAAAATTGCGCCGCCGCCGGCAAGCTCACGGCTGCCCGGTACCCGACAACCTTTGCCGTATCCTCCATGGCCGTATTCACCACCGTCACCGACGACGACGCCCGCACCCTGCTGACGCAGTTCAACTTGGGGGAACTGGTATCCCTGCGGGGCATTACGGCGGGTATCGAAAACACCAATTACTTTTTGACGACGACGGGCGGCGAATACGTATTAACGGTATTCGAGGTACTGACGCGGGAGCAGTTGCCCTTCTACATCGAGCTGATGCACCAACTGGCCGAACGCGGCGTTCCGGTGCCCCAGCCGCAGACGTGCCATGACGGCGCCCGGCTGGTCGAGATGCACGGCAAGCCCTGCGCCATCGTGACCCGCCTGCCCGGCGGCTACGAACCGGCGCCCGGCCCGGTGCACTGCGAATTGACCGGCCGCACACTGGCCCGTGCGCACATCGCCGCGCGCGATCTGCCGCTACGCCAGCCGAATCTGCGCGGCTTGCCCTGGTGGCGCGAAACCGCGCCCAAGGTGCGTCCCTTTCTGGATGCATCCCAGGACGAGCTGCTACGGAAAAGCCTGGATGAACAAATCCAGGCAGCCGCCAGCCCCGTGTGGCAGGCGCTTCCCAGCGGACCGGCGCATTGCGACCTGTTCCGCGATAATGTCTTGTTCGCGGGTACATTCGAAACGCCGCTCATGGGCGGTTTCATCGATTTTTACTTTGCCGGCTGCGATACCTGGCTGTTCGACGTAGCCGTCAGCATCAACGATTGGTGCATCGTGCGCGAAACCGGCCAGATCGTGCCCGAACTCGCGCAACGATGGTTACAGGCCTATGCGCAGGAACGCCCATTCACCGAGCAGGAACGGCAGGCATGGCCTGCCATGCTGCGCGCCGCGGCCCTGCGCTTCTGGCTGTCCCGACTGTATGACTTTTACCTGCCCAGGCCCGCGCAGACCCTGAAACCGCACGATCCTAGGCATTTCGAACGAGTGTTGCTCGCACGCCACCGCGATGCGCCGCCAAACTTGCCCTGACGCGCTCCGGCTCCATAATTCAAGAATGACTTCACCCTTGGCAGCATAAGCAAACGAACATGCAAGCAGCTTCCTTACCTGCAACGGCCGGCTGGCAATGGGCACGCGATGGGTTCCGGCTGTTCATGCGTCAGCCATTGGCGTTGTTCACCTGGTCTCTCGTGATCAGCCTCATGTTGCTGTTCGCGATGTTCACGGTGCCCATCGGCCCCCTCTTTTGCACCGCGCTGATGCCCTGCGTCACACTGATGACCCTGTCGGCGTGCAAGCATATCGAGGCCGACCGCACCATGCTGCCGTCGATGTGGCTCAAGCCGCTGCAGAAGCCGGGCGTACTGAAAAAACTGCTTATCCTGGGCGGCCTGTACGCGGGCCTTTGCATGGTGGCGGGCCTGGTCGCCTTTCTGCCGTTTTCCAGCGAACTGGCGGATGGCATCCGTGCCGCCTCGGTCACCAACGATTTCGTCCCCTTCTTCGAGGCCCTGCACACGGCGCTACTGGTGTTCGGAACGCTCTACCTGATTATCGGCGCGCTGTTCTGGCATGCTCCCGTGCTGGTCGCCTGGCACAACGTCAGGCTGCCGCAGGCGCTGTTTTTCTCCGGCATCGCGTGCTGGCGCAACAAGTGGGCATTCCTGGTTTACGGCCTGACCTGGGCCGCCGTGTTCCTGGGCATCGATTTCTGCGCCGGCACGCTGATCTCCCTGGATGTCTCGCAGACCCTCGTCAATACGGTGCAAGTGCCTGTCAGCATTGCGGCCTTCGGCATTCTGTACAGCAGCTTCTATCCGGCCTATACCTCCGTGTTCGATATCAATAACGCCAGCTTCCAGCTCGACGACGGACACGGCACGCAGGCATAGCGCGAAGCGGCACGG
>DATJHN010000518.1:0-16915 GCA_035493915.1 Bordetella sp.
CAGAAATCGGGTGCCCATACCCGCAACAGGGAATACGGCTTTTTTTATGGGTCGCATTTGAACCTCGGTATGATGAAATATCGATATTGCTAAATAAACGATTTTTGCGCTTGGGTATGATACTCGCATGAAACATCGCACCTGGCGGCTGCGGGCCGGCGTAAGCAAGGCGTTCATGCTGTTGCTTTGTGCTTCATTATCGAGCGGCATGCCATCCTACTCATGGGCTCAGCCGGTTGGGCTACCCTCGATGGGCGTGGCATCCGCGGACCAGTTGTCGCCATATATGGAACGGCAACTGGGCGATGTCATCATGGCCGAAGGCCGTCGCGATCCGACTTATATCGGCGACCCGGAAATCAACCAATACCTGACGACGATGGGTCGCAAGCTGGCGTCCTTTTCGCCCGGCACCGTGCCCAACGTCGATCTGTTCGCCGTGCGCGATCCGGAGATTAACGCATTCGCCATGCCCGGCGGCTACATCGGCGTGAACAGCGGCCTGGTGGTCGCGACCAAAAGCGAATCGGAGCTGGCGGCTGTGCTGGCCCACGAAATCGGCCACGTCGTGCAACGGCATATCGCGCGGGGCATGACGCAGGGCAACCAGACCGGCGCCATCATGCTCGCATCCATCGCGGGCGCGCTGCTGGCGGCTCTGGCCGGGGGGGGCGGCAATCTCGCCATGGGCGTGGCGGCCTTCGGGCAGGCGGCGGCCATTGACCGGCAATTGGGTTTTTCGCGCGACGCGGAACGCGAGGCGGATCGTGCCGGTTTCCAGATGCTGACCGGCGCCGGCTACAACCCCGACGGCATGTCGCATATGTTCGAGCGCCTGATGAACGCGTCGCGCCTGAACGAAGGAATCGGCGGGGGCGCGTGGGCGTCGACGCACCCCCTGTCCATCGACCGTATGTCCGATATTGAGAACCGTGTGCGCAATCTGCCGCCCGGGCACCACGTGGACACCGACGATTACTGGTATGTGCGCGCCAAGCTGCGCGTGATCCAGGGGCAGGATACGGCGGGGCTGCGCACCTCGACCCAGCAGTTCCAGGATGAAGCGCACACGCTGACGGGTGTGCAGCAGTCGGCTGCCTACTATGGCCTGGCGCTTGGCGCCATGCGGCGCGACGACCCGGCTGGCGCGGACCGTTACCTGAAGCTGGCCACCGCGGACGGCCGGTCGTCGCCGGAACTGGATCGGTTGGCTATCGATGTGGCCAATGCACAGAAAGACTATGCGCGCGCGTTGTCCCTGGCCGAGGCCGCTTGGAAGGCCTGGCCCGGACGCTATGCGATCGCCATTGCCTACGTGCAGGCACTGCAGCAGGTAGGCCGGGATGACCAGGCCCAGAATTTCCTGCGTGAACGCATCAAGCAATGGGGCGAGGACGAGCCCGTTTTTTATCAGCTGCTGGCGCAAAGCGAGGAAAAATCCGGCAACCGCGTGCAGGCGCGGCGCGATATGGCGACCTACTACACAGCCATCGGCGCCTTGCCCGCGGCCGAGGCGCAATTGCGACAGGCCCGCGAGATGTCGCGCGACTTCTATGTTTCGTCGCAGATCGACGTGCAGATCAAGCAGCTCAAGGACAAGATTGACGACCAGCGCCAGCTGTTACAGCGCTTCAAGAGCTAAGAACCCGGGCTGCCGTTCAAGAGCCGGTTTCGAAGAACCGGCCCAGCCGTTGCGGCAGCCAGCCCAAATGCGCGGGAAAGGGGCCGGTGGGAAATCCGGCGTGTCCGCCGTTGGCGGGCTGATGCAGCAGTACATGGGGCGAGCAATCCGCCGGCCCGGGCAGCGCGGGTTCGGGAAAGAACGGATCGTTGCGCGCATTCAGCACCAGCGTCGGTACCGTAATGGCGGCCAGCCAGGGTTTGCTGGATGCGCGCGTCCAGTAATCCAGGGCGTTGCGGAATCCATGCATCGGAGCGGTATAGGCATCGTCGAAGTCGCGTAGATTGCGCGCGTGGGCGATACGCATGACGTCGATGGCTCCCGGAAAACGGCGGGCTTTTTCCAGGACCTTTTGCTTCATGGTGCGCAGGAAATAGGCGCTGTAGATGCGGCGATTGATGAATCCGCGGCCCAGGCTGTTACCACCCGCCACCAGATCCAGCGGAACAGAGATGCCGGCGCAGGCGCCCAGCCAATCCACCGCCTGCTGCTGTTCGCCGACGTACTTCAGCAATGCGTTACCGCCCAGCGATACGCCGACCGCGTGCCAGCGTGCGTGCGGTACCCGCGCGCGTACGCTGCGCAGCATGAAACCTACTTCGTCCGAGTCGCCGGAATAATAGGCGCGCGCCAGGCGATTCGGTGTCCCGGAGCAGCCGCGAAAATGCGCGATGGCGACGATCCAGCCGCGGGCGCGGAAATGGTGGGCGATCGACTGCGCGTATCGGCTCAGGCTGCCGCCTTCCAGGCCATGGAAAAGCACTAGTGCCGGCGTACCTGGCAACTGAGGCAGCGATGCCCAGTCGGCATCGGTGATCCAGCGCGCCGCCGCGGTCTTGGCGGAGATGACCGGCGGTGCGGCGGCGGGTTGTCCATCCGCGGATTTATGCGGGAACAGGCCGGGGCCGGTCCAGTCGATGTCGATGAAGTCACTGTCTGGCGTATCGACGCGTTCGCGCACGAAGGCGATGCGGTGATACTGCGCCAGCATGGCGGCGTACAAGGTCTGGCTGTGCCCGTCGGGCAGCCAGCGAGGTACGGGGCAGGGAGTGGTGTCCAGGCGAGCGGAGGCCAAATGCTATTCCGCCTAGTGCAGCATGTCGGGAACGTCGTGCAGGTCCAGCAGGCCGGCTTCCGCCGGCGCCGCCGAGGCATGGTGCATGACCATGCGCCAGCCCGTCGGCCCCTTGTGATAAATGTTCGTCGCGTAGCAACTGACGTAGTCGTCATGCGCGCCGGCGGTGGACGCTACATGTTCCACCAGGATGTGCACCGCGCTGCCCATGCTTTGCATTACCACGGGCCTCATCGGCCGGACATGCAGCGGACCGGCGGCCAGGATGGCCTGCCACGATTCTTTCACCGCCTGTTGACCGACGATGCGCAGGCCGCCAGGGTGGATGCATACCACTTCTTCGTCATCCGCCCAGACCTGCATCAGGCGGGTCAGGTCGGCGTGTTCCAGCGCTTCGTAGAAGGCGTCTTCGGTTTCTTGCGGCGTGGCGAACATGGGCGGCTGAGCGAGCGGAAAACGAAGTGGACGGAAAAGGCCGCGGCGGGCGGCCCGCGGCGGTCAGTGGCCGTGGCCGTGGAGTACGGTACCCGGCTTGAGGCGATATTCGGCGCCGCAGTAAGGGCAGCGCGCGGAACCGGTGTGGGCGACATCCAGGAAAACGCGGGGATGCATGCTCCACAGCGGCGCCTTGGGGCCGGGGCAGTAAACGGGCAGGTCTTCGGCGCCGACCTCGATGATTTCATGCGTGGAGGCGGTGGCGGCAGCGGTCATGGTGTTTCCTGAAACGGTGTGTGCGGCGAATAACGCAACGATAGCGGAGGAATCGATATCCGGGTAATTAGGGCGATCGGCAGATGCGGCCGGCAAGCCGGGGCGCGGCTTGTCATACCTTGGTCAACCACCCCTGGTATTTGGGATTGCGTCCCTGGACGAGGTCGAAGAACGCCTTTTGCAGGCGTTCAGTGACGGGACCGCGGCGACCAGCGCCGATACGGCGGTTGTCGACTTCGCGGATCGGGGTGACTTCGGCCGCCGTGCCGGTAAAGAAGGCTTCGTCGGCGATATAAACGTCGTCGCGGGTCAGCCGGCGGGTAAGCAGCGGAATGCCGAGGTCGCTTGCCAGGGAATGGATGGTGGAGCGGGTGATTCCGGTCAGCGCCGACGCGATTTCCGGTTCCACCAGCATGCCATCCTTGACGATGAAAATATTTTCACCCGCGCCTTCCGCGACGAAGCCTTCCGTGTCGAGCAGCAGGGCTTCGTCATAGCCGTCCTGCAGCGCTTCGGCGTTGGCGATGATGGAGTTGGCGTAGGTGGTGGCCACCTTGGCGCGCGGCATGGTCACGTTCACATGCTGGCGGGCAAAAGACGAGACCTTTACGCGGATGCCGTTGGCCAGGGCTTCTTCGCCCAGGTAGGCGCCCCAGGGCCAGGCCGCGATGGCCACGTGGACATGGGCACCCTTGGGCGACACGCCCATTTTTTCCGAACCGTAGAACACCAGCGGACGCAGGTAGCAGGATTCCAGCTGGTTGGCGCGCACAACTTCGCATTGCGCGGCTTCCAGGGTTTCGGCGTCGTAGGGGATCGGGATCTGGTAAATGTGGGCGGAGTTGAACAGCCGTTTGGTATGGTCCTTCAGGCGAAAGATCGAAGTGCCGTTGTCGGTCTTGTAGGCCCGCACTCCTTCGAACACGGACAGGCCGTAATGCAGCGAGTGGGTCAGGACGTGAGTGGTGGCCTCGCGCCAGGGAACCAGTTTGCCGTCATACCAGATGAATCCGTCACGGTCGGCCATCGACATGTTCGTTCTCCTTGAGTGGGCCGTATTGTATCAAGTGGCGGGCTACAATATGCCCCATTCCGGGGCGTGGCGCACCGCCCGCCGCACCGGTTTCATCCGGCCCTCCGGCCGTATCCGCCCACTCGACCAGGTCCCGCGTTGTCGTCCGAACCGGCAGTTTCCGCTCCCGATAGCCTTCCGGTTTGGCAGGCGCGGCGGAACGCCGCGCGGGAAGGCATACGAGCCGTCTCGCCGACCCTGATCGCCACCGGCGCCTGGGGTCTGGTCACCGGCGTCGCCATGGTCAAGTCCGGGCTGGCCGAATCGATGTCGCTGTTGATGACGCTGGCGCTGTATGCCGGTTCGGCGCAGCTGACCTCGCTGCCGCTGATTGCTTCCGGCGCGCCGCTCTGGCTTATCTTCGCCGCCGGGTTCATTGTCAATCTGCGCTTCCTTATCTTCGGCGCGGCGCTGCATCCATTCTTTCGCCATCTGTCCTGGCCGCGCCGGTTGGCGCTGGGATATTTCACCTCCGATATCAGCTTCGTCCTGTTCATCCCGCGCTACGGCGATGCGCGGGTGCGCGGCACGCGCGAGCAGATCTGGTTCTTCGTCGGAGTGATCGCGCCCGGCTGGTTCGTCTGGCAAGGCACTTCCATCGCGGGCATCTATCTGGGCGCCTTGGTGCCCGCCGCCTGGTCGCTGGATTTTGCCGCGGTGCTGGCGCTGCTGGCCATGGTTGTGCCACTGGCCACGACGCGGCCCATGCTGGCCGCCATCGCGGCCGCGGCCGCCACCGCCTGGGTCGGCCAGCTCTTCCCCTTGCGACTGGGCCTGGTCGCCGCGGTCGTCGCCGGCGTGGCAGCCGGCATACTGGCGGAACGGTATGCGCGTAGCGACAGGAGGGCCCGCGCGGCCGCTCGGCCGCCCGAAGGCCGCGCGCCCTCCCTTGGGGAGGGGTCGCGTAGCGACAGGAGGGCCCCACCATGACCCTGGATCCGGCGTCCGAGGACGCTTATGTTTACGCCGCAATTGCGCTGTTGACTCTGTGCATCGTGATCACCCGGGCCGGCTATCAGCTGTTCGGCGATTACCTGCCCTTGTCGGAAGGCATACGGCGTGCGTTGCGCTATGCCCCGGCGGCGGCATTGACGGCCATCATCGTTCCCGATCTGCTGCCGTGGAAGGCGGGGGTGGGGCCGCTCCTGGACCTGAAGCTGCTGGCCGGCGTGGTCGGAATCCTGGTTTTTCTGAAAACGCGCAGCGCAGTGCTGGTCATCGTCTGCGGCATGCTGGTGCTGTGGGGGCTGCGCTGGCTGGCGCCTTGACGTGTGCCGCGCGGGACACGGCCGCGGGTGATGCGCGGCCCGGATAATCGCCTCTGTGTCCCCAATAAATAGACGGTAACACTGGCAACTAGTCTTACCTGCGCTAAAATGAAGTTATCCACAGCAAATCCGGGCCTGATTACCCTTAGTTGTCGTGCATCGCACGTGGCGCCGGTATCTGCCTACCCAATGACTGAAACCAACACTTCCGCAGCGTCTTCAACGGATGCGCCGACACCACTCGCGTTTTCGGACTTCGATCTGCATCCGCTGCTGCTGGCATCGATAGCCGAAACGGGCTACACCATTCCAACACCCATTCAGGCCCAGGCCATCCCGGTGGTGATCGCGGGGCGGGATGTCATGGGCGCCGCGCAGACCGGTACGGGCAAGACGGCCGCGTTCACGCTGCCCATCCTGCATCGACTGATGCCCATGGCGAACGCCAGCGCATCGCCGGCGCGGCATCCGGTGCGGGCGCTGATCCTGACGCCCACCCGCGAACTCGCCGACCAGGTCGCCGAAAGCGTCAAGCGCTATAGCAAGCGCACGCCGCTGCGCTCGGCCGTGGTCTTCGGTGGCGTCGATATCGGTCCGCAGAAGGAAAGCCTGCGCAATGGCTGCGAAGTGCTGGTCGCTACGCCGGGCCGGCTGCTGGATCACGTGGAGCAAAAAAACGTCAATCTCAGCCAGGTAGGTATTCTGGTCCTGGACGAAGCGGACCGCATGCTGGACATGGGCTTTTTGCCCGACCTGGAACGCATCATCCGGCTGCTGCCCGAACAGCGCCAGAACCTGCTGTTTTCCGCGACATTCAGCAACGACATCCGCAAGCTGGCGCGTTCGTATCTGAGCCATCCCGCCGAACTCGAAGTCGCGGCGCGCAACGCCACGGCTGACACGGTTACGCAGATCGCCTACGAAATGAGCAGCGAAGGCAAGCGCGCCGCCGTTGTGCATCTGGTGAAATCGCGCAACCTGAACCAGGTGATCGTATTTTCGAACACCAAGATCGGTACTGCCCGGCTGGCGCGCGAATTGGAGCGCGACGGCATCAAGGCCGAATCCATCCACGGCGATAAAAGCCAGGCCGACCGCATGAAGGCGCTGGACGCCTTCAAGGCGGGCGAACTGGAGGTGCTCGTCGCCACCGACGTGGCGGCGCGCGGCCTGGACGTCGCGGGTGTGCCTTGCGTCATCAATTACGATCTGCCCTACAACGCCGAAGACTATGTGCATCGCATCGGCCGCACGGGTCGCGCGGGCGCGTCGGGCGAAGCCATCGCGCTGTTCACGTCAAGCGAAGAACGCCTGTTGCTGGACATCGAAAAACTGATCAAGCGGCCGGTGCCGCGGGGTCAGCTCAACGTTCCGGCCGAATTGATCACGCGCAGCCGTGGCCATGGAGATGAAGCCCGGGGCGGACGCGAGCGCCGCGAATCGCGCGGACGTCCCTCGGGCGACCGGCGCTACGGCGAATCGTCCTCCCGCCAGGCACCCGTGGACGATTTTTTCTTCAAGCCCTACGTGCCCAGCAATCCCGCGCCGCAGCCCGAGACCGACGCCGAGACCGCCGGCGAGCGCGGTGCCGCGCCCAAGCGCAAAGTGGCAGTCCTGCTGGGCGGGGCTCGCAAGCCCTCCTGAAGCCGCGCCGAACTCGCGTGCTGGTCCGGGTTTTTGTGGATCAGCCGGCGAGCATTGCGCGCACGTCCGGCAATCCGGTCGCGACGAGGGCGCTGTCCGGCCCCAGCGAAACCAGCAAGCGCTCCAGGTGGCCGATGTGCGGCAGCATGGGACCGTAGAAAACGGTCTTGCCGGCGCGCTGGATGAGCAGCGTCGGGAAATTCTCCACTTCTTCTTCGCCCAGCAGTTCGGGATGATCCTCGATATCTATCCAGGCGAACGCCGTCGCGGCCGTTTGTGCCGCGAGCGCTTCGAATTTGGGACGGTATTCCCGGCAGGTATCGCACCAGGCGGCGCAGAAGCAGGCGACCAGGTCGATGTCGGGGCGTTGAAGCAGGTCGCGCAAGGCGGCTGTATCGTTACCAGGTTCTAGAGCGGACATATAAGCGGCAGGGGAAGTATTTAACTATCATACCTGCGATGCATAAACGGACCCTGCCCATGCCCGCATCCTCCTCTTTACCTTCGCTTCCGCCGCCGGTGTCCGCCGGCCTGGCGGGCGTATGGCAAGCCTTCAGGCGCGCGGCGGTGTCGCAATGCCATCCCGCCATGCTGTTCGCCGTGCTGCTGCCCTTCCTGATCGCGCTGGTCGGCGCGATTCTGCTGCTGTGGTTCTGCTGGACGCCGCTGACCGACTGGCTGCGTGACGAAGCGTCGCGCTGGAGCGTCGTCAACAACGTCGACGAGTGGCTGGTAGCGGTGGGACTGTTTTCGCTCAAGGTCTATCTGGTGCCCGTCGTGGCGGCCGCCATCCTGTTGCCGGTTTCCGGCATCCTGGGACTGGCCATCGCGGCGATATTCGTCATGCCGCTGGTGTTGCGGCACGTCAGCGAACGGGAATACTCCGCCGTCGGCAAGCAGGGCAAGTTCGGCACCGCGGTCAGCGTCTGGAATGCGCTCTGGGTCAGCATCGCTTTCGCGCTGGGATGGCTGCTGACGCTGCCCTTGTGGCTGGTACCGCCCATGGCGTTACTGCTGTCGATTTTCTGGTGGGCTTTTGCGTTTTCGCGCATGATGCGCATCGACGCCATCGTCGAGCATGCCAGTCCGGATGAGCGGCGCATTCTGCTGCGCCGGCACAACCTGGGTTTCTGGATCGTCGGGCTGGTGTGTTCGCTGATCAATCTGCTGCCGCCGGCCTGGGTGATTCTGCCGGTGTTTTCGGCGCTGGTGTACGCGCATTACGGACTGGATGCCCTGCAGCGGCTGCGCCAGGAGAAAGTCATCGACATGGCGCCTACTGATCCGGGCATCGACAGATCCGACATGGGGCCCTACTGATCGGGGCATCGACAAAGCCGGCGTCGACGAACCAGGCATCTTGTTGATTCGGGTACCGGCATATCCAACATGGCGCGATAATGCGGCGCGGTGCTTCGCGTGCCGCCATACCGTTTACATGCCTTATTGGAATCCGAAATGTCCCTCGATCCCGCGACGCCGCGCATCGGCCTGATTATCGTCGGCGACGAAATCCTGTCTGGCCGGCGGCAAGACAAGCATTTTTCCAAGGTCGTCGAATTACTATCCGCCCGCGGGCTGCGCCTGGCGTGGGCGGAAGTCATGCCGGACGATCGCGATGCGCTGGTGGCGGCATATCGGCGCAGCTTTGCCGGCGGCGACATCGTCTTTTCCTGCGGTGGCATCGGTGCCACGCCCGACGATCACACACGCCAGGCGGCCGCCGCGGCATTGGATGTGCCGCTGGAGCTGCATCCCGATGCCGAACGGGAAATCACCCTGCGTTGCGCCGAAATGGCCGCGAAGGGTCAGGGCACCACGGACATGAGCACTCCGGAGAACCAGCGTCGCCTGGAAATGGGCCGGTTTCCACAGGGCTGCGAAGTCGTTCCAAATCCGTACAACCGGATTCCGGGATTCTTCATCCACGAGCACACCTTCGTGCCGGGCTTTCCGGTCATGGCGTGGCCCATGCTGGAATGGACGCTGGATACGCGCTACCGTCACCTGCATCACCTGACGGCGCATGCGGAGCATGCCTTCCTGGTCTATGGCCTGCCGGAATCGCGTATCGCGCCAGTCATGGAAGAAATCCAGTCGCGTTGGCCTGGCGTGAAGGCGTTCAGCCTGCCCAGCGTTGGCGAAGACGGCCGTTCGCCGCATATCGACCTGGGCGTGAAGGGCGAGCCTGTTGCCGCGGCCGAAGCCATGAGTCATCTGCGCGCGGAAGTCGAACGATTGGGCGGCCGGCTGACGCCGACAGCCTGACCTTCCGGTTGCCAAACCTGCCTGCGTATTTCACAATACGGGAAATAACGAATTGTTGCGTCGCCGCATGGCCGTGCTTATCGCACGAGCCAGCGGGACCGGCGCCGAGAGCTTATGACCCGCCTTTCCTCGCACGGCAGTAGCACGGACCACTCCGGCGGTGGCCATGCCACCATCGCCATCCAGGTCATCGAACGCGCCATGCGCCTGCTCGATGCGCTGGCGGCCCAGCCCGAGCCGGTCACCCTGAAGGAGCTTGCCGCGACCACGGGGCTGCATGCGTCCACGGCGCACCGCATCCTGAACGATCTGGTGGTGGGCCGCTACGTGGAGCGGGTGGACAATGGCGTTTACCAGTTGGGCATGCGTCTGCTGGAACTGGGCTCACTTGTGAAAGGCCGTCTGAACGTGCGTGACGCGGCCAAGGGGCCCATGCACGACCTGCATGAAATTACCGGCCAGACCATCAACCTGTCGGTCCAGCAGGGCGACGAGATCGTCTACATCGACCGGGCATGGAGCGAGCGGTCGGGCATGCAGGTGGTGCGCGCCATCGGCGGACGCGCGCCGCTGCATCTGACGTCCACGGGCAAGCTGTTCCTGTCCATGGCCGAACCCCGGCAGGTCCGGGCCTATGCGTCGCGCACAGGCCTGGCCGGCCATACGGGAAACAGCCTGACGCGCCTGGAGACGCTGGAACGGGAGCTGTCCACCGTGCGCAGCCATGGCTATGCCCGCGACAACGAGGAACTGGAGGTCGGGGTGCGCTGCATCGCCGCTGGCATACTCGACGACAGCGGAAAGCTGGTGGCGGGACTGTCGATTTCGGCACCAGCCGAACGGATGCAGGACGAATGGATCGGCCGGCTGAAGGAGACGGCGGCACGGATCTCCGCCTCGCTGGGATATGACGTACCCACGGTGGACGCGGAGTTTGCCCAGATCGCGCCTGACGATCAGCCCGGCTTGGAGGGCGGCGCGCAGGCCGCGTGACCGAACCCGTCGGGGGACGCCCCACGCCGCGCCTTCGGCTTGCTGTCCCCCAAGGGGGCGTTTTCACCTCGGGGCGGCCCGGCGGTGAAAGAGCCCCCACGCCGCGCCTTCGGCTTGCTGCCCCCCAAGGGGGCCTTTTCACCTAGGGGCGGCCCGGCGGTGAAAAAAAACCCGGCGTTAAGCCGGGTTTTCGATGAATCCCGGGTGAGCGGGATTCAGGCGCGGTGCGTGCCGCGCGACGTTATTGTTTTTCTATCTTGGCTTTCTTGAACAGCTCGGCCCATTGAGGCACTTGCTGTTTGACCATGGCGTCCAGTGCCTTCGGATTGGCTTCGTCGACCAGAACCGTGGCGCCCAGCGTCTGCATGCGTTCCTGGAACTTGGGGTCGTTGACGCCGGCCTGCAGGGCCTTGATCAGCTTGTCGACGACAGGCTTGGGCGTGCCCTTGGCCACCCACATGCCGTGCCAGATGCCCACCTGGAAGCCCTTGTAGCCCGACTCGTCCATCGTCGGCAGATCCGGCAGCGTCGACACGCGCTTCAGGCTGGTGACCGCATAGGCCTTGACCTTCTTGGCGTTGATCTGCTGGGTCGTGTTGGTGGTCTGGTCGCAAAGCATGTCCACCTGCTTGCCCAGCAGGTCGTTCATGGCGGGGGCGGTGCCCTTGTACGGAACGGTCAGCAGGTTCACGCCGAAGGCTTCGTTCAGCATCGTGCTGCACAGATGGCTGGCGGCGCCGATGCCGGCGTTGGCCAGGGTGATCTTGTCCGAGTTCTTTTTGACGTACTCGGCCAGTTCCTTGATGTTGTTGGGCGGGAAATTGTCGCGCGCCAGGATGGTCATGGGCACGTCGACCACCAGGCCGATCGGCTCGAAGCTCTTGTAGGGATCGTAGCCGGGATCCTTGTACAACGACGGCGCCGTGGAAAAGCCTACGTGCATCAGCAGTATCGTGTAGCCGTCGGCGGGCGCCCGCGCCGCAAAGGTGGTGCCGATCGTGCCGCCGGCGCCGCCCTTGTTTTCCACGATGATGGATTGCCCCAGCGTGGGACGCATGGCTTCGGCCAGCGACCGCGCGACGTTATCGGTCGGCCCCCCGGCGGCGAACGGAACCACCATGTTGATCACGTGGTCCGGATATTCGGCTTGCGCGGCGCCTGCCGCGGACAGCGTGACGGCCGCAAGGACGGCGGCTAGCCGACGGGAAGGGAAAGGCATGTTGTCTCCTGGGTTTGCGGATGTGCTACGCAATTAATTAGTATGAGCACCTCGTTGGGCAAGCTCTGGTTCTAGTCTAGGCAATAACCAGGGACACGTCATCCTAGTTGTTTCCCCATGTTGCGTACATTTCACGGAACCTCGATCTTTCGGCCGGCCGCTGAACGTGTCATATTGCGGTGCGATATTGGCTGGGGAGCGGCGGTTCGGACTGAATTGTGTTGGTATGTTGCAGCGCATCAAAAATGCTTGACATCAAAATGCAGATGTCTAGAATGTGAATTGTGCAGTGCAACAACGGCTCGGGACTTGTGGTAGCAGCGAGCCGGGGGTGTTCCCAGCAGTATGGAACCCTCGCAACGTCTTCCGCATCCGTAGTCAATTCCGCCCCCCGCGAAGGGGCAAATCGAGGAGATCCCACTTATGAGCGCTATTCCCCAACAAGTATTCGCCCGTCAAAAGGCCAGCATCAACACCATCGTCGCCACCCAGTCCGCGCTGTTCGCGGGCTTTGAAAAGCTGATCGACCTGAACATGAAGGTCATCAAGGCCACGATCGACGAAGTCGCGCTGCGTTCGCAGCAAGCCGCCGACGTCAAGGACCCGCAGGAAGCCCTGTCGTTCTCCACCGGCCTGGTGCAGCCGAGCGCCGAAAAAGCGCTGGCCTATAGCAAGCACGTCTATGACATCGTCGCCGGTGTGCAGGGCGAACTGGTCAAGTTGGGCGAAGAGCACATCGCCGAAAACCAGGCGCAATTGTCCGAAGCCATCGATCAGTTGGCCAAGAACGCGCCCACTGGTACTGAAGGTGCCGTTGCTCTGATCAAGTCTTCGCTTGCTACCGCCACCAGCGCATACGATTCGATGACCAAGGCCGCCAAGCAGGCTGCCGAAGTTGCCGAATCCAATTTGAATGCCGCCGCCAACGCGACCTTCAAGGCTGCCTCGGATGCCGCCGATGTTGCCAACAAGGTTGCCTCGCCGCGCAGCCGCCGCGCCGCCGCCTAAGTCCACCGGACCGGCACGTGCCGCGACGCCGCTGCAGGCGTCATCGAAGTAAACCAGTTTGAGCAGAGCTGGAGCCTGGGCCGCCTATTAGGCGGCCCTTTTTTCGTCTTGAAATGGCTCGGCGTGAGGGTTTTTTGCTGCCGGGCCGCCCCAAGGCAAAAAGCAACCCTTGAGGGCAGCACGCCGGCTATTTTCTTACCCGCCTCGTACGGCCGTTGCGTTCACGCATTCGCGCACCAGCGCGGGGCCACGGTAAATCAGGCCCGTATAAAGCTGTACTGCATCCGCGCCCGCAGCCATTTTTTCCGCCGCCTGGCGTCCACTGTGGATGCCGCCCACGCCGATGATGGCCATCGTCGATCCCAGGCGCTGTTTCAGGCGGGAGATCACCGCAAGGCAGAGCTCATGCACCGGAGGCCCGGACAAGCCACCCGCCTCGTCGGCATGGGGCAGGCCCGCGACGCCTTCACGCGACAGCGTGGTGTTCGATGCGATGACGCCGTCCACGCCGTAGCGGGGCAGGATGTCGGCGATGGCATCGACCTGTTCCTGAGTAAGGTCGGGTGCGATCTTGACCGCCAGCGGTACGTCGCGCCCGTGCGTGTCGGCCAGTTCCCTGCGCGTATCGCGCAGACGGGCCAACAGGTCGCTGAGTTCATCGCCGCCCTGCAGGGAACGCAGGTTCTGCGTGTTGGGCGATGAAATATTGACCGTTACGTAGTCCGCGTGCGGAAACACGCCGCGCAGGCCCTTCAGATAATCGTCCGCCGCCTGGGCGATCGGCGTGTCGGCGTTTTTGCCGATGTTCAGCCCCAAGATGCCGCCACGTGCGCGCCATTGACTGCGCGTGACATTGGCGATAAAGGCATCCAGTCCCAGATTATTGAATCCCAGCCGGTTGATCAGCGCGTTGGCGCGCGGCAGACGGAACAGCCGCGGCTTGGGGTTGCCCGGCTGCGGGCGCGGCGTGACCGTGCCGACCTCGACAAAGCCGAACCCCAGGTTGCCCAGGGCGTCGATATAGGCGCCGTTCTTGTCCAGGCCCGCGGCCAGGCCGACGGCATTCGGAACGCGCAGCCCCATCAGCGTAATGGGGGCGAGGGGCGCGGCATGCATCAGTGAGCGGGTCACGCCGCATTCGTAGGCACGCTGCAGGCTTTTCAGCGTGACTTCGTGGGCGGTTTCCGCGTCCATGGCGAACAGGGCCTGGCGCGCGAGGGGATAGGCATTGAACAGGATAGACATGGGGCGGCATTGTAGAGCCAACCGCGGCGTCAGTGCTCGATATCGTCCTGCGCGGGCGGGGCTTGCCAGTTGCCGTCGATCAGCAACTGGGCCGGACGGAAGCTGGCCTTATAGGCCATTTTTCGGCTGGCGCCGATCCAGTACCCAAGGTACAGCCAGGGCAGGTCCAGGGCGCGGCATTGCTCGATCTGCCACAGGATGCTGTAGGTGCCCAGACTGCCGGGGATGGCGGGGTCGTAGAAGGTATAGACCGAGGACAGCCCTTCGTCCAGGACGTCGATGATCGACACCATGGCCAGCACGCCTTCCGGGGTGCGGAACTCGACCAGGCGCGTATTGACGCGGCTGGTAAGCAGGAACTGCGCGTACTGCGTGCGGCTGTCTTCATCCATGCCGCCGCCGGGATGGCGTCCTTGCTGATAGCGGGTATAGAGCTCGTAGTGTTCGGGCGACCAGGCCAGCTCGGCCACGAAAGAGCGCAGGTCGCTGTGGCGCGTCCAGGCGCGGCGCTGGCTGCGCCTGGGCGTGAAGCGAGCGGTATCCACGCGCACCGGGATACAGGCCTGGCATCCGTCGCAATGGGGGCGGTACGTGAAAAGCCCGCTGCGCCGGAAGCCCTGTTCCACCAGCTGCGAATAGGTGCCGGCATGGATCAGGTGTCCGGGTGCGGCTACCTGGGAGCGTGCCTGTCGCCCGGGCAGATAGCTGCAAGGGTAGGGGGCCGTGGCATAGAACTGGAGGGTAGAAAAAGGGAGTTCTTTTAGCTGGCTCATGCGCGGCCGCCGGCGGGTGTGAGGCCCTGCGGCGGTGTGGACATGATAACGCGCCAAGCGCTACGGCGTCGCCTCGGGCAAAGGCAGCAGGCGGCCCTGTGTATCAAGCCGGCCACGCTGCCAGGGCGGCGCGGGACGCGTCACCAGTTCGCTGACACGGGCCACGAATTGCGCGCGCGGCAGGGGGCGCGCGCCTAGGCTGGCGAGATGACGCGTTTGTTGCTGGCAATCTATCCACGGGACGCCGTGGCTGGCCAGAAAACGCACCAGGTGTGCCAGCGCGATTTTCGAGCCGTCGGTGATATGGGTGAACATCGATTCGCCGTAGAACATGGCGCCCAGGCTGATGCCGTACAGGCCGGCGCACAGTCTGCCGTCCACCCAGACCTCCACGCTGTGCGCGGTGCCGGCATGATGCCAGGCCGTGTAGGCTTCGCGCATGGTTGCGGTGATCCAGGTCCCTGCACGGTCGCGCGGTGCCGCGCATGCTTGCAAGACCTGCTCGAATGCCGTGTCCACGCGCACCTGGGTGCGCGCATCAGGCTGCTGTTCTTCGCGGCCCAGACGGCGCAGCAGCTTGGCCATCGAATGCGAGACCGCGAAATCATCGCAGGCCAGCACCATGCGTGGATTCGGCGACCACCACAGGACCGGCTCGCCTTCCGAATACCAGGGAAAGATGCCGCGGGAATAGGCTTCGGTCAGGCGCTCCACCGATAAATCACCGCCGGCCGCGAGCAGGCCGTCGGGGTCGCTCAATGCGTACTCGACCGGCGGCAACGGCGTATCGGGATCAACCCAGGGTAGCTTCAATGATGTTCGAGCGAGTAGCGGTGGGCGCTGAAGACGCCGCGGCGGCGGTCTTCCAGGAAGTGCCGCAGCGTGGTGACCACCGTGCGGAACGACAGGTCGTCCCAGGGGATTTCCGATTCATCGTAATACCGGGCGTCCAGGCTTTCCGGGCCGGGATCGAGGTCCGGGCCCAGTGCGTGGGCCAGGTAGTAAATATGCACCTGGTCCACTTGGGGGACATCGATGACGGTGAACAGCTCGCCCAATTCCACGCGGGCACCGGATTCTTCCAGGGTTTCGCGCGCGGCGCCCTGGGCCGAGGTTTCTCCCAATTCCATGAAACCTGCCGGCAACGTCCATGTGTCGTAGCGCGGTTCGATGGCGCGCCGGCAGAGCAGGATGCGGTTTTCCCACACCGGTACCGTGCCGACCACCACGCGGGGATTCTGGTAGTGGATGGCGCCGCAGTGGTCGCAGATATCGCGTTCACGGTTGTCGCCGTCCGGCACGCGCCGATTGACCGGCGATCCGCACTGGCTACAGAAATTGGCGCGGCGCGGGGCCGGGAAATAGTGGGGGGGCTGTTCGCTCATGATGCCGATTCTAACGGCTAGCGCGCGTCTAAGGCGCATCTAAGGCGCGGCAGGCTTGGCATCGGCGGCGGGATTCGCCACGAACCCCAGTTCGCGCTCGAGCGCGTCGTCGCGCAGGCGGCGCAGCGGCGCGGCCGCCTTCGATGCCGGGTGGCGCACGGGCAGGCTGTCGGTACCGCGCAGACCCGCGGCGGCTTCCAATGCGTCGGTGCCGTCGTCCAGCCGCATGGCTTCCATCAGGACCGCTACGTCGCGGCCGGCGATCATGCCCGGGCCGGCGTCGGTCTGGGCGTAGAGGCGATCGGATTCGTCCAGGTACCAGGCCGTGACGTCCCGCACCTGCAGGCCGGTGTGGGTTTCCAGCGTGGCGGCGCTATCGCCTGTGCGCAGGATGTAGGGCGCCGCGTCCAGCCGGACATAGACGCGCTGCGGGCCGTTCTGGAAGAACCAGCGGCCTTGCCCGTCCCGATCGTAATTGCGTGACATGAAGGCCAGGATGGCGGGATTGCTTATGGATACTCCGGGGCCGCCCTGCGCCGCGTCGCCCTGCGGATGCAGTCGCCAGCGGCCGGT
>DATJHN010000519.1:0-12471 GCA_035493915.1 Bordetella sp.
GCCTACCTGATGGTCGCGCTACTGGGCGTGGCGTCCGCCGCGATCCTGTGGGTGGGATACCGGGAGGCGCAGGAGGCCGAGGTTTCCGAAGCGTCCGGTCCCGCCGCTGCCGCCGCGATCGGGGGCGTTGCCGTTGCGACGCGCGCTACCGTTGCGACGGGCGCTGCCGTTGCGACGGGCGCTGCCGTTGTGCAGGGCACTGCCGCCAAGTCCGCCGTCGGTGCTGCCCCTGGCACGCCTGCCGTGGCGGCCGCAACGGCCAGGCCACTGGCGCAGATCGCGCGGCAGCCGGTGTTCATCGCCGCGGTCGCCAACAACGTGGTCGGTTCGGTGTCGATGATGACCGTCATGACCGCGGCGCCGCTGGCCGCCGTGGCCTGGTCGCACACCATGGACCAGGGCGCGAGCATTATCCAGTGGCATCTGGTCGGCATGTACGCACCGTCGTTTTTCGCGGGCGCGCTGATCGCGCGCGCCGGACTGGCACCGGTACTCTACGCCGGCATGGTCCTGAACGTGGCCAGCGCCTTGGCGGCCATGTCCTCCACCAGCGTGGCGGCGTTCCATATCTCGCTGTTTCTGCTGGGCGTGGGTTGGAATTTCATGTTCGTCGGCGGGACCACGCTGCTGGCGCGCTGCTATCGCCCCGGTGAACGTGCCGCCACGCAAGGCTGCGCCGAGCTGTTGCGCTATATCGCGACGGCACTGGCTACGTTGGCGGCGGGACCGGCGCTGCAGCATTTCGGATGGTTCGCGCTGAACGCCGCTATGCTCCCGGTGGTGGCGCTGGCGGCCGCGATGACCCTGTGGTGGCATCTGGCGATGCGCCGCGGCGGTGTCGCTGGCGCGACCGCATAAGGACGCGCCAGCCTGGTTGCCCGGCCGGGCTACGAATGGGATCGAGGATCGAATGACACGCGACAGGCAGCAGGCACGTGACGACGCATGGCCGGCGCAGCGCCGCCTGGTGGTAATGCTGAGCTACCGCGGCGCGAATCTGCTGGACATCACCGGCCCCGTGCAGGCCTTCGAAACGGCGAACCGGCAGGCCGTGGCGTCGGGCGAATGGCGCGGCGCACCCTACGAAATCGTCGTTGCGTCGGAAGCGGGCGGCGCGGTAACAACAGGCGCCGGCCTGGCGATCGCCACGGTGCCATTGGCCGCACTGGAAGGACGCGTCATCGACACGCTGATCGCGCCGGGCGGCAGCCCGGACGGCCAACTGGTCGTGGAGCCGGGGCTGACCCGTTGGATCGGGCAACACGCCAGCCGTACCCAGCGTATCTGTTCGGTATGCACGGGCACCTTTCTGCTGGCGGCAGCCGGCCTGCTGGAAGGTCTGCGCGTGACCACGCACTGGAGATGGGCGCAGCGCCTGCAGGCCATGTATCCGGGACTGCGCGTCGATGCCGAGCCCATCTTTATCCAGCAGGGCCGTATCTGGACGTCGGCCGGCGTGACGGCGGGTATCGACCTGGCACTGGCGCTGGTCGAAGCGGACCTGGGCCACCGCATCGCGCTGGCTGCCGCGCGCGACATGGTCATGTTCATCAAGCGTCCTGGCGGACAGTCGCAGTTCAGCGTTCCCCTGCTGGCGCAGCAGGGGGCGGGGCAAACTTTGTTCACCGAGCTGCACGCCTGGATGGCGGCCCATCTGCACGAGGACTTGCGGGTGGAGCGCCTGGCCGAACAGGCAGGGATGGCGCCGCGCACTTTCGCGCGGGCATATGCGGCGGCCGTGGGGCGCACGCCCGCCAAGACCGTCGAGTGCATGCGCTTTGAAGCGGCCTGCCGGGCGCTGGAAGCGAGCGTCGCGCCCCTGAAACGCATCGCGGCCGACACCGGCCACGGGACCGAACAGAATTTGCGCCGCTTGTTCCTGCGGCGACTGCGTGTCACGCCGCAGCAGTACCGGGCGCGCTTCGCGCCCAACCATGCGTTGCATGCGTAGACGTTCGGCCGGACATAAGCGTATGCCTGGCAGGCATAAGCCGGCATGCTAAATTTCCCGGCCGTCCGCGCGCCATCTGCATTTTGACCATAGGCGCGCCGGCTTGGAGACGCAGCGTGTTCAGCTGGTTGAAGCATCGATTGAGCGCATTCGCGCCGGCACCCGTCGGGGCCAGCGCGCGTGACAAATTCCATGGTGCCCTGGGCGCCCTGATGGGCCTGCTGTGTACGGAATGGATCGCCCGCCACGTGCTGGGCGAGGCCAACCCCTGGTTCATCGCGCCCATGGGAGCGTCGGCGGTGTTGGCCTTTGCCGCCCCCGCCAGCCCCCTGGCCCAGCCATGGTCGCTGATGGCAGGCAATGTCAGCGCCGCGCTGGTGGGGGTGTTCTTCGCGCGATGGATTCCCGATCCTGGCCTGGCTGCCGCCTGCGCCGCGGCTGCCGCCATCGCGGTGATGTTCTCGCTGCGCTGCCTGCATCCGCCCAGCGGCGCGGTGGCGCTGACCGCCGTGCTGGGCGGCCCGTCCATCGCCAAGCTGGGTTACGCGTTCGCGCTGTATCCCGTTGCGCTGAATTCGGCGGTGTTGCTGTGCATCGCGATCGTGTTCAACGGCGTATTCAAGCGCAACTATCCGCGCCGCCACGTCGATACCGCGCCCGTGGCACTGAACGGCGCGGCTTCGACGCGCCTGGGCTTTACCAGCGACGACCTGGACGACGCGCTGCGCAACCACGATCAGTTGCTGGACATCAGCAAGGAAGACCTGGCCGATATCGTCCTGGAAGCGGAACGCCGCGCCAGCCTGCGGCGCTTCGGCGGCCTGGATTGCGGACAAGTCATGGCGCGCGACGTGGTCGTGGTCCGTGATGACGCATCGCTGGACCAGGCGATGCGTTTGCTCGATCACCATCGTCTGGCCGCGCTGCCGGTCGTGGACGATCAGGGAAGGCTGCTGGGTGTGCTGTCGCACGGCGATGCCGTCGCGCGCAAGCTGCGGCTGGAGCTTGCGCGGCAGCCGGGAGCGGCGCCGCACGTCTTGAGCGTGCGCGATTGCATGCGTTCCGAAGTGGCCTTCGCCACGCCCGCCATGCCGGCGATCGAACTGGCCAAGGCCATGGCTTCCGGCATTGCCTGCGTGCCGGTGGTGGACGCCGCGCGCACGCTGGTGGGCGCGATCTATCCATCGCACCTGATCGACGCCCTGTATCAGTTGATGCTGGCCACGGCCGAGCCGGCCGATGCGCCCGCGCTGCACGCGGCCGCCTGAGCAGCCGACGGCTTCCTCGCTGAGAAAACCGCCCGGGCGATAGCCGCCGTCACGATGGCAGCCGCGCGATTACTGGACGGCAGCGCGTCTCTTTTTTCCTAGGCGAGTACTTCGCCGTGCACGCCGGCGGCCAGCGTTTCGCTTTCCCAGCGCTTGCGTGGCACGACTTCCGCCACCGGGCCGCCCGGGGAGCGGAACTTGACCGGCAGATGGCCGGGTTCGGTCAGGATTTCGCCGCCGTTTTCATGGATCGCCTTGATGAAGGCATCCAGATCGTCGACTTCCATGCCGATGTGGTGGATACACGGCGACGGACCGGCGAAATCGGCTTCGTCCGAGTCGGCCGATTCGTAATGGATCAGGGTCAGATCCATGTAGCCGTCCGTCAGGTGGCGCGAGATGTGGTCGCCCCGTTTGCCCTTGCGGCGCACGGTATTGACGTGCGTATAGCCGAATACGTTCTCGTAGAACGCGCTTTCCTTGTCCAGGTCTTCTACCCGGAAGGCGATGTGCTTGATGGGATTTGGCATCTTCAGTCTCCTTGCGTGGCATGCCGACCGGCATGGCCTGCGGCGAGTGTAGATGCGAGCTGCCGGCTTCGTCAAACGAATCATTCGAATGATTCGAATTGATACAATGGCGCGACATCAATGCCGGGTTCACAGATGCAAGCCAGCGGGACTTCCTTCGATCAGCCTCTTTACGAAATCGTCCGCGCCGGCATCGTCGATCGCCTGCGTACCGGCGTGTGGGCGGCCGGCGACCGCCTGCCGCCCGAGCCCGAGCTGGCGAGATTGTTCGGCGTGGGCATCGGCACCATACGCCGGGCGGTGGAATTGCTGGTGGCCGAACGCCTGCTGACGCGCCGCGCCGGCCGCGGCACCGAGGTGGCGCGTTTTACCGACGGCCATGCCTTCGATTTGTATTTCAACTACGTCGACCCGGTCGCCGGAACCGCGGTGCAAGTGACCGCGGAGATGTTGTCCTTTGCCAAGGAGCGCGCCACGGCACGTTTCGCCACGCTGTTCGGCGTCGAGCGCGGCGGTTCCATCGCCCGCGTGGAGAACTTGCGCAGGATGGATGGCGTGCCGGTGATGGTGGATCGCCTGTGGATCCCCTTGAACGTATTCGCGAACCTGTCGGCACAGGATTTCGCGGCCCGGCGCGGTTCGATCTATGGGTTCTACCAGGAGCGCTATGGCGTGTCGGTGGTGCGTGTGTCGGAAGACATCACGGCCGCGGAAGCCGATGAGAGCGTGGCCGGCGCCTTTGGCCTGAAGCCCGGCGCGGCGGTCCTGCTGGTGGAGCGCACGGCCTACACCTTCCAGGACCGGCCGGTGGAATTCCGCCGCCGCTACGTCGATACGCGCCATTGCGCGTATCGCAATGTGCGTGGCTTGCAGGATTGACGCCGCCGGCGGCCCGGGGACTCAGGACTTTTTGCCTTCCCGTTGCGCGCGCCAGGCCTGGTAGCGCGCCTGGTTCTCCGCATTGGGCGGATACAGGCCGGGCAGCTGCATACCGCTTTCCACCTGCTCCATGATCCAGGTTTCCTGCTGTTCCTGTTCGACGGCAGCCTGTACCACTTCTTCCAGCAGCGCGTCGGGAATCAGGACGGCGCCGTCGGCGTCGAGAACGATGACGTCATTGGGGAAGACCGCGACGCCGCCGCAGCTGATGGGTTCCTGCCAGCCGACGAAGGTCAGGCCGGCCACCGAAGGAGGCGCGGCGGCACCACGGCACCACACGGGCAGCTCGGTGCCCAGGACGCCAGCCAGGTCGCGCACCACGCCATCGGTGACCAGCGCCGCCACCCCGCGCTTGCGCATGCGCGCGCACAGGATGTCGCCGAAGATACCCGCATCCGTCACGCCCAGCGCGTCGACGATCGCGATGCAATCGGCCGGCATGGCTTCGATCGCCGCACGGGTGGAAATGGGCGAAGCCCAGGAAGCCGGCGTCGCAAGGTCCTCGCGCGCGGGTACGAAACGCAAGGTAAAGGCACGGCCGACGATGCGCGGGCTGTCGGAACGCAGCGGCGCGGCGCCGCGGATCCAGACATTGCGCAGCCCTTTCTTCAACAGGACCGTGGTCAGCGTGGCGGTGGTCACGTGCGACAGGGCCTGGACAATGCGGGGATCCAGCGGAACGGGTTGTGTGGTCATCTAGGGATTCCTGGGAAGTGGAATGAACGCGACGGCGGGGCGCAGCGGCCAGCCACACGATAGGCGCCCGGGGCCCCGGCGATCAAGCTGCTTTGACGGCGGGACCGGGACCAAGCAGGACGTCACCTGTCTATGACCTTACGAAGCCGCCAGGCTGCCGCGTCGGCAAATCCCGATCCAGGGTTGACCGGCCCTAACCCTTCAGGCAGGTGCTCATGAAAGTCTTGCGCTTGTCGCCCGTCAGCGATTGCTTGCCGGCTTCCGCATTGCAGTCTTTCATCTTTTGTTGCTGCGGGGTCAGCGTGGACGCGGGCTGTTCGCCCTTCAGGCAGGCGCTCATCGCCGATTTGTAGGTATCCCCCGTTTTGCCCTTGTTGGCGGTGCTGCATTCCGCCATGCGTTTCTGTTGTGGGGTGGGGGTTTTGGCGGGAGCCGTGGTTTGCGCCAGGGCGGCGGATGCGCTCAGGGCCAGGGCCGAAGCGGCGATGATCAACGTGCGATGTCGAAAAAGCATGATGTCCTCCCGATACGAGGGCCGGCTGCGTGCCGTCTTGCATGCTCGCGCGACCGCCTTGCCGCCCCTGCACACGCCGGCGGGCATCGCCGGTGCCGCGATCATGTTCCAAAGCCGTGCCGTCTGCAAGGGGCAAGCGCGGGATGTCCCTAGGTTGCTGCTTGTAACGGCACCAAACTAGCATTGAAAATTACAAGAAAATGAAAATTTCATTCCAATGCCCTTGTCGGTCGCCACGCGCAAGCTACGCCCACCGCCGGCCGTGCGCGCGGCGGCCGGGCCGCGCCCCGTCCGCCAGGCGCACACGCTGGTAGACCTGTGGCTGGGCGAGCAGCTGCGGCAACTGCGCAAGGACCAGGGCCGTTCGCTGGCCGACGTGGCGCGGGCCTGCGGAATGTCGCTGGGCTTGTTAAGCCAGATCGAACGCGGTCTGAGCTCGATTTCGGTAAAGACGCTGCGCGCGCTGGCGCGCGAACTGCGCGTATCGCCCGATAGCCTGCTGCGCAATGCCGAATGCGATGGGACAGCGTCGGGCGACAATGTCGAACGTGCCGGCTCGCACCGCGTCCTGCGCATCGACGACAAAGGCATCGCCAAGGAAGTCATGACGCCGCCGGCCGCGCGCACCATGGATCTATGCCGCATCTCCATCGCGCCGGGCGGCTCCACCGGCGATGCCCTGTTCATCACCGACAAGGGCGAGCAGGTGGGGGTGGTATTGAGCGGACTGCTGGAGCTGCGCATCGAAGACCGCGTGCTGCTGCTGCGCGCGGGCGACAGTTTTTGCTATGCCAGCCGCATGCCGCGGCGCTGGCGCAATCCGGGCGACACCCGCACGGAAGTGATCTGGGCCATCAGCAATGTCGCGGCTGATGACGGCGGCGAGGCCCAGGCATCGCCGCCCCGCCCGCAGGAAAGGCGGCGAAAGCGGGGCGTGGATAAGCCCTGAATCCGCCGCCACGGCGATATCGATGTCACGCGATTTCACTCTACCCATAAAAGGACAACCCATGAAGCTCAGATCCATCGCCGTAACCGCCTTCGCCGCGCTGTCCCTGGCGGCCGCCGCCGTTGCCGGCGCGCAGACCGTCGTCAAGGTCGGCTCCACGCCGACCGGCAGTCCCTTTACCTTTTTGGACACCAAAACCAATAGCATCGAAGGTGTGATGGTGGACATCATGAAGGCGGTCGGCAAGGAAGCCGGCTTCCAGGTCCAGATCGAACCGATGTCGTTTTCCGCGCTGATCGGCTCGCTGCAGTCCAAGCGTATCGATGTGATCTCGGCGGCGATGTTCATCACGCCGGAGCGCCAGAAGGTGGTGGCTTTTTCCGCCCCCGTCTACACCTATGGCGAAGGGCTGATGGTGCCCAAGAGCGATACCAAGGAATACACCGGCTTTGCCGACATGAAAGGGATGACCGTGGGCGTGCAGGTCGGCACCGCCTTCGTCAAGCCGATCCAGGACAGCGGCATGTTCAAAGAGGTCAAGCTCTATGACAACCCGCCCGATATGATGCGCGACGCCAATGCCGGCCGCATCCAGGGTGGATTCATGGATTATCCGATCGCCGCCTACACCATCAACCAGAACGCCAGCGGCGCCTTCAGCAATCTGCGTATGGTTAAGAGCTATAAGCCCGCCGTGACCGGCAGCGTGGGCATCGCCGTCCGCCAGGACGACACCGAATTGTTGAACAAGATCAACGCGGCGCTGAAAAAGCTGAAGGGCGATGGCACGATAGACGGCATCCTGAAGAAGTGGGGCCTGGCCTGAGGCCTGAGCCGGAAAGGCAGCGGGGGATAAAACGATGATGGAATTTTTCCAGGATGCGCGGGAGTACCTGCCCATCCTGTTGCAAGGCGCCAAGCTGACCATACTGGTGACGGTGGGGTCGCTGGCCTTATCGACGGTGCTGGGCCTGGTCTGGGCCTTGATGCGCGTGTCCGGCATCAAATGGCTGGCCAAGTTCAGTGCCGGACTGATCAATGTGCTGCGCGGCATTCCCATCATCGTCCTGCTGTTCTATATCTATTTCGTCATGCCGGACGTCGGCATTTCGCTGAGCGCGGTGCAGGCGGCCATCATCGGCCTGGGTATCGCGTATTCGGCCTACCAGTCGGAGAACTTTCGCGCGGGCATCGAGGCCATCGACCGCGGGCAGGTGGAAGCGGCCATGGCGATGGGCATGAGCTGGAGCCTGACGATGCGGCGCGTGGTGCTGCCGCAGGCGGTGCGCATCGTGCTGCCGCCCTATGGCAACATCATGATCATGATGTTGAAGGATTCCTCGCAGGCATCCACCATCACGGTGGCCGAACTCGCGCTGCAGGGCAAACTGATCGCCGTATCGACCTTCAAGAACGCCACGGTGTTTACGCTGGTCGCCCTGATGTACCTGGTAATGTGCGTGCCGCTGATCCTGCTGGTCCGGCATCTGGAAAAAAGGAACGCGGCCAAATGATCGTGATGCGAGGCGTGCACAAGCGTTTCGGCGCGCTGGAAGTGCTGAAGGGCATAGACGCGGAAATCAGCAAGGGTGAAGTCGTGTGCGTGATCGGACCCTCCGGTTCCGGCAAATCGACCATCCTGCGCTGTATCAATGGCCTGGAGCGCTACGACGAAGGCGAGATCACCATCGACGGCCAGCGCGTGGATTGCAACGCGTCGTCCATCGTGTCGATCCGTACCCAGGTATCGATGGTGTTCCAGCGCTTCAATCTGTTCCCGCACCGTACCGCGCTGGAAAACGTGATCGAAGGGCCGATCTACGTCAAGGGCGAACCGCGTAAACAGGCCATCGAACGCGGCCGCGAACTGCTGGCCAGCGTCGGCCTGGCCGACAAGGAGCACGCGCATCCGCCGCAGTTGTCGGGCGGACAGCAACAGCGTGTCGCAATCGCCCGTGCGCTGGCCATGCAGCCCAAGGCGATCCTGTTCGACGAACCGACCTCGGCGCTCGATCCGGAGCTGGTGGGCGACGTGCTGGGCGTCATGCGCAAGCTGGCCGATGACGGCATGACGATGGTCGTCGTTACGCACGAAATCAGCTTCGCCCGCGAAGTGGCCGACCGCGTGCTGTTCTTCGACGGCGGCGTGGTGGTGGAACAGGGCATCGCGCGCGAAGTGCTGAATCATCCCAGTCATCCCCGCACGCAGGACTTCCTGCGGCGCGTGCTGCACCCCATGTAAGGACCATCCGATGCCGCAAGCTCAATACCGCGACGGTGCCGACGCATCGCTGTACGGCAATGGAACGGAGCCATTCCCGCTGTCGCCTTCCCTTTGGGCCGCGACCGCGGCCGCCGCGCCGCCGACCGAGCCCTTGGCCGGCGCCGCGCGCGCGGATGTGCTGGTGATCGGCGGCGGCTATGCGGGCCTGAGCGCCGCGCTGCATCTGGCCGAGAACGGCACCGACGTGGTCGTGCTGGAAGGGCGCGAGATCGGTTTCGGCGGTTCCGGCCGCAACGGCGGGCAGGTTATTCCCGGCTTGAAGTACGACCCCGACGAATTGCTGGAACGCTATGGTCCGGAGAAAGGCGAGCAGCTGATCGAGTTCGTCGGCGGAACGGCCGACATGGTGTTCGACCTGATCGAACGCCATGGCATGGACGTCCCGCGGCGCCGCGCCGGCTGGATCCAGGGCGCGCATACGCCGCAGGCCCTGGACATTGCCCACCGCCGCGCCGCGCAATGGGCCCGGCGCGGGGTTGACGCGAGAGCGCTGGACCGCGGACAGATCGCCGCCCTGCTCGGCACCGACAAATACCTGGGCGGCTGGCTGGACGGCCGCGCGGGCACCATCCAGCCCCTGAGCTACGTGCGCGGACTGGCGCGCGCGGCGATGAACGCGGGCGCGCGCGTCCATACCGCCAGTCCCGTCGTCGGCCTCCGGCGCGACGGCGGCAAGTGGATCGCCACCACGGCGTCGGGATCGACGGCCAGCGCCGACCGCGTGCTGATGTGCACCAACGCCTACGGCGCCGATCTGTGGCCGGGGTTGAAGCCGACCATCATCGACGCCAATACCTTCCAGGTCGCCACGCAACCGCTGCCGGAAGACGTGCGCGCCTCCATCCTGCCGCAGGGCCAGGTGTGTTCGGACACCCGCAATCTGCTGCTGTACTTCCGCCTGGATCATCAGGGCCGCCTGCTGATGGGCGGACGCGGACCTTTCCGCGAACCCAAGGGCCCCGGCGACTGGAAGCACCTGGAGCGGGTGATGGTGAAAATGTTCCCGCAGGTCGCCGGCATTCCCTTCGAGTACCGCTGGTGCGGCCGTGTCGCCATTACCCGCGATTACCTGCCCCATCTGCACGAGCCCGAACCGGGGCTGCTGATCGACATCGGTTGCCAGGGCCGCGGCGTCGGCCTGCAAACCTCGATGGGCAAGGCCATGGCCGAATACGCCCGCTCCGGCAACCGCGCGGTGCTGCCCGTTCCCCTTACGCCGATCAAGCCTTTCCCGCTGTACGGCCTGCGCCGCATCTACGTGAATGCCGTGGTGACGTGGTACCGGCTGACCGACGGCGGCGTATGACGGTACTACCGCGCCCAGGCGCGTGGTACTGCCGATACCGCTATTGAGGTTAACCATTATTCCAGCGGACAGGGCAGCTTCCTAAGATGCGGGTTCCACCATCGCTGCCGGGGTTTTTTTCGCGGGGCTCTTCCCGTCACCGGCGCGAGACGCACTGAGGACACGCTTCTTGGCTACGACAGCAACTTCCGCCGTGGACGCGGAGCGGGCCGTGCTCAGGCGCCGGGCCCGCTTTCCGTGGGCCAGGTTCCTGCACCGGGCCTTTGTCGCATTGATGTACTTGTTTATGCTCTGCCCGCTGATCGTGGTGGTGTGGCTGAGCTTTTTCAAGGACGCGATTCTTTACTTTCCGCCGTCCGGCTATACCCTGCAGTGGTACGTCAAGGCCTGGGCCAACGAGGCCTTCGCCAACGGATTCGTGTTCAGCCTGCAGGTGGCCCTGCTGGCGGCGGTATGCGGCGTCGTGCTGGGCGTGATGGCGGCGCTGGGCATTACGCGCTATCGCTTCGCGGGCGCATCGTCGGTGAACACCATGCTGCTATCGCCGCTGCTGGTTCCGGGCATCGTGGCGGGCATCGCCATTTATCTGTTCTACCTGCGCGCGGAAAACACCCTGGACCGCGACATCGTCGGCACTTACGGCGGCCTGGTGATCGCGCATGTCTGCCTGACGATTCCATGGACCGTGCGCCTGGTCACCGCCAGCATGGCGGGACTGGATCCGTCCATCGAGGAAGCGGCGCGCAACCTGGGCGCCAGTGGCCGCGTGGCCTTTATGCGCATCACGCTGCCGATGCTGCGGCCAGCCATCGTCGCGGCGGCCCTGTTCAGTTTCATCGTGTCGTTCGAAAACCTGGAACTGTCACTGTCGCTGGTAGGGCCGGGCCATACCACGCTGCCCATCGCCATCATGCAGTACCTTGAATTCAATCTCGACCCGACCATCGCCGCGGTGTCGTCCGTGCAGATCTTGCTGCTGGGGCTGATCATGCTGGTGACCGACCGCTTCGTCAAACTCAGCCAGGTAGTGTAAGCATGGCCAAAGTTACGCTCGAGAGTCTTCACAAGCAATTCGGCGCATCGGTCGCGGTGGCCGATTTTTCGCTGGAAATCGCCGATGGCGAACTGGTTGCCTTTCTCGGTCCCAGCGGTTGCGGCAAGACGACCACCCTGCGCATGATCGCCGGCTTTCTCGCGCCGTCGGCCGGAACCATCCGCATCGGCGGCAAGGATGTGACGGACCTGCCCGTGCACAAGCGCGATACGGGCATGGTGTTCCAGCGCTATGCCTTGTTCCCGCATATGACCGTGGCGCAGAACGTGGCGTTCGGACTGGAGATGCACAAGGTGCCGGCCGCGGAACGCGACGGACGTATTCGCAATGTGCTGGATATGGTGCGCATGGCATCGCTGCGCGATCGTTATCCGCGCCAGCTGTCGGGCGGGCAGCAGCAGCGCGTGGCGATCGCGCGCGCCCTGGCGATCCAGCCCAAGGTATTCCTGCTGGATGAACCGCTGTCCAACCTGGATGCCAAGCTGCGCCTGGAGGTGCGCGAGGAAATCCGCGCGCTGCAGCAGCGCCTGGGCCTGACGACGGTGTTCGTCACGCACGACCAGGAAGAAGCCCTGGCCGTGTCCGACCGCATGGCCATCATGCACGACGGCAAGGTGCAGCAGGTGGGCACGCCCGACGCCGTGTACGAGCGGCCCGCCAATCGGTTCGTGGCGGACTTCCTGGGCAAGATGAATTTCTTCCAGGGCGGGCTGGCCGAAGGCGGAGTATTCGGCACGGCGAAAGGCGCGCGCATACGCGTTGCCAACGACCTGGCCGGCGCCCGCCACGTGGGCGTGCGGCCGGAACGGGTGCGCCTGGCGACCGCGCCCAGCGGCGGCAATGCCTTGCCCGGCGTGGTGGAATCCACGGTGTACCTGGGTTCCCAGCTGGAGGTACGCGTCAAGCTGGAAAGCGGCGAAGCCATCCTTAGCCAACTGGCGAATGGCTCGAACGGCGGCGCCGATGCGGGCGTGGGTATA